>JANNNU010000127.1:0-79622 GCA_031398695.1 Paracoccaceae bacterium | reverse complement strand
GTTCGTCGCGGATGCGGTACTGGGCGGAACATCCGTGGCGGCCGTCGCGGCCTGAGGAGGCCGATCAGCCGCCGGCCGGACCTCCGTCCAAGCCCGGTTCCGTCATCGCCGCGGGATCCAGGAGTCGATCCAGGTCAGCCGCGGCCATCCCACGCTCAAGGGCGAGTTCGCGAATGGTCCGCCCACTCTTGAGCGCATCTTTGGCGAGCTTCGCCGCCTCGTCGTAGCCGATGACCGGAGCGAGGGCCGTGGCCAGCATCAGGCCTTGCTCCACGAGCCCCGGGCCGCGCTCCGTGGCGACCAGCCCATCCACCGCTCGTCGGGAGAAGTTTGCGGCCGCCGCCGCGAGAAGCTCGCATCCGGCCCGCGAGCGCCGCATCGTGCGTGACCACGATCAGCGTGCATCCACCCGCCGTCGCCGCCGCAACCAGATCGGCCCCGAGCGTATCGGCGTTGCCACGGTCCAGCGCCGCCGTCGGCTCGTCTGCCAGGATCACGGCGGGGCTGCCCGCCAACGCGCGCGCCACGGCGATGCGCTGCCGCTCGCCGCCCGAAAAGCTGTCGACCGCGCGCAGGCCTTCGGTGCCAAGACCCAGCCGCGCCAGCCAGCCTGCTGCGCCGTCCCGCAGGGCCTTGCGGTCCGCGCGGGGCGCAAAGGCGCTGGCCAGCGCGGCATTGCCCAGTGCCGAAAGCTCTTCGAACAGGTGGCTGTCCTGAAAGATCAGGCCCAGCGTCTGGCGGCGGAACGCGGCGCGTGCGTCTTGCGACAGTGCGGTCAGATCGGTGTCACCCCAGACCACCCGGCCCTGCGCGGGCCGCACCAGACCGGACAGCACGTGCAGCAGCGTCGATTTCCCCGCACCCGACGGCCCGCGCAGGGCAACGCTTTGCCCTGCAGACACCTCCAGACGGTCGATGTCCAAAAGGATCCGTCCATCGCCGCCCGCCACGCGAACCTGTTCGACACGCAGGGCAGGGGTCATCCGTCACGCTCGGTCATAGGTGGCATCGGTCAGCCGGACCTTGGAATAGAACCCCAGGTCGGGGTCCACCTGGTCACCCAGTTCCAGCACGCCGGTCACCACGATCGGCACGTTGAACGGGATCACATCGACCACACGTTTGGCATAGACCGCGAGAATGTCATCGGGCCAGGGCGAGCCGGGCTCGCAAAACGGACAGACTGCCATCGGCATCTTGGTCAGCACTAAAAAAACCGACTCGGCCTTCAGCGGCGGTGCCATGAAGCCCGCGACGGTCAGCCGGGTTCCCGTACGCGACAGGGCAAGGTCGGAAAACCCGCGATCCTTGTTGTAAAGGTCGCGCAGTCGGATCGGCGCGTCCTCGGCTGCCAGGATCGACCGGGGCACAAGCATCAGCGACGCGGCGGCAAGCAGGGTGCGGCGAATCATAGGCGTCTCCATTCAAGTGATAGTATAACGCTGGGACGCGACAGCATTGCAAACGAACGCAGGCCCCGGTTGCCCGGGGCCTACGAGGGCGTTGCGTCAGATCACTTCGGGGTGATGGCGTGGTTCATTACGTGGAAGATCACGTTCTGTTCGATCACGCCGCCAAACAGGTGCGCCCAGGGGCCGCGCGCGAACACCGCGACGTCTTCACCCGAGTGGGTTTCCGACGACATCGGGATCAGGGCCTGCTGCAGGTAATCAGGGTCGATCGCCTGCTCTTCGGTCAGGTCGGGACGCGAACCCGAGAACGTCTTGTCGGCCTGTTCGACCATGACCGAACCCGCACCGTTCAGGTAACCCGCCACGGTGTAGGGTTTGCCGTCGGCGGCCAGAGCCGGTTCGCCGGTGTGCTCGACGCCGGATTCGTTTTCCAGCATGCACAGGCCGGTGATTTTCGAGCCGCGGCCGCAGTAGCCGTTGAACGAGATGGCGTGCTCATGGTCGGCGGTGACGATGATCAGCGTCTCTTCGGGGTTCGTCAGTTCCATTGCCTTGGCGATCGCGTCGGCGAAGGCTTTGCCGTCGACCAGCACGCGGTGCAGGTTGCCGGCGTGGTTCGCGTGGTCGACGCGGCCCGCTTCGATCGACAGGTAGAAGCCGTTTTCGTTGGTCGCCAGCGCGTTGATCGTGGCTTCGGTCATTTCGGCCAGCGACGGTTCGCCCGAGCGATCCTGCTCGTACTGCATGTGGCTGGCTTCGAACAGGCCGAGGACCGGGGCGTTGTTGCCCATGGTCAGCGCGGCGAAGTCATCGGCGCCGAACACCACCGACGCGCCGGCGGCGGTGGCTTCGTCGACCAGGTTGCGGCTGTCGGTGCGCTTGCCTTCCTTGCCTTCCACGTCGGTCACACCGGCGGGCAGAAAGTGCTGTCGGCCGCCACCCAGCGCGATGTCGATCACGCCGGCCTTCATCTGGTCGATCAGCTGGTCGGCGATATCCTTCTGGGCGCAGCCTTCGGGGATCAGCGACACGTCTTCCCAGTCACGGTTCACGCTGCGGGCATAGACGGCAGCCGGGGTGGCGTGGGTGATGCGAGCGGTCGAGATGACGCCGACCGACTTGCCCATTTCCGACACGATTTCCGCGAACAGCTTGGTTCCGGCGCTGGCACCGGCGGCGCAATCGCTGACGTTGACGGTGTCAAGAACGTTGATCATGCCATTCTTGCCCTTGACGCCCGAGTTCATCGCCATGGCGGTGGGAGCGGAATCGGGGGTCTGGCCGTTGGACGAATACGTTTTGACCAGCGCCACGTTCGGGAACGCCTCGAACGGCTGGACGTAGTCGTCGCCGAGGCCGCCCGCGAGCTGGCCCGAGAACAGGCGGATGGCGTAGTTGGTGCCGACGCCGTTGCCGTCGGCGGTGAACAGGATCACGTTTTTGGCGGTGCCGGTGTTGGGCTGGAGCGCCAGACGTTCGGCGATGGTCGCCTCCGCCGCGGTGAACCACGGGCTCGACGCCTGTGGCAGGTCCTGTGCAGTGGCAGCGGTGGACAGCAGGGCAAGGGCTACGCCCGACAGAAGGATGCGTTTCATTGGCGACTCTCCGGCAGAGGGTTGAGGCTAGGGTGGACTTGATCCTTGGATAGGCGGGTGACGTAACGGTGCTTCAACAGCTTTGTAACGCCTGTGTGACGGATCGCTGCGTTGCGGTCAGCCGCCCCAGACCACTGCCTCTTCATGGCGCTTGATGAGGCGGGTCAGATCTCCGAACTGGGTCTGGATGTGACGGGCAAACTTATCTGCGGCGGGCAGGCGCGGGCTGCCCGCCAGCCGCAGGATGCCCAAGCTGCGTTCGGGCTGCGGGATGGCGACCGGCAAAACCGTGACCTGGCGGGTCTTGCGAAAGGCGAACACCACCGAATGGGGCAGCACGGTCAACGCGTCGGTTTCCTCCAGATAATTGTAGACCGACAGCAGCGACCCGCCGGAATAGCGGATGGCGACCTCGCTCATCCCGATCGACAGCAGGATGGAGTGCAGGTCAGCGAGCAGGGGCGAGCCGGGCAGGGGGGCAATCCACGGGTAGTCGAGCAGGTCGGGCGCGCCGATCTTGCGGCGTTTCAGCAGGGGGTGGCCGGTGCGGCACGCGAGGATGTTGCGGCCGGGAAGGATCTCGGTGAAATCGAACCCCGAGCCTGCATCGACGAGGCCGATGGGGCAGATCGCGAGGTCGAGCTGGTTCGATTTGATCCCGGCCTGCAGTTCAGGCAGGTTGCCGTAGGACTGGTCGATGCGGATGTCGGGTTCAAGCCGTTGAAACTCGCCGATCATTCGGCTTATGTAGCAGTCCATGAAGAACGGCACGCCCGCCACCCGCACCGTGCCGAGGCTGCCGCGGCGAAAGCTTTGTACGGTTTCGGACGCCTTGCGCGACGCCTCCCATATCACCTTGCCATGCGCGGCCAACTGGCGTCCCAGCAGCGTGGGCACCAGCGGACGGCGGCCGGGTTCGAACAGCGGCTCGCCCAGCCGCGCCTCGATCGCCGACAGGGTGCGCGACACGGCGGGCTGCGACAGGCCGATCAGCGCGGCGCCCTCGGTGACGCCGCCGGCCTCGACCACGGCGGCGAGTTGCAGCAGATGGCGTTCCTCGATCTTCATATCAATTTGGTATGCTAATCAGAAAGAAAATGATCCTCAAGCACTTTGCAGCGTCTAGGCTGTAACGCAGTGCTTTGGGAGGGGCGCGGGGAGATGGACGGTCAGACCAAGGCCCATGCCGACATGGCGTTCGTGCACGCCTTTGCGGCCCGCACGGCGGCGGCGCAGGATCGCAGGCTGGCGGATGCGCTGGCGCTGCTGCTGGCTGCCTTTGCCGACATCATCCGCATGACCAATGCCAGCCGCTCCGACCTGCGCGCGGTGATCGGGTTTCTGACCGAGGTGGGCGAGGCGTGCAACGACAAGCGGCAAGAATGGGTGCTGCTGTCGGATGTTCTGGGGCTGACCAGCGCGATCGAGGTTCACACCGCTCACCGTCCCGCCGGGGCGACGCCCAACACGATGCCAGGTCCCTTCTACCGCACCGGCGCGCCGAACCGCAGCGATGGCGATAGCATCTCGCTGGACCGGCAGGGCGCGGGATTGCGGCTGGACCTGACGGTGACGGGGCTGGACGGGACGGGCGTCGACGGCGCGCTGGTCGAGGTTTGGCAGGCCAACGCGGCGGGGCTTTATGAAAACCAGGAGCCCGACCTGCAGCCCGATTTCAACCTGCGCGGCACCTATCGCAGCGGGCCCGGCGGGCGGCTGACGGTGCGTACCGTGCGGCCTGCGGGCTATGCGATCCCGGACGACGGACCGGTGGGGCGGTTGATGGCGGGGCTGGGGCTGCCGACGCGCCGCCCCGCGCATCTGCACTTTCGCATCAGCGCGCCGGGCTTTCAGACCCTGACGACCCATGTGTTCGACCGCGCCGATCCGGCCATCGACCGCGATCCGCTGTGCTGCGTGCACCCCGCCCTGCTGACAGACCTGTCGCCCGACCCGGTCGAGGGTTTGGTCGCCACCTTTCGTTTCGTGCTGGCCCCCGGCCAAGCCCTTCCCTGATCCGCCAATCCCTGTTGCCAGGAGTATCCCATGTCGCTGATCACCGGCTATCATCATCTGACCCTGTGCACCGACGGCGTGCAGGAGGATTTCGATTTCTACACCAAGGCGCTGGGGCTGCATTCGGTCAAGCGCACCGTGCTGTTCGATGGCGTGCTGCCGGTTTACCATCTGTATTATGGCGGGCGGAACGGCGATGCGTCCACCATCATCACCACGTTTCCGTTCCGCAAACCGGCGGTCTACGGGCGGCGCGGATCGAACCAGTCCAAGATCGTGCAGCAGGCGATTCCGGTCGGCACGTCCGACTTCTGGGTGAACCGCCTGAACGAACGCGGCATCCCGGCGGAAAAGATCACCCGGTTCGGGGCTGATCGAGTGAGCTTCAAGCATCCTTGCGGCATCCCGCACGAGCTGGTGGAAAATCCGGGCGATGCACGGCCTTCGATCGTGAACGAAGCACAGGGCATCGGCGCCGAACACGGCATAAAGGGCATCTACGGGGCTGCCGTTTCAGTGCAGGACCGCGCGGCGATGGACGATTTCCTGACCATCGCGCTGCCGTTGACCAAGATCGCCGACACGCATGAGGGGCTGGTGTTTTCGGTCCCGAACGCAGGCGGCCCGACGAGCGTGCTGGAGGTGCTGCACGAACCCGGTGTGCCGCAGGGCACCTGGACGCTGGCGGGCGGCACCATTCACCACCTTGCCCTGAACACCGGTGACGAGGCCAACCAACTGAAATTGCGCGCGCATATCGAAGGCCTGGGTTTCACCGACATCTCGGAGCAGAAGGATCGGATGTATTTCAAATCCTGCTATGTCCGCTCGCCCGGGGGTGCGCTGTTCGAAATCGCGTGGACGGTGCCGGGCGGCTGGGCCAAGGACGAACCGGCGGATGCCATCGGCTCGACCCTGGTGTTCCCGCCGTGGTTCGCGGATCGGCAGGCCGAAATGGAAGCCGGTCTGGAACCGGCGTCGTTCTGATGGCGGAACCGCTGACCTTCGAGGCGACCGCGGGCGATGCCGGGGTGATCTGCATCGTCGTGCACGGGCGCGGGCAGTCGCCCGACGACATGGTGCGGATGATCGTGTCGCATCTCGAGGTGCCGGGGGTTCGCTTTGTGCTGCCGAAGTCGGCGGGCCCGGGCTGGTATGTGGCGCGCGCCATCGACCCGTTGGCGGATGTGACCAAGGCGGAACTGACAGAGTCGCTGGCCGTGCTGCAACGGCTGGTCGCGCAAGCCGACGGGCCGGTCGTGCTGGCGGGGTTTTCGCAAGGCGCGTGCCTGTCGGCCGAGTATCTGTTGCGGCAGGGGCCGGTCGCGGGGGCCTGTCTTTTCACCGGCTGCCGGGTGGGCACGGTGGCCGACGATCTGCCGGTGCGCGCGCTGGGCAAAATGCCGGTCTATGCCAGTTGCGGCGATGCCGATCCCTGGATACCGGCCCCGGCGTTCCATGCCATGCTGGGCGATCTGACGCAGGCGGGCGCGCGGGTGCGCAGCGATCTGTTTCCGGGCCGTGAACATGCGGTGACGCGGACCGAACTTGATGCGCTTGAAGCGATGCTGGTCGCGGTGCGGGCTGGCGAGACGGTTTATCAAGGGGATACCCATGTCATTGCGTGACGGCTTCACGTTTCCCGGCATTGCGTCGCGGGTGATCTTCGGGCGCGGCACCTTGGGTCAGGTGGGGGCCGAGGTCGAACGGCTCGGCCCCCGCGCGGCGCTGGTCCTGTCGACCCCGCATCAGGCGGCCGAGGCGCAGGCGCTTGCCGACGCGCTGGGCGGACTGGCGGCGGGTGTGTTCACCGACGCCACGATGCACACGCCGGTCGAGGTGTCGGAGGCGGCGGTGACGGCATTTCGTGACCTCGGCGCGGACTGCGTGGTGGCGGTGGGGGGCGGTTCGACCATCGGGCTGGCCAAGGCCATCGCCCTGCGCACCGGGGCCGATCAGGTGGTGGTGCCCACGACCTATGCCGGGTCCGAGATGACCGATATCCTGGGGGAAACGGCGGGGGGGCAAAAGACCACCAAGCGTGACCCCGCGATCCGGCCCGAGGTGGTGATCTATGACGTCGACCTGACGCTGACGCTGCCCGCGCAGATGACCGTCACGTCGGCGCTGAACGCCATCGCGCACGGGGTGGAGGTTCTTTACGCCAAGGACGGCAACCCGATCCTGTCGGCGATGGCGGTCGAGGCGATGAAGGCGTTCAAGACCGGGTTGCCGGTGGTGGTGGCCGATCCGCTGAACCGCGACGCGCGGGCGCAGGTTCTGTACGGGGCATGGCTGTGTTCCACGGGCCTTGGCTATGCCGCGATGGCCCTGCACCACAAGCTGTGCCACACGATCGGTGGGTCGTTCGGGATGCCGCATGCCGAAACCCATGCGATCCTTATCCCGCATACGGCGGCGTTCAACGCCGTTGCCGTGCCCGATCTGCTGGCCCCGGTGGCCGAGATCTTTGGCAGCGTCGGCGGTGGTTTGTGGGATTTCGCCTCTGCCTGCGGCGCGCCGCTCGCGCTGCGCGATCTGGGCCTGACCGAGGCCGACCTCGACCGTGCGGCCGACCTTGCCACCGCCAACCCCTATGACAACCCGCGCGCCTTTGACCGCGACGACATCCGCCACCTGCTGCATAACGCCTGGGAGGGGCGGCGGCCGGATTGACCAACGAAACCTTTGGGAGGAGACACACCATGATCATCACCAGAAGACGCTTGTTGAAAACTGCCGCAGCATCGGGCTTTGCCGTCAGTGCGTCGGGCCTTGCGATGCCCGCGCTGGCACAGGGGGCGGCCGTAAAGATCGGCTATGTCAGCCCGCAGACCGGCCCGCTGGCGGGATTCGCCGAAGCTGACGCGTTCACCATCGAAACCTTTACCCGCGTGGCGGCCGAAAAGGGTCTGACGGTCGAGGTGATCGTCAAGGACAGCCAGTCGAACCCGAACCGGGCAGCACAGGTGGCGCAAGAGCTGATCGTCGATGACGAGATCAACCTGATGCTGGTGGCGTCCACCCCCGAAACCACAAACCCGGTGGCGACGGTGTGCGAAGCCGAAGGCGTGCCAGTGATTTCCACCATGGCGCCATGGCAGCCGTTCTTCATCGGGCAGCAGGGCAATCCGGGCGATCCGGCCAGCTGGCAGCCGTTCAACTTTGCCTACCACTATTTCTGGGGACTTGAGGATGTGATCGGCGTCTTCACCAACATGTGGAACCAACTGGACACCAACAAGCAGGTCGGTGGCCTGTTCCCCAACGACGCCGATGGCAACGCGTGGGGTGACCCGAACGTGGGTGTGGCACCCGGGTTCAGCGCTGCGGGCTATACCACCGTCGATCCGGGGCGGTATCAGAACCTGACGGATGATTTTTCGGCCCAGATCAACGCCTTCAAGGCGGCGGGGACTGAAATCGTGACCGGCGTGGTGATCCCGCCCGATTTCACGACGTTCTGGAACCAGTGCCGCCAGCAGGGGTTCGTGCCCAAGGCCGCGACGGTGGCGAAGGCGATCCTGTTCCCGCAATCGGTCGAGGCGCTGGGCGAGAACGGCCACAACCTGTCGTCCGAAGTGTGGTGGTCGGCCTCGCACCCCTACACCTCGTCGCTGACGGGCGAGAGTGCTGCCGATCTCGCGGCAGGTTTCACCGCCGCCACCGGGCGCCCGTGGACGCAGCCCATCGGGTTCATCCATTCGCTGTTCGAAATGGCGGCGGATGTGATCACCCGCGCGTCCGATCCGACCGATCCCGAGGCGGTGGCCGAGGCGATTGCCGCGACCAACCTGAGCACGATGGTCGGCAAGGTCGCGTTCGATGGCGCGGGCCTGCCGCCGTTTGCCGCCAAGAACATCTCGAAGACCCCGCTGGTCGGCGGGCAGTGGCGGCGCAAGGAGGATGGCACGTTCGATCTGACCATCGTGGACAATACCGGGTTTGCCGACATTCCGACGGCGGGCACGATGGAAGCCATCGTTTGATCTGACCGCCCCGCCCGATGCAGGGCGGGGCATTTACCGGAGTTGCCATGTCGATCCTGTCCCTGTCGTCCGTCAGCAAAAGCTTCGGGGCCCTCAAGGTCACGGATGATGTGTCGTTTGATGTTCCCAAGGGGCAGGCGCTGGGCATCATCGGGCCGAACGGAGCGGGGAAATCGACGCTGTTCAACCTGATCACCGGGAACATTCTGGCGGACAAGGGGACGGTCACGTTCGACGGGCGGGACGTGACGCGGGTCTCGCCGATGCAGCGCTGTCTGATGGGCGTGGGGCGCAGTTTCCAGATCCCGCAGCCGTTTTCCAACTTGACGGTGTTTGAAAACCTTGTGGTGGCAGCGAGTTACGGGTCTGGGCTGTCCGAGCGCACGGTGACTGACCTGTGTGCCGACGTGCTGGAACGCTGCGAGTTGATCGACCGTGCGAACCAGACGGCGGGGAGCCTGAGCCTGCTGGGGCGCAAGCGGCTGGAACTGGCGCGGGCGATGGCGACGCAGCCGAAGCTGTTGCTGTTGGACGAAATTGCGGGCGGGCTGACTGAGGGCGAGTGTCAGGCGCTGGTGGCGACGATCCGGCGGCTGCATCAGGGCGGGATGACGATCATCTGGATCGAGCATGTACTGCACGCGCTGAATTCGGTCGTGGAACGGCTGCTGGTGCTGGATTTCGGGCGGGTCATCGGGCTCGGCGATCCGGCGACGATCATGGCCAGTCGCGAGGTGCGCGAGATATACTTGGGGATCGAGGTATGACGCTTTTGCAGACGGTCGGCCTGACGGCCCGCTATGGCGACTTTCAGGCACTGTTCGGGGTGGACGTTTCCTTAGCTGCGGGCCAGACCGTGGCGATCATCGGGGCGAACGGGGCGGGCAAGACGACGCTGATGCGCTCGATTTCGGGCGTGCTGCGCAACGCGCCGGAGCAGGTCTTGTTCGAGGGGCGGCCGGTGGGGGCGCTGCCTGCCGACGAGATCACCGGCCTCGGGATCGCGATGGTGCCGGAGGGGCGGCGGCTGTTCCCCTCGCTGTCGGTCGAGGAGAACCTGCTGATCGGGGCTTACGGGCGCAAGGTTCAGGGGCCGTGGGGGCTGGACGCGGTCTATGGGCTGTTTCCGATCCTGAAGGAGCGGCGGTCGAACCCGGGCACCGCGCTGTCGGGCGGGCAGCAGCAGATGGTCGCCATCGGACGGGCGCTGATGTCGAACCCGCGCGTGCTGCTTTGTGACGAGATTTCGCTGGGGCTGGCGCCGGTGGTGATCCGCGACATCTATGCGGCCCTGCCGCGGATCAAGGAGGCGGGGGCGAGCGTGGTGCTGGTCGAGCAGGACATCGGGCAGGCGATGAAGGTCGCCGATCACGTCTATTGCATGATGGAGGGGCGGGTGACGCTGCACGGCGCGCCGGGCGAGTTGTCGCGCGAGGCAATTCACGACGCCTATTTCGGGGCGCACGCATGAACTGGATCGACACGATTGCCCAAGGGGTGCTGCTGGGCGGGCTTTATGCGCTGTTCGCGGCGGGGCTTTCGCTGGTGTTCGGGATTATGCGGCTGGTGAACCTCGCGCATGGCGATCTGATTGTGATGGGGGCGTATCTGATTTTGCTGGTGGTCAGCCTGACCGGGGTGAACCCGTTCCTGGCCGCGCTGATCGCGGTGCCGCTGATGTTCGCGCTGGGGTGGGGATTGCAGCGCGTGGTGCTGAACCGGGTGCTGGGATCGGACATCCTGCCGCCGCTGCTGGTCACGTTCGGGCTGTCGATCGTGGTGCAGAACGTGCTGTTGCAAGGGTTCAGCGCGGACAGTCAGCGGGTCGGGGCCGGGGCGCTGGAAACCGCTTCGGTCGATCTGGGGGTGGTGACGCTGGGGGTGATGCCGTTGCTGACGTTCGCCTCGGCCATCGCGGTGATCGTGGCGCTGAACTGGGTCTTCTACCGCACGTCACTGGGCCGGGCGTTCCGCGCCACTTCGGATGATCCGGTGACGGCCAGCCTGATGGGGATCAAGCCGCAGGGCATCTTTGCGATGGCCACGGGCATCGCGATGATCGTGGTGACCATAGCGGCGCTGTATCTGGGGATGCGGGCGAATTTCGACCCTACCATCGGGCCGGCGCGGCTGATTTATGCGTTCGAGGCGGTGATCATCGGCGGTCTGGGGTCCTTGTGGGGCACGCTGGCGGGGGGCGTAATCATCGGCGTGGCGCAGACGCTGGGGGCGGCGATCAACCCGGAATGGCAGATCCTTGCCGGGCACATCGCGTTTCTGGTCGTGCTGCTGATCCGTCCACGCGGGCTGTTTCCGAGGGCGTTCGACTGATGGCGTACCGCGTTGAAACCCGCACCACGTCGTCCACCATCGCCGGGATTGCGGGGGTCGTGCTGATCGGGGTACTGATCGCATTGCCTGCATTCGCCTCGCGCGGGTTGATCCAAGACCTGTTCTTCATCCTGACGATGCTGGTGCTGGCGCAGTTCTGGAACCTGCTGGCGGGCTATGGGGGCCTCGTGTCGGTCGGGCAACAGGCGTTCGTGGGTCTGGGCGGCTATGCGATGTTCGGCGCGGCGATCCTGCTCGGGTGGGACCCGGTGGCGGCGCTGATCCTGTCTGGCGTGGTGTCGCTGCTGGTGGCGGTGCCGACGGCGTTCTTCGCCTTCCGGCTGGCGGGGGCTTATTTCGCGATCGGGACATGGGTGGTGGCCGAGGTGGTGCGGCTGTCGGTCGCGCAGTGGAAGGCGGTGGGGGGCGGCACCGGCACGTCGCTGCCGCGAGAGGCTTCGGGCGATATGTGGGGGCAGGCGGGGATCGAGGCGCTGTTTGGCGTGCGGTCGGCTGCGGCGCGGGATATCCTTGCCTATTGGCTGGCGCTGGCTTTGTGCGTGGCGACGATTGGCGGCATCTACTGGCTGCTGCGCACCAAACGGGGCCTCGCGCTGGCGGCGGTGCGCGACAATGCGGTGGCGGCTCGCGCGGTGGGCGTCGATGCGGGCACAATGAAATGGGTGGTGTTTCTGACGGCGGCCTTCGGGACCGGCCTCGCAGGGGGCCTTATCTATCTGCAGAAAGGCCGGATCAGCCCGGATGCCGCCTTTGCCGTCACCGACTGGACGGCCTACGTGATCTTCATCGTCGTCATCGGCGGGATCGGCACCATCGAGGGGCCGATAATCGGCGTGCTGATCTTCTTCCTGCTGCAATCCTTCTTCGCCGACTATGGCTCGATCTACCTGATGGCGCTGGGTGTGCTCGGCATCGTCATCATGTTGTTCGCCCCGCACGGGTTGTGGGGGCTTTTCTCTGACAAAACCGGCATCCAGCTGTTTCCGATCCGCCGCCGACTGGTGGCGGTGCGGTCGGCCCGCTCTGCCGACAAACCCAAGGAGTGACCGATGGCTGACATCACCACCGACGTTCTGATCGTAGGCACCGGCCCGGCGGGGTCGGCCACCGCCGCCCTGCTGTCGTCTTACGGCGTCGAGAACATAGCGATCAACCGCTATCGCTGGCTGGCCCACAGCCCGCGCGCCCACATCACCAACCAACGCACCATGGAGGTGCTGCGGGACCTTGGCCCAGAGGTGGAGGCCGAGGCCTACATGCACGCGGTCGACAAGGAGCTGATGGGCGAGAACGTGTTCTGCGAAAGCCTCGCCGGGGAAGAATTGGGGCGCATGAAGAGCTGGGGCATGGCACCGCACAGCCAAGCCGCGCATCTGATCGCCTCGCCGACCCGGATGAACGACCTGCCACAGACGTTCATGGAGCCGTTGCTGTTCAAGACCGCCTGCGCGCGCGGCACGCAAGCGCGGATGTCGTGCGAATACCGTGCGCATGTCCAGGATGCGGACGGGGTGACGACGACGGTGCTGGACCGGCTGACGGGAAAAGAGTTCACCGTGCGGTCGAAGTATCTGGTGGGCGCGGATGGCGGCAACAGCCTCGTGGCCGAACATGCCGGCATCCCGCTGGAGGGGCAGATGGGCGTGGCGGGGTCGATCAACCTGCTGTGCAAGATGGACCTGTCGCGCTATGTCGCGCACCGGCCGAGCGTGCTGTATTGGGTGCTTCAGCCGGGGTCGAACGTCGGCGGTATCGGCATGGGGCTGGTGCGCATGATCCGGCCCTGGAACCAGTGGCTGATCGTGTGGGGCTATGACATCACGCAGCCGCGGCCCGAGTTGACCGACGAACAAGCCAAGACGATCATCCGCAGCCTGGTCGGCGACCCGGAGATTGAGATCGAAATGACCGGCATCAGCTATTGGACGGTCAACAACGTGCACGCGACCCGGATGCAGACCGACCGGGTGTTCGTGATGGGGGATGCGGCGCACCGCCACCCGCCCTCGAACGGGTTAGGTTCGAATACCTCAATTCAGGATGCGTTTAATCTGACATGGAAGCTGGCCCATGTCGTGAAAGGTCAAGCCGGGCAGGGTCTGCTCGACACCTACTCGTCTGAACGCGCGCCGGTCGCCAAGCAGATCGTCACCCGCGCCAACCAGTCCATCGGCGAATTCGGCCCGATCTTCCAGGCTTTGGGCCTGACGGACTCGGTCGATCCGGTGGTGATGCAGCAGAACATGGACAAGCGATGCGACGCGGGCCCCGAGGCCGAGGCGCAGCGCGAGGCGTTGCGGCAGGCCATCGCGTTCAAGAAATACGAGTTCGACTGCCACGGCGTCGAGATGAACCAGCGCTACAAATCAGCCGCTGTCGTCACGGATGGTGCGCCCGAACCGGCTTTCCCGCAGGATGCCGAGTTGCACTATGCACCGACCACCTGGCCCGGCGCGCGGATCCCGCATGTCTGGCTGTTCGATGGCAAGGGGGGCAAGCATTCGACGCTCGATCTGTCGGGCAAGGGCCAGTTCACCCTGTTCACCGGTATCGGTGGCGAGGCGTGGGTCGAAGCGGCGGCCATGGTCGGCGCGGAATTGGGCCTGCCGATCCGCACCCATCTGATCGGCCCGCGCCGCGCGGTGATGGACCACACTGGCGACTGGGCACGCGCCCGCGAAACCCGCGACAGCGGCATCGTCCTCGTCCGTCCCGACCAGCATGTCTGTTGGCGGGCCGATGCCGTATCCCCCGACCCGGCCGGCGATCTGCGCCGGGTTCTGACCGCAATTCTGGCACGGTGACCCCCATGACCGAACAAGGCTACTTTACCGAAAGCACCTCGGCCGAGGTCGTCGTCAGCCGCAACGCCGCAGCACAGGACGCGCGATTGGCCGCGGTGATGGCCGTCATCACCCGCCATCTGCACGCGGCCGTCAAGGAGATCGAGCCGACGACCGACGAATGGATGGCCGCGATCCAGTTCCTGACGCGCACCGGGCATACCTGCACCGACTGGCGGCAGGAGTTCATCCTGTTGTCGGACGTGCTGGGCGTGTCGATGCTGGTCGACGCGATCAACAACCGCAAACCGTCGGGGGCGTCGGAAAGCACGGTGCTGGGGCCGTTCCACGTGGCAGACGCGCCGGAATTGCCACTGGGCGCCGACATCTGTCTTGACCAGAAGGGCGAGCCAATGACGGTGCGCGGCCGGATCCTCGGCACCGACGGCGCGCCGATTGCGGGGGCGAAGATCGACGTGTGGCAGGCCAATGACGAGGGTTTCTATGACGTGCAGCAAAAGGGTCTGCAGCCGGACTTCAACCTGCGCGGGGTGTTTCGCACCAACGACGCCGGGGAATACTGGTTCAAGGGGGTGAAGCCCAAGTTCTATCCGATCCCGGATGACGGCCCTGTCGGACAACTGCTGCACGCGTTGGGCCGGCACCCGTACCGACCCGCGCACCTGCATTACATCATCTCGGCCCCCGGTTTCGAGACGTTGGTGACCCACATCTTCGATCCCGATGATCCCTACATCGCCTCGGACGCGGTCTTTGGCGTCAAGGCCAGCCTGATGGCAAAGTTCCAGCCCACCGTGACGGATGCGGGCACGACCTATCACGTGGACCATGACTTCGTGCTGGCGCCGGCGAAATGAGCGACCCCTGCATCATCTGCGTGGCCATCACGGGGTCGCTGCCCACCAAGGAAATCAATCCCGCCGTGCCGATCTCGGTCGCCGAGCAGGTGGAGAGCACCCATGCCGCATTTGAAGCGGGCGCTACGATCGTGCACGCCCATGTGCGCAACGCCGACCAGACGCCCTCGTCGGACCCCGAAAAGTTTGCGCGGCTGCAAGAAGGGGTGCGGCAGCACTGCCCCGGGATGATCATCCAGTTCTCGACGGGCGGTCGGTCGGGGGCCGGGCAGGCGCGAGGGGGGATGCTGCCGCTCAGGCCCGATATGGCGAGCCTGTCGGTGGGGTCGAACAACTTTCCGACGCGCGTCTATGAAAACCCGCCGGATCTGGTGGACTGGCTGGCGGCCGAAATGCTGGCGCATGACGTGAAACCCGAGGTGGAGGCGTTTGATCTGTCGCACATCTTCAAGGCGGCGGCGATGCACAAGGCGGGGCAGATCCAGGACTTGCCCTATGTGCAGTTCGTGATGGGGGTCAAGAACGCGATGCCCGCCGACCGCGAGGTGTTCGACTTCTACATCAAGACGGTCAACCGGCTGTTTCCCGGCGCACCGTGGTGTGCGGCGGGCATCGGGCCGAGCCAAGCGGTGCTGAACGACTGGGCAATCTCCTCGGGCGGCCATGCGCGCACGGGGCTGGAGGACAACGTGCGGCTGGACCGCGACACGCTTGCCCCGTCGAATGCGGCGCTGGTCGCGCGGACGGCGCAGGTCTGCGAGAGATATGGTCGCCCGGTGGCGACCCCGGCGCAGGCGCGGGCCTTGCTGGGGTTGCGCGCGGTCTGACGTTAGGATTGGCGGTCAGGGCAGGGTAGTCGCGGGGGATTGCGGCACCTTGCGCGCGGCGTTGCGGCTGATCGTGTAGGTCGCAGCGCCCAGCACCAGAACCGCGCCAAGCACCGTGGCAAGGCTGGGCACCTCGGCATAGATGAACCAGCCCGCCACGGCCATCATCAAAAGCCGCAGATAGTGCAACGGGGCCAGCGCCGAGGTTTCGCCCAGACGCAGGGCCGAGGTCATCAGCCACATGCCCAGCGTGAAGGTCACGGCCATCACCGCCAGAATGGCTGCCTGAAACAGGGTCGGCGTGACCCAGACCCACAGCGCGACCGGGGTGACCAGCGCCAGCACCACCATGTTCTGCCAGAACAGCACAGTCTCGATCCGGTCGCTGTCCGCCCCCAAGCGCAGAATCACCATGTTGACCGCGCCAAAGACGGCCCCCAACAATGCCACCCAGGCATAGGGATCGACGCCCGCGCCGAACGGGCGCACCATGATCGCTACCCCGACGAAGCCGACGAAGGTCGCCGTCCAGCGCCGCCAGCCGACCGGTTCGCGAAGGATCAGGGCAGCCAGCGCGGTGGCCAGGATCACCTCGGCCATCTGGATCGCCGTCGCATCGGCCAACGGGATCAGGATCACCGACGACAGCCCGCAGACCATGCCGCCGACCATCGTCGCGCCGCGCAGGGCGTGCAGTCCCAGACGGCGGGGTCTGGCGATGTCTTGGCGTTGCCGCCAGAACAGCGGGGCCAGCAGTACCATCGACAGCGCCTGACGGACCAGCACCATCTGGATGACGGGGATTGCGTCGCTGATCGACCGGGCGAGGATCGCCATCGCGGAAAAGATCACGAAGGCCCCGATCATCAGACCGGTGGCCCGCAGGTTTGGTGTCAAGGGCAAGTCAGGCCGGAACCTGTTCCACGATGGCCAAGGAGACCGCCTCGACTCGTTTGCCGGTATCGGCATCGAACAGATGAACGGCGGCGGCCGGGATATGCAAGCCCACCGGGGTGCCGGGCGTCAGGGTTTGGCGGTCGCCGGCCAGCACGGCGAGCGTCAGGTCTTCGAACATCAGGTGATAGAGGCGGCCTGCGCCCAGCTCCTCGACGAATTCGAAGCGGGCGTCCAGCGTCCCTTCGCCAGCCGGCACCATCATCATCGCTTCGGGTCGCACGCCGATCTGCACCAACCGACCGTGGTGGCGGCCCGCCACCGCAGGGGCGATCGCGATCCGGTCGCCGCTGGCGAGTTTGACCGAAGATGTGCCCCGGTCGACCTGCCCCGACAGGAAGTTCATCGCAGGCGAGCCGATGAAGCCGCCGACATAGGTGGACGCCGGGTGGTCGTAGATCTCGGACGGGGTGCCGACCTGTTCGATCACGCCCTTGTTCATCACCACCAGCCGGTCTGCCAGCGTCATGCCTTCCTGCTGGTCGTGCGTGACGAACACCGACGTGGCCGCGATCCGGTTGTGAATCCGGCGGATTTCGTGGCGCATCTGGACCCGAAGCTTGGCATCAAGGTTCGACAGCGGTTCATCGAACAGGAACACGCGCGGTTCGCGGATGATGGCGCGCGCCATGGCGACGCGCTGGCGCTGGCCGCCCGACAACTGGCCCGGGCGGCGGTCGAGATAATCGCCCAACCCTACCGAGGACGCGACGTTGGCCACGCGGGCCAGCCGTTCCTTCTTTGCCACGCCCGCGACCTTCAGCGCATAGCCGATGTTTTCGGCCACGGTCATGTGCGGATAAAGTGCGTAGTTCTGGAACACCATGGCACAGCCCCGCTCGCGCGGTTCCAGATCGTTCACGACCGTATCGGCAATCGCGATCTGGCCTGCGGTGATCGATTCCAGCCCGGCGATCATCCGCAGCAGGGTGGACTTGCCGCATCCCGACGGGCCGAGGATCACGATGAATTCGCCGTTGGCAATCTCGAGGTTGACGCCGTGCACCACCTGATCCTTGCCATAGGACTTGCGCACGTCGCGGATGGAAATCTTGGCCATGGCAGGCTCCTATTTATCGGTGTTGATCAGACCGCGCACGAACCAGCGCTGCATGAAGATGACGACGAGGATCGGCGGGATCATCACCAGAAGGTTCGCGGCCATCGCCAGATGCCAGGTCGGCACGCCGCCGCCCGTGGTGATTGCATCGGGGATCAGGTTCGACAGTTCGACCACGACCATTCCGTAGTTCGCACGGTCCGTGATCACCAGCAGCGGCCACAGATACTGGTTCCACGAATAGACGAACATGATCGTCGCAAGTGCCGCGATGTTGGTGCGCGACAGCGGGATCAGGATCTGCCACAAAAACCGCAAGGGACCGGCGCCGTCCATCTTGGCGGCCTCGACCAGTTCATCCGGGATCGTCAGGAAGAACTGGCGATAGAGGAAGGTGCCGGTGGCCGTGGCGACCAGCGGCAGGATCAGGCCGGTGTAGGAATTCAGAAGGTTCCATTCCAGCGCGACCTCGACCCCTGACACTTGCTGGATCAGCCAGCTGATGCCCGTCACATCGAGAATTGTCTGAAACGGCGTCAGCGCGTTGGCCGCCACCGCGTAGGTCGGCACGATTCGCACCTCGAGCGGCAGCATCAGGGTGATGAACACCAGCCAGAAGATCGGCATCCGCAGGCGGTGGTTGAAGAACACGATGCCAAAGGCGGTCATCGCCGCCAGCGTGATCTTGCCCAGCACGACGCCGAAAGCCACGATGAATGTGTTGAGGAACTTTGTCGCGAAGTCCGACCGCGCCCATGCCTCGGCGATATTCACCAGCAACTGGTCGCCCGGCAAAAACTCGATCGGCGCGGTGTTGACGGTTTGCAGGTCGTGGGTGGCCGCGACGAAGATGATCCACATCGGGATCAGCAGCAGCAAAAGACCGAACAGCAGGATCGCATGGGTCGCGATGTTCAGGGCGGGGGTGCGTTCGATCATCTCTTTGCCCTCAGGTGTAATGCACGCGCCGCTCGACATAGCGGAACTGGACAAACGTCAGCGCGATCACCAACAGCATCA
The DNA here is from genome assembly GCA_031398695.1 of Paracoccaceae bacterium. Classification (GTDB taxonomy): domain Bacteria; phylum Pseudomonadota; class Alphaproteobacteria; order Rhodobacterales; family Rhodobacteraceae; genus JAIYDJ01. Next base: position 60,736 of record JANNNU010000127.1, on the reverse strand, counting down.
GGATGATCGACTGGGTGGCCGCGCCAGAGTAATCGAAGCCGCGAAAGCCGTCGGAATAGATCTTGTAGACCATCAGGTCGGTCGCCCGCGCCGGCCCGCCATTGGTCAGCGTGTCGACGATGCCGAAGCTGTCGGTGAAGCTGTCGGTGATGTTGATCACCAGAATGAAAAAGAACGTCGGCGCCATCAGTGGCAGTTGCACATCGCGCATCCGCCGCAGCACGCGCGCGCCGTCCATCGCGCTGGCCTCCAGCAGGGACCGGGGAATGGATTGCAGCGCCGCGAGGAAGAAGATGAAGTTATAGGACACCAGCTTCCATGCGCCCGCGATGATGACCATCAGCAGCGCCTGATTGCCGTTCAGCGTCGGATTCCACAGATCGGGCACGACCGAATTGATGTAGGAAAAAAGACCCGCATTGGGGTTGAACACGAACCGGAACGCCAGACCCACCGCCGGGGCCGCCACCGCATAGGGCCAGATCATGCCGATCCGATAGGCCTTGAAGCCGGTCAGTTGCCGGTCGGCGAACACGGCCAGCACCAGCGCCATCGCCATCGCGATCGCCGTCGAGGACAGCGCAAAGATGATCGACACCCGAACGGACTGCCAATAGACCGGATCGCCCAAAACGGCGCGGAAATTGTCGAACCCGACCCAGGTGTTGCCGCCGCCCCAGGGCTGTTCCAGCGTGAACGCCCAATAGACCGCTTGGCTGGTCGGCCAGTAGAAGAAGACGAAGATGATGATCAGCTGCGGGGCGACCATCAGCGCTGCGACCCAGTTGTTGTTGAAATAGGCGCGGCGCATGTCGTGACCCCCGGTCGCAGAAAATCACCGGGCGGCGACCAATAGCCGCCGCCCGGTTCTTGGATCAAACCTTACGGGAACGTCTTGCCTTCGTAGGTCTTGGCAAAGCGTGCGAGGATCGCGTTCGACCGTTCGGCTGCGGTGTCGAGCGCTTCCTTCATGGTCTTCTGGCCGGCAAGGGCCGCGTCGACCTCGTTGACCCACTCCGACCGGATCTGGATCATGCCACCCAGACGGATGCCACGGGTCAGGTTGGTCGGCGGCGTGAAGTTCAGCGACTTCAGCGCGAGATCGCGGTTCTTGTAGGGAGCGGCGTCGTAGAACCCCTTGGCCAGCAGAGCATCATAGCCGCCCTTGGTCACCGGGATGTAGCCGGTGTTCGACACGAAGAATTCTTCTTCTTCGGGCGTGGCGAGGAAGGCGAGGTAGGCGGCCGCCGCGCGGTATTCCTCTTCGGTCTTGCCCGACAGAACCCAGTTCGACGCCCCACCCACAACCGTGTTGTGGCGCGGATAGTCGGCATAATGCGGGATCATCGCGACTTCCCAGTTTAAGCCTTCAGTGGCCAGCTTGCCCACGGTGGCGTGGTCGGCGATCGACGAGAAGAAGATCGCGCATTCGCCCGACAGGAAGGCATCACGCGCCGGCACGCCCGACTGGGTGGTGCGCAGCTGCAGCAGTCCCTCGTCCAGCCAGCGCTTGATGTTTTCCATATGCTTGACGTGCAGCGGGCTGTTGAACAGCACCTCGGTGTCCAGCCCGGCATAGCCATTGTCGTTGCTCGCGACCGGAACGTTGTGGACCATCGAAAACTGTTCCATGTCGATCCAGACCCCCGGCGCATAGGCCATCGGGCAGGCCGAGCCGTTGGCCTTCAGCGCGTTGAACGCCTCTTCCATCTGCTCCCACGTGTCGGGCGCGGTGGTGATCCCGGCGGCGGTCAGCTGGTCGACGTTGTAGTAGTACATCGGGGTCGATGAGTTGAACGGCATCGAGAACAGCTCGCCGGTCGAGGCGGCGTAGTAGTTGGCGATGCCGGGGAAGTAGTTCGACCAGTCGATCTCGATATCGAAATCCTTCATCATCTGCTGGACCGGGTAGAATTCGCCCGACAGCATCAGATCTGCGGTGCCGGCGTCGAACGACTGCACCAGCGTCGGGTGCTGACCGGCGCGGAAGGCGGCGATGGTGTTCTGCACGGCGGCGTCATAGCTGTCCTGGCCGACGCAAACGGCTTCGTACTGATCCTGGCTTTCGTTGAAGCGGGTGCAGGTCGCCTGCACCACTTCGCCCAGATCGCCCGACAGGCCATACCAGTATTCGAACTTCGTTGCCTGCGCGGCGGCTGCGCTGCCCAGCAGGGCTGCGCCCAAGGCTGCGACGCCCAAGGCTGCGACGCTTGTCATCGTCCGGTTCATGTCAATCTCCCGTTGGTGCCCTCGCAGGTGGTGCGAGCCCATGGCCCGGATAGTCGGCTTGGTTGACAGTCATTCAACAGTTGGATGACGTTTCGGATTCTGCAGTATGAACGAACTGTGACGGAGTTTCGCAAGGCCTTCAAAAGCCTTTGGAAAATGAGGCCGCCCATAACAACGCGCCCGCCGCAGGGTGGGGCGTCGCCATTGTTGCCGGGTTTGCCGCAAATTCAGTCGGTGAATTCGCCGATGACTGCGTTGCCGTCGATGAAATCCTCGAAGAGGACGGTGGTCACCTGCGGCAGACCGACCACCACTGCCATCTGCCCCGGCCCGGTCAGCGCCTTGAACGACTGGTCGGGTTGATCGACGTTGAACGACACCGAATAATGCCCGCCCGCCAGCGTGGTGAACGGAATGCCGTGATAGACGGCGGTCGAGGTCAGATGGACATGACCCGCGATCACCTGCCGCACATCGGGGTGCGTCTTCAGCGCGGCCAGGAACGGCGCATCGTCCAGCAGCTTGATCTTGTCGGCGGCGATGTGCAGCGCGTTGGCGTTGTGGTGCAGCACCACGATCACCGGGCGATCCTGCGCCTCGGCCAACCGGGCGGTCAGCCAGTCGATCTGCGACACCACGAGCACGCCGTCCACCCGGCCGGGCTCCGAGCTGTCGAGCACGATCACCCGGTAGCCCTTGGCGTCGATCACATGGTTGACGTTGCCGGTGTCATCCGCCTTGTCGGCCCCGAACACCCGCAGGTAAACGGGTCGGTCATCATGATTGCCCAAGGTCACGTAAGCCGGAATGGTCAGACCACCGAGGATCGCCTGCAACCGCAGATAGGCCGCCTCCTCGCCCAGATCCGCCAGGTCGCCGGCGACCACGACGAAATCAGCGTCGGCATAGCGCGCATTGATCTGCGCCACGCATGTCTGCAGCCGCTCGGCGGTATCGAGGCCCATCGACAGCCCATCCGCCACCAGATGCAGGTCGCTGATCACCAGAAACTTAAGTGTCGCGGAGTCGCTCATTGGCCCAGCCCACGTGCGGCCAGATAGGCCATCGACGACGGGATGAAGGCCTTGTCGCGCAGTTCCAGAAGCAGACGCGGCTTGACCGGCAATTCGCCAAGCGCCCGAAACACCGACGTCCACAGGATGTTGCCCTCGCCGATCCCCCAATGGCGGTCGGCATGGCCGTCGGCGTCCTGCAGGTGGACGTGGTCCAGCATCTCGCCCGCCAGCCGCACGAAATAGTCGACCGGCGGCGCACCCGTGCTGCCGTGGGCGATCTGTGCGTGACCGGTGTCGATCGACAGCTTCAGTGCGGTCGAGCCGAAGCTTTCGACCAGACGCTTGCGGTCCAGCGGGTCGATATCCTCGATGTTTTCCATCACCAGCGTGACGCCCTGCGACTCCGCCCGCGCCACGATGTCATCCAGCGTCAGGTGCACGTTGGTGAACAGCTTGTCCCTTTGGCCATCCATCATGTCGAGGTTGTTGTAGTCCCAGGTGGTGAAGGGCGAGTGGACGACCATCTGCGTGGCCCCCACCGCCTCGCACACGTCCAGTCCTTGCGTCATCCGCTTTTGCACCACGGCGCGCACGTCGGGGTCCATGCTGTCGATGGCGAAACCCCAGAACGGCCCGTGAATCCCCAGCCGTCCGCGATACCCGTCGAGCAGCCGCTTCGCCTCGGCAGCCAGCGGAGCCCAGTCGCCGTTCAGCACCTCGGCGGTGTGAAACGACTGCAGTTCCAGGTCGCGGTCCTTTTCCAGCACCCAGTCGCGGTAGGGACCGAGTTCAGCCACGCTCAGCGCAGCGCCGATTACAGGCAAGTCATGGGATGCAGGCAAGTCATGGGACATCGGAATTCTCCTATTTGATTTGCGCTCTCGCTAGGGGTCTTTCGTGACCCTGCCATGACACCCGCACCAGCCGCGCGTCAAACCTTGGGGCGCGCCTTGTCATTGGCACGTCACAGGATCATGATTGACCCGCACAACAGCAGCACGGAAGCCGCCATGCCCGTCACGATCGAGCCCCCCCGGATGGGTGAACCCTGGCTCCTCACGCCGGGGCCGCTGTCCACCTCGTATGCGGTCAAGGCCGCGATGCTGACTGACTGGGGCAGCTGGGACGCCGATTTTCGCAGCATGACCGCCGAGATGCGCCGCCGTCTGGTCGCGCTTCTGGGCGATGGCGCGGACGCCTACACCTGCGTGCCGATGCAGGGGTCGGGCAGCTACTGCGTCGAGGCGATGCTGGGGACGTTCCTGCGACGCGATGGTCATGCGCTGGTGCTCGCCAACGGTGCCTACGGCCAGCGGGCGGCCAGGCAGTTGGCGCAGATGGGGCGCGCCTGCACGCTCTTGGACAAGGGCGATTATCTGCCGCCGCGCGGGGCCGAGATCACGGCGCTGTTGCAGGCCGATCCCACCATCACCCATGTTGTCGCGATCCACTGCGAAACCTCGTCCGGTATCCTCAACCCCCTGACCGAAATCGCCAAGGCGACCGAAGCCGCCGGCCGCCGCCTGCTGATCGACAGCATGTCGGCCTTCGGCGCCGTCCCCGTGCTCCCCGCTGAAATCGCCTTCGACGCGGTGGTCAGCAGCGCCAACAAATGCATCGAGGGGGTGCCCGGATTCGGTTTCGTGCTGGCCCGGACCGACGTTCTGGCCGCCGCTGCGGGCAATGCCCATTCGCTCAGCCTCGACCTGCGTGCCCAGTGGGCCGAGATGGAGCGGTCCGGCCAGTGGCGCTATACCCCGCCCACCCATGCCGTCGCAGCCTTTCTGACCGCGCTGCGCGAACACGAGGCCGAGGGCGGCGTCGCGGCCCGCGGCGCCCGCTATGCCGCCAACCGCAACCGTCTGGTGGGCGGGATGCGGCAACTGGGGTTCGAAACCCTGCTCGCCGACGCATGGCTGTCGCCGATCATCACGACGTTCTTCTGCCCCGCCGACCCGGCCTTCGCGTTTCCCGATTTCTACGACCGGATGAAGGCGCGCGGGTTCATCCTTTATCCCGGCAAACTGACCGCCGTCGACAGCTTCCGTGTCGGCACCATCGGCCGCTTCGACACGGGGGTGATCGATCAGGTCATCGAAGCCGCCCGCCATGCCTTGCGCGACATGGGCGTCGGATCAGCCGCCCCGCCGGCCAAATCGCTGCAAGAACGCGCCCATTTCCTCAAAGAGGTCGCCGCATGAACGTCAAAGCCCCGAGCTTCAAGGCGGTCGTCTTCGACTGGGCCGGCACCACCATCGACTTCGGCAGCTTCGCCCCGATGGGCGTGTTCGTCGAGGCGTTCGCCCGCTTCGGCATCACCGCCACCGTCGCGCAGGCGCGCGCGCCGATGGGCATGCCGAAATGGAACCACATCCGCACCATGCTGACCGACCCGCCCCTCGCCGCGCAATGGGAAACCGCCCAAGGCAGCCCCGCCGATGACGCCGCCACCGATCAAATCTACAAGATTTTCGTCCCGATGAACGAAGAGGTCGTCGCGAAATACGCAACCCTCGTCCCGGGTGGCCGCGACGCCATCGACGCCCTGCGCGCCATGGGCCTCAAGATCGGCTCGACCACCGGCTACACCCGCTCGATCATGGAACGCGTCCTGCCCGTGGCCGCAGCCCAAGGCTACGAGCCCGACAATCTGGTCTGCGCCGACGACCTTGCCGAAGGCCGCCCGGGTCCCTTGCAGATGTATCAGACCTTCATCGACCTGCGCGTCTACCCGCCAAGCGCCGTCATCAAGGTCGACGACACCGAACCCGGCATCCTCGAAGGCGTCGCCGCCGGCTGCCTGACCGTGGGCGTCGCGTTGTCCGGCAACATCGTGGGCCTCACGCCCGAGGCACTCGCCGCCACCCCTGCGGCCGAAGTCGCCCGCCTGCGCGCCACAGCCACCGAGCGCCTCAAAGCCGCCGGGGCCGACCACGTCATCGACACCATCGCCGACCTGCCTGCCCTGGTCCGACAGCTTTCCGCCTAGCCCTTCCTCCTTGGCACAAATATCCCGGGGGTGTGGGGGCTGGCCCCCACGCGACCCTTACCCCCAATGCACCCCGGCGGCAGGCACGACCACTCCGTCAAACGCGACCGGCTCTGCGTCATAGTTGAACAGAAACCGCACCCCGCCGGCGTGCCGCTGGCGCAGACCATCCGGCATGTCGATCACGGCGATGCCGGCCTCGGCACACATCGCCCGCAGCATCCGCCCCCAGGTCGCGGCATCCGGCCAGCCGGTCAGATAGTGCAGGCGGCCGGTGCGTACCAGTGCTGGAAACCCATCCGCGCAAGCCTCGACCACCTCCGCCGTTCCTTCCAGCTTTTCCCGCCAGTGCAGGAACTGCCCGCCCGCCGCCAACGGCACCGGTACATCCGGCGGCAGGCTTTCGACGCGGCTCACCCGTGCGTCCAGCCCCGGCAGGTTGGGGGCCAGCGGCACCGGCGTTGCAAACTCGGGCGTTTTCGCGTTGGTGCGGGGACCGATCAGCGAAGTGCCGTCAAACGCCGCCAGGGCGCCCAGCAGGGCAGGGGACAGCGTTGCCACCCCAGGCACCAGCACCAGCGCGTAGCCCGACAGGTCGGCCACGTCGGGCGGCAGGATGTCAACGTTCTGGCCCAGCCGCCGCAGAGCGCGATACGCCTCGAACACCAGCCGGAAATAGCTGAAATCGCGCCCCTGGGGCTGCGTCTCCCACGCCCAGGCCGAGGCATAGTCGAACACCAGCGCGACCGGGGCCTGTTCGACGGCCACGTCGGGCATCTGCGCCAACTCGGTGGCCACCTGCCCGGCCTCGCCAAAGGCCGGGGCCCCTACGGAATCCGGGCGCAACAGTCCGGCATGCATCTGTTCCTGCGCGAACGGCGCCTGCCGCCAGCGGAAATAGCACACCGCCTCCGCCCCGTGCGCGAACGCCTCCCACGCCCAAAGCCGCGCCATGCCGGGCAGCGGGTCTGGGTTCCAGGGGGCCCAGTTCACCGGGCCGGGCTGCTGTTCCATGATCCACCAGCGCCCGCGCCCCACGGCACGATAGAGATCGTGGTGAAACGCCTGAAAGTCCGGATCGCCCTGCCGGACGAACCGCCGCCGATGCTCGGGCGTCGCCGGCAGGCGGTCCGACAGGAACCCCAGCGGATAGGCGTCCCACGACGCGATGTCGAGATCGGCCCCCACCGCGAAATGGTCGAAATCGGTGATCTGGCCCATGTAGTTGTGCGCGATCGGCGCGTTCGAATGGCGGCGGATGATGTCGACCTGCAGGCGGTTGAAGCCCACCACCTCGTCGCTGGCAAAGCGGCGGAAGGCCATGACATGCGCGGGGTTTGCCTCGGTCACCGTCAGGTTTGGCAGCCCGATCTCGTCGAAACTGGCATAGTCCATCGACCAGAACACATTGCCCCAGGCCCGGTTCAACGCTTGCGGGCTTTGATACCGTTGCGCCAGCCAGTCGCGAAACGCGCCCAACGCCGCCGCCGAATAGGACAGCGTGGTGTCATGGCAGGCGTATTCGTTGTCGGTCTGCCAGGCCGCCACATGCGGCTTGCGGCCGTACCGCTCGGCCATTGCGCCGACGATCCGCGCGCATTCGGCGCGATACGGCCTTGACGAAAAGCAATAATGTCGGCGCGATCCAAAGCCCCTGGGGCGGCCTTCCTTGTCCAAAGCCAACATGTCGGGATGTTTGGTCAGCATCCAGCGCGGCGGCGTCGCGGTGGGCGTGCCCAAGACCACCTTCAGCCCCGCCGCCCCCAGCACCGCAATTGCGCGGTCCAACCAGCCCCAGTCATATTGGCCCTCCACCGGCTCCGTCCGGCCCCAGGCGAACTCGCCGATCCGCACCCAGGTCAACCCGAGGCTTGCCATCCGCGCGGCATCGCGTTCCCACACCGCCTCGTCCCAGTGTTCGGGATAATAGCAGACCCCCAGCGTGCGCTTCACAGGATCACCCGCGGCTCGGCCCGCCCGCGCGCTACGTCCGCGACGGAAAACGTCTTTCCGGCATCGGGATAGGCGGCCCGTGCCGCCGCAGGCATGTCTTGCAAGGCCGTGGTGCAGAACAGGGTGGCCATGTCGGCGCCGCCGAAGGCCGGACACGAGGTGTTGGGCGCCGCGACATCGACGCTGCGCAAAAGCGCGCCGTTCGGCGCATAGCAGGTGATCCGCGCGGCGCCCCATTGGGCCAGCCACAGATTGCCCGCCGCGTCCGTCACCGCGCCGTCCGGAAACAGATCCCTGGATGACAGATCCAGATAGATCTCGGGCTCGCCCGACGGCCAGCCCTGCGCATCGAGCGACACCCGCATCACCTTTTGCGTCGGCGTATCCGCGAAATGGGCCGTACGCCCGTCGGCGGAAAAACAGATCGCGTTGGGGATCGTGACCCCGCCATAGACCTTGCGCAGCACGCCCCGATGATAGCGGTAGATCGCGCCCGCCTTGCGGTCGTCATCGCCCCGCTTGCCCATCGTTCCGATCCAGAAGCCACCCATCGGATCGGCGCGCCCGTCGTTCGACCGGTTGCCAGCCAGTTCGGGCTCGAGATCGGCCACCGTTTCACGCGCGCCGGTGTGCAAATGAAACCGGAACAAGGCGGTTTCCGACGCGATCAGCAACTCGTCCAGGCTGATCCAGCCTGCCGCCGAAACCCGTTCGCCGAACTGCCATTCCTGCGGCCCCTCGGGTGTCTGCGACAGCATGCGGTTGCGCAGGATATCGAACCAGAACAGTTGCTTGCGCTCTGGATGCCACAGCGGCCCCTCGCCAAGCTCGCACAGCCGATCGTCGAATATCATCGCACCACTCCGTCAAAAGCCGCAACGATCTGCGCCGCCCGTGCGCCAACCTCGGGCATGGTCAGGCCCGGCGTGTAAAGCGCCGTGCCAAGGCCAAAGCCGTTCGCCCCGGCGGCCATCCACGCCCCGAAGTTTGCAGGCCCGGCCCCGCCCACCGCATAGACCGCGCAGTCCGCCGGCAAGACCGCGCGGACCGCCTTCAAACCGTCGGGTCCGATCAGACTGGCCGGAAAGATCTTCAACCCGTCCGCTCCGGCGTCCAGCGCCGCGAAACATTAGGTCGGGGTCATCACCCCCGGCCAGCTGGCCAGCCCGAGGGCCTTGGTCGTGCGGATCACGTCGGGGTTGCAGTTCGGCGACACGATCAGTCGCCCCCCATGACCGGCGACCGCCTCGACCTGTGCTGCGGTCAGCACGGTTCCCGCCCCGATTTCGGCACGGCTGGCACAGGCCTGCACCATCGCCGCGATCGACACGAGCGGATCGGGCGAGTTCAAGGGCACCTCGATTCGGGTGATCCCGGCGGCGATCAAGGCCTCGGCCACCGGCACCGCCTCGGGCGGGGTGATGCCGCGCAGGATGGCGATCAACGGGCGATGGTTCACTTTTGCGTCTCCAGTGTCATGGCCTGGGTCAGGCCGGCCAGCGTGCAGTCGGTGGCGGGCAGCACCTGCGCCACCAGACCCTGCGCGGCCAAGGCGCGGGCGTAAAGCCTTGATATCGCAGGCGCCCCGACCAACGTCACCGCCTGACCCAGCCAATATGGCTTCATCGCGGCCAGTTCCAGACCGATCAGCAGGCCTGACAGCCGGGCGCGTGCCGACGCGGGCGCCAGACCGCCGATCAACGCCTCGGCCCGCAAGGCAAACAGCCGTGCGGCAATCTTTTCGGGCCGTGACAGCGCGTCGGACACGGCGGCGTCGAAGGCGGGGTCGTCAAATCCGTCGCCCACCATTCCGTGCCGCAGGACCGACTGTTCGGACAACAGCGCGAACAGTTCGCCCGTCATGCAGGTCTGGAACGACACCACCTCGCCCGCGCTGACCTGAGCCCATTTCGAATGCGTGCCGGGCAGGCAGATCACCCCATCTGCCGCGCCGAGTGCCAGCGCCCCCGCGATCTGGGTTTCCTCGCCGCGCATCACATCGGCCGGGCCGACCTGTTTCAGGCCCGGCGCGATGCGCAACCTGATCCGCGGATCGTGTGTCGGAACCGGCACGGCCGCATCCAGCGGCACGCAGGGGACGGTACGGTACGGTGCCTCGAACCAGCCCTGGCGACTGCCGACCATCCCGCACGCCATCACCGGCAACACACCCGGCCCGAGCCACGGTGCGATCAGCGCCAGCAGCGCAGATTCGAACTGATCGCGCGTCAGGCGGCCCATGCCATGGTCCGATTGCGCCTGCGCCAATGGCCCGTCTGGCCCCATGGCCCAGACCCGCAGGTTCGAGGTTCCCCAATCGACGGCGATCCAGTCTGGCGTCATCAAGCAGCCCGGCGGGTTTGCAGCCAGGCGGGCATCCAGGGCCCGTGCGCCGCGATCAGGTCATCGACCAGCCGGCGGATCTGGCGCAGGTCAAGCTCTGCCGCGGTGTGGGGATCAAGGTAGGCCGCGTGATAGATATGCTCGCGGCTTTCCTCCATCAGGGCGGCGACCGTCAGTTCCTGAACGTTCACGTTGGTCCGCATCAGCGCGACCAGTTGCGGCGGAATCCCCTTGACCAGCGTGGGTTGCAACCCGTTGGCATCGACCAGCACCGGCACCTCGACCGCGGCACCCTCGGGCAACTGCGGGATGTAACCGCGGTTCGGGATGTTGCCGTAGATCACCGAAGGCGCGCCGGTGACGACGGAACTCATGATGGTGGCCGCGTATTCATGCGTCGGGGTCACCTCGATCATCGTGGCCGAGCGCATGTCTGCCGCCTGCTTTTCCCACTTCGCAATCTGTTCTTCGCAGCGCATCGGGTATTCGTCCAGTGGAATGCCGAACGTTTCGATCAGGTCGGGGCGGTTGTCCTTGATGAACCACGGCACGTATTCGGCGAAATGCTCGGACGACTCGGTGACGAAATAGCCCAGGTGGGTCATCACCTCGTAGCGCACCTTGTTGGGGCAGCGGTCGTTCCAGTGTGACGGCTTGGGGATGCGCCCTGCCGCATAACCGTCGCGCAAGGCGGGGTAGAGGTCGCGGTATGTCCCGTTCGCGTTGCGCGCTTCGAAGTTCAGATAGAACGCCATGTGGTTGATCCCCGCCGCGCGATAGCGCAGCTGATCGACCGGGATGTCGAGGTCGCGCGCCAGCTCTGCCGCGGTTCCCTGCACCGAATGGCACAGGCCCACCTGTTTCAAATCTGGATATTTCGCACCCAAAGCCCAGGTGTTTATCGCCATCGGGTTGACATATTGCAACATGATGGCGTCCGGGCAGACCTGCGCCATATCCTCCGCCAGCGACCAAAGATGCGGCACGGTGCGCAGGCCGCGCATGATGCCGCCGATGCCCAACGTGTCGGCGATGGTCTGGCGCAGCCCATAGGTTTTCGGGATTTCGAAATCGGTCACCGTGCAGGGCTTGTAGCCGCCGATCTGGAACGCCACGATCACGAAATTCGCGCCAGCAATGGCCCGCTTCTGATCCGAATGTGTCTCCAATTGTGCGGGCACCCCCAGCGTGGCGATCATCTTGGCGCAGACCATTTCGGATTCGGCCAGCCGTTTCGCGTCGATGTCCATCAGCGCGATGGTGGACCCAGACAGCGCGGGCATGCTCAGCGCATCGCCGATCAGGTTCTTCATGAAAACGGTCGATCCGGCCCCGATGAAGGCGATCTTGGTCATTTGACAGCTCCAAGAGTGAGGCCCGCGATGAAATGCTTCTGCATGGCAAAGAACATCAGCACGGGCGGCATGGCGGCAATGATCGACCCGGCGGACACCAGATGCCAGGCGGCGATCCACTGGCCGTTCAACGACGACAGTCCGGCGGTGACGGGTTGGGTTTCGGCGCTGGTGGTCAGCACGGTGGCCCAGAAGAAATCGTTCCAGATGAAGGTGAACACCAGCACCGACAGCGCCGCGATGGCCGGGCGCATCAGGGGCAGCACGATGTACCAGAAAATCCTGACCTCTGTCACGCCTTCGACCCGCGCCGCCTCGATCAACTCGAACGGCAGCGCCTTGATGAAGTTGCGCATGAAGAGCGTGCAGAATCCGGTCTGGAAGGCGATGTGGAACAACGCCAGCCCCGCCGACGAGTTGTAGAGGCCCAGCGACAACGTCAGGTCGCGCACCGGTACCATCAGGATCTGGAACGGCACGAAGTTTCCGGCGACGAACAGGAAGAAGATCAGCAGGTTGGACCGGAATTTGTAGATGGCGAGCGCGAACCCGGTCATCGTCGACAGGATCAGGCAGCCGATCACCGTCGGGATCGTGACCTTGAACGAGTTGAGCATGTATTGCGCGATGTTGCTGTCGCGAAACACCGATACGTAGTTGTCGAACGCCAGCGCCGAGGGCCAGCCGAAGTAATTTCCCTGTGCAAGGTCCGACGCGGGCCGCACCGACGTCATCGCCACCCCCAACAGCGGCAAGAGCCACAGCACCAGCGCCACCGGCAGCGCGATCTTGTAGGCGAGCTGCGCCGCGGGCGAGGTCTGCTCGATGGGTCTGGGGAACATCGCCTAGCGCTCCGTCTCGTCGCGCCACATCTTCCAGATGAAGCCCGAGATGAACACCATCATGATGGCGAACAACACTACCGCAATCGACGCGCCGTAGCCCATCCGATAACCATACTCCGACAGCGCCTGTTCATACATGTAGAACGACAGCACCCGGCTCGACCCGTAGGGCCCGCCATTGGTCATGATCGACACCAGATCGAAACTGCGCAGCGCCCCGATCACCGTCACCACCACCGCGATGAAAGTCGCTGGGCGCAACTGCGGGATAATCACATACCACAGCATCCGCCAGCCCTTGGCTCCATCGAGCCGCGCCGCCTCGATCTGGTCGGGGGCCACGTTGTTCAGGCCGGTCAGGTACAGGATCATCACATAGGCGATCTGCGGCCAGAGCCCGGCCACGATGATGCCATAGGTGACATACCGCTCGTCCGCCAGAATCGCCACCTGCGCACCCGTTGCCCATTCGATCAGTTGATACAGCAGGCCGAAATTCGGCGCATAAAACCAGGCGAACATCAGGCCGACGACCACCTGGCTGATGACGAAGGGAAAGAAAAACAACGACTTGTAGGCGCGCATCCCCCAGACCGTCTGGTTCAGGAAGATGGCGATCATCAGACCGGCCGGGACGGCCAGCATGTACAGGACCAGCCACAGCACGTTGTTCCACAGCGAGGTGTAGAACGCGTCGTCGTCGATCAACTCGACGTAGTTCGCGGTGCCGATCCACTCTGCCTCGCCCAGCCCGTCCCAATCGTAGAACGAAATCGCCATCGACTGAAAGATCGGGATGACCACATAGACCGCGAACATGATCAGGCCCGGGGCCAGAAACAGCCACGGGGCCAGTCTGCGCTGGTTCGCTTTCCAATAGGCGGCCATCGTGCACCTCGTTTGCAAAGATGGCCCCGGTCGCCGCAGCAACCGGGGCCGAAGGACCGGCGGGGGAGGTCCGCCGGAGCCGTTCGTCAATCGTAAGCCTGTCCGCGCACCTTCTCGAGCCGCTCGAGAATGGCATCCAGACGGTCCGGCTTCACCATGAACTCCTGGAACCCTTCCATCCCGGCCTTGGCCATTTCGGCCGGGGCGTCGCGGTCAAAGAACTGCGCGATCCCGCCTTCGGCCGTCGACAGCGCTTCGAACCCGGCCACCAGGAACGGATCATCCGCCGCCACCGTCGCGTTCTTGTTCACCGGCAACTGGCCCTGCGCCGCGTTCCACTTGGTCTGCGCTTCGGCACTCGCGACGTAGGCGAGGAACTTCTTGGCATCCTCGACGTTCGTGGCGCCCGCCGTGATGTGGATGGTATCGGTCGGAGCTTCTTCGGCGCGCGGGATGCCGGGGGTGATTTCCGGGAACACCATGAAGCCGAGGTTGTCGTTGGTCATCCCGCCTTCCTTGAAGGTGCCAACCGCAAAGTTGCCCATCACATAGTTGGCTGCCTTGCCTTGCACCAGCAAGGCCGCTGCATCCTGCCAGTCGATCGCAGCATGGTTGGCGGTGGTGTAGGGCACGATCTTGGCCCATTCGGCAAAGGTCGCCTTCACGCGGTCATCGGTCCAAGCGACCTTGCCGGCGGTCAGGTCCATGTGGAACTCGTAGCCGTTGGTGCGCAGGTTGATGTAGTCGAAAATCCCCGCAGCCGGCCACAGCGCCGAGGTGCCGGTGGTCACGCAGTCGATGCCCGCCGCCTTGAACTTTTCGCAATTGGCGACGAACTCTGCCCATGTCGTCGGCACTTCCACACCCGCCGCGGCGTAGACGTCGCGGTTATAGTAGATGCCCCACTGGTAATAGGTGTAGGGCACGCCCCACTGCTTGCCGTCGATCGTCATCGACGCCTTGGCCGAGGCGAGCGCATCGCTCAGCCCGTTGGCTTCCCACACGTCGGACACGTCCATGAACTGGCCCGCCTCCACGAAGGGGGCCGTCCGGTTGCCGGCGTACCAGTTGGCCAGATCCGGGCTGTCCGCGGTCAGAAAGTTGCGGATCGCGGTCTTGTAGCCTTCATGGTCGAAATTCTGCAGCACCACGTCGACATCCGGGTTCGCCGCCTCGAAATCCGCGATCAACGCCTCCATCGCCGCGAGCGGAATCGGGTCGTAGTCGGCATAGTATTTCAACTCGCGGGCCTGCGCGAAGGCAGACGTGCTCATCAGCAGCGCAGCGGTGAACGCCAGCGCGCCCTTCGTCAGATGGACCATGGTTTCCTCCCTGATGGTTCCATTATTTGAAACTTAGTCTTGAATAATGAAAACTATGCGGCGTATCCTTTCACCTGTCAACCGAGTCGCATTGGGGGCCGCAGATGGGCGCAGAGGGCAATCAGGACGGCACCGTCGGCAAGGCGCTGGATGTGCTGGACATGGTCGCAGGCGCGGGCAAACCGGTGCGGTTCAGCGATTTGTTGGTCCACAGTGCCTATCCCAAGGCAACGCTTTACCGGTTTTTGCAGACGCTGACCAATCAGGGCATGCTGACGCTGGACCCAGACAGGGGTACCTATGCGCTGGGGGTGCGGCTGGTTCGGCTGGCCCATGCCGCCTGGCAACAGTCATCGCTTGCACCGCTCGCGCGGCCCTATCTGGATGAATTGGCACGGGAAACCGGAGAAACCATCCACCTTGCGCAGATGGACATGGGGCAGGTGCTGTATGTCGACAAACGCAACGCCGCCAAGCCGGTCGAGATGTTTTCCAGCGCGGGCAAAGTCGGCCCGGCCTATTGCACCGGCGTCGGAAAGGCGATGCTGGCCCATCTGCCGGATGACGCGCTGAACACGGTGCTGGCCCGCCAGTCGTTCCACCGCTTCACGCCCCACACCTATGCCACCCCCGCCGCCCTGATGACCGAATTGCAGGCGATCCGGGCACGCGGCCATGCCTTTGACCGGGAAGAACACGAACCCGGCATCATCTGCGTCGCCGTACCGATCCTGACGCGGGCCGGCCGGGTGATGGGCGCGATCTCGCTGACGTCGACCACGCAGCGCACGACGTTGACCGCACTGGAATCGCACGCAGACCAGATCAAACACACGGCAGGCAAAATCGCCGCCGAAGCGGAAAGCTGGCGCTTTCCCGAACAGAACGGATAGGGAGGGAAACATGTCCGGAGTAACCCTGAACAAGGTCATAAAGAAATACGGCGATGCGCAGGTGATCCACGGCGTCGACCTGACCATCGAGGACGGCGAATTCTGCGTGTTCGTCGGCCCGTCCGGCTGCGGTAAATCCACTCTGTTGCGGATGGTGGCCGGGCTCGAGGAAACGACCGGCGGCGCCATCCGCATTGGCGCGCGTGACGTGACAAAAGCCGACCCGTCCGAACGTGGCGTGGCGATGGTCTTCCAGACCTACGCGCTGTACCCCCACATGACCGTGGCCGAAAACATGGGCTTCGGGCTCAAGATGACCGGCCATCCGGCCAAGGAAATCGCGTCCAAGGTCAAGGAAGCCAGCCGTATCCTGAAGCTCGACGACTACCTTTCGCGCAAGCCCAAGGCGCTGTCCGGCGGACAGCGCCAGCGCGTGGCGATCGGGCGCGCCATCGTGCGCGGCCCCGAAGTCTTTCTGTTCGACGAGCCGCTGTCGAACCTCGATGCCGAGTTGCGGGTCGAGATGCGCGTCGAAATCTCGCGCCTGCACCGTGAAATCGGGGCGACGATGATCTACGTCACTCACGACCAGGTCGAGGCGATGACGCTGGCCGACAAGATCGTGGTTCTGCGCGCGGGCCGGGTCGAACAGGTTGGCCGCCCGCTCGACCTTTACCGCGACCCCGACAACCGCTTTGTGGCGGGCTTCATCGGCAGCCCTGCGATGAACTTCGTCGCGGCCACCGTCACCGCCCCCGGCCAAACCAGATGCCCCGGCCTCGCCACGATGGTCGCGCTCGACGTCGCCCTGCCCGGCGCGGGGGCGTCCGTCACCCTCGGCCTGCGCCCCCAGCACCTGAGCATCGACCGCGTCGCCAGCACCCACAAGGTCGAAATGACCGAAGCCCTCGGTGGCACCTCTTTCATCCACCTCTCCGCCCCCACCGGCGAAAAGCTGGTGGTCGAGGCGCATGACGACGTGGTGATCGACCACGGCACAATGGTCGGCGTCACCTTCGACCCCGCCCACGTCCTCGCCTTCGCCGGCGATACGGGCCTGCGCATTTGCTAGCCCCTTCATCTGTTCACAAATATCCCGGGGGTGCGGGGGCTGGCCCCCGCTCTGGCACTACCGCTGAAAACCGTCTGGCCCTACGCGCCCCCACGCTCCTGCCCGACACTGCGTCAAAATCTCCCGGAGCGCCCGATGAACGACCAGACCCCCCCGAACGACATTTCGCACATCATCGCCGCCGACCGTGCCCACATCTGGCACCATCTCAGCCAGCACAAGCAGTACGAAACCATCGACCCCCGCATCATCGTCGAGGGCAAGGGCCTGCGCGTCTGGGATGCCAAGGGGCGCGAGCATATCGACGCGGTGTCGGGCGGGGTGTGGACGGTCAACGTGGGCTATGGGCGCGAGTCCATCGCCAAGGCCGTCTACGACCAGCTGGTCCGGATGAACTATTTCGCGGGGTCCGCCGGTTCGATACCGGCCGCGATCTTTGCCGAGCGGCTGATCGAAAAGATGCCAGGCCTGTCGCGGGTCTACTATTCCAACTCGGGGTCCGAGGCGAACGAAAAGGTCTACAAGATGGTTCGCCAGATCGCGGCGCGGCATCATGGCGGGCGCAAGCACAAGATCCTTTACCGCGAACGCGACTACCACGGCACGACGATCACAGCCCTGTCCTCGGCAGGCCAGCCGCAACGCGCGCTGCAATACGGCCCATTCACCCCCGGCTTCGTCGAGGTGCCGCACTGTCTGGAATACCGCGCGCAGTGGGATGTGGCCGACTACGGCCGCCGTGCGGCGGATGCGATCGAAGAGGTGATCCTGCGCGAGGGCCCGGACACCGTGGGCGCGATCGTGCTGGAACCGGTGACTGCAGGCGGCGGCGTCATCGTGCCGCCCGAAGGCTACTGGCCCCGCGTGCAGGAAATATGTCGCAAATACAATGTTTTGCTGCATATCGACGAGGTCGTTTGCGGCGTCGGACGCACCGGCACCTGGTTCGGGTATCAGCACTACGGCATCCAGCCCGATTTCGTGACCATGGCCAAGGGCGTCGCCTCGGGCTATGCCGCCATCGCCTGCACCGTCACGACCGAGGCGATCTTCGATATGTTCAAGGACGATGCCGCCGATCCCCTGGGATATTTTCGCGACATCTCGACCTTCGGCGGCTGCACCGCGGGTCCGGCCGCGGCGATCGAAAACATGCGGATCATCGAGGACGAAGGTCTGCTCGACAACACCACCGCCATGGGGGCACGGTTGATCGACAACCTGCTGGCACTGGCCGACAAGCACAAAGTCATCGGCGACGTGCGCGGCAAGGGCCTGTTCTGCGGTGCCGAACTGGTCGCCGACCGCATCACCAAGGAACCGGCGGACGAAAAGAAGGTGCAGGCCGTCGTCGCGGACTGCATGGCGCAGGCGGTGATCATCGGCGCCACGAACCGCTCGATCCCCGGCTTCAACAACACGCTGTGCCTGTCGCCCGCCCTTATCGCCACGCCGGACGACATCGATGCGATCACCCACGCCATCGACGGGGCGCTGACCCGCGTTTTCGGCTGATTGACTTGTTGCGTGCCAGCTGGCCCAATAGGGCCAGTTCGTCGCGCAATAGGTCCACATGTTGATCCCGGTCGAGACGTTCTTTTTGGCTCCTGCGACAGCAGGCACCCTGCAGCAGCGCATTCGCCAGATGGTCGCTGACGGTATCCTGACGGGCCGGTTTCGTCCCGGCGACAAGATGCCGTCGTCTCGCGGGCTGGCCGCGCATCTTGGGGTCAGCCGCATCACGGTCACACTGGCCTATGCCGATCTCGTCAGTTCGGATTATCTGACGCCGCGGGGCCGGTCCGGGTTCTTCGTCTCGCAAACCGCGCCGCGCCCACCGCACTTCGCCCGCAGCCCGCCCCCGCGCGAAGCGGTCGACTATGCGGCCTTGGCGTCTGGTCGATTCGACACGCTGGGGCCGGTCGCCAAGCCGGCAGATTGGCGCGACTATCCCTATCTGTTCATCTACGGCCAGCCGGATGCGTCGCTGTTCGATCACCAGAACTGGCGGGCCTGCGCGCTGCGCGCACTCGGCAAGCGCGACTTTCCGGCGATGACGTCGGATTACATCGACGCCGACGACCCGTTGTTGATCGAAACCCTGATCCGCACCCTGTTGCCCCGCCGCGGGATCGAGGCACAGCCCGATCAGGTTCTGCTGACGCTGGGGGCGCAGAATGGCCTTTGGCTGGCGGCACAGGTCCTGCTGCCGCCGGGCCGCCGCGCGGTGGTGGAAAACCCGTGTTATCCTGGGCTTAGGCAAGTCCTTGGCCTGACGGAGGCGCACGTGATCCCCGTCGATGTCGATGCCCACGGCCTGCCGCCGGATGCGCTGCCGCCCACCGATGTCGTCTTCACCACCGCCAGCCACCACTGCCCGACGAACGCGACGATGCCGCTCGACCGGCGCATGGCGTTTCTCAAGGCCGCGTCGGACGGTGATTTCGTGATCGTGGAAGACGATTACGAGTTCGAGATGTCGTTTCTGAAATCGGTCTCCCCCTCGCTCAAGTCGCTCGATACCGAAGGCCGGGTGATCCACGCCGGGTCGTTTTCCAAATCGCTGTTTCCCGGCCTGCGGCTCGGCTATCTCGTGGGCCCTGCCAGTTTCATTCGTCTGGCCCGCGCCTTGCGCACCGCCGTGCTGCGCCACCCCCCCGGCCACATTCAGCGCACCACCGCCTACTTCCTGTCGCTGGGCCATTACGACACGCTGATCACCCGTATGCAGGCCGCCTACCGACGCCGTCGGCTGGTGATGGAAGAGGCGATCGCCGACGCGCGCCTGACGGTCGCCGGACGCGGCGCCTTCGGGGGGTCCAGTTTCTGGATGGAGGCGCCAAAGGGCACAGGGACCGTCGCGTTGGCCGCCACCTTGCGCAGCCAGGGGGTGTTGATAGAGCCAGGACGCCCCTTCTATGGTGCGACGGGACCAAACAATTTTTATCGCCTCGCCTATTCGTCGATCCCGCCCGCCAAGATACCCGAAGGCATCGCGCGGATCGGCCGGGCGCTGGACTTAACCGCCTGAACCCTCTGGCCCTATCGACCGACCCAAGGCAGCCCTAGACTGCCGCCGAACCCAAGGATGCCCGACATGAAGATGACCACCGAAGAAGCGTTCGTGAAAACCCTGCAGATGCATGGCATTGCCCATGCGTTCGGGATCATCGGCTCTGCCTTCATGCCGATCTCGGACCTGTTTCCACGCGCGGGCATCACCTTCTGGGACTGCGCGCACGAAGGGTCCGGTGGGATGATGGCCGACGGCTACACCCGCGCGTCGGGGCGCATGTCGATGATGATCGCGCAGAATGGCCCCGGCATCACCAACTTCGTCACCGCCGTGAAGACCGCCTACTGGAACCACACGCCGCTGCTGCTGGTCACCCCTCAGGCCGCCAACAAGACCATCGGGATGGGCGGCTTTCAGGAGGTCGAGCAGATGGCGCTGTTCGCCGACATGGTCGCATATCAGGAAGAGGTCCGCGATCCGTCGCGCGTGGCCGAAGTGCTGAACCGCGTCATCCTCGCGGCCAAGCGCGCCTCGGCCCCGGCGCAGATCAACATGCCGCGCGATTACTGGACCCAGGTGATCGACATCGACCTGCCCGCCATCGTCGCTTTCGAACGCCCCGCGGGGGGAGAGGCCGCGATCGCCGAGGCGGCAAGCTTGCTGTCCGGCGCGAAATTTCCGGTCATCCTGAACGGCGCGGGCGTGGTTCTCGCCGGGGGCATCCCGGCCAGCCGGGCGCTCGCCGAGCGTCTCGATGCCCCGGTTTGCGTCGGTTACCAGCACAACGACGCCTTCCCGGGCTCGCATCCGCTGTTTGCCGGGCCGCTAGGCTACAACGGATCGAAGGCGGCGATGGAACTGATCGCAAAGGCCGATGTCGTTCTCGCCCTCGGCACCCGGCTGAACCCGTTTTCGACCCTGCCGGGCTACGGGCTCGACTATTGGCCGAAGGCGGCAAGGATCATCCAGGTCGACATCAACCCCGATCGTATCGGGCTGACCAAGACGGTCACCATCGGCATCGTCGGTGACGCGAAAAAGGTGGCCGAGGCGATCCTGGCCCGTCTCGCCCCCACTGCCGGCGACTTCGACCGCACGGCGCGCAAGCACCTGATCGCGCAGACGAAATCCGCCTGGGCGCAGGCGCTGTCCTCGATGGACCACGAAAACGACGACCCCGGCACCACCTGGAACAGCCGCGCGCGCGCCGCGAAACCTGACTGGATGAGCCCCCGGATGGCGTGGCGCGCGATTCAGGCCGCCTTGCCGCGCGAGGCGATCATCTCAAGCGACATCGGCAACAACTGCGCCATCGGCAACGCCTATCCGACGTTCGAGCAGGGCCGCAAATACCTTGCCCCCGGCCTGTTCGGGCCTTGCGGCTACGGCTTGCCGTCGGTGGTCGGTGCGAAAATCGGCTGCCCCGATACGCCGGTGGTGGGCTTTTCCGGCGATGGGGCCTTCGGCATCGCGGTGACCGAACTGACCGCGATCGGCCGCCCCGAGTGGCCCGCGATCACCCAAGTGGTGTTTCGGAACTACCAGTGGGGTGCCGAAAAACGCAACTCGACCCTTTGGTACGACGACAATTTCGTCGGCACCGAACTGGATGAAGGCGTGTCGTACGCGGCCATCGCCCGCGCCTGCGGATTGCAAGGCGTAGTCGCCCGCACGAAGGACGAACTCACCGCCGCGTTGCTCCAGGCGATCACAGATCAGATGGATCACGGCAAGACCACCCTGATTGAGGCGCTGATCAATCAGGAACTCGGCGAGCCGTTCCGCCGCGACGCGATGAAGAAACCGGTGGCGGTGGCCGGCATCAACCCCGCTGACATGCGCGAACAGGCCTGATCCGCATCATCTGTTCGCAAATATCCCACGGGGGTAGGGGGGTGTGAAACCCCCCGACTTCTCAGCTCGCGAAAAGGTCGAACATGACCCTCCCCTTCGACCTCACCCCCGCCACCGCGCTGTTCATGGCGGTCGCGTTTCTCGTCGCGTCCTTCGTGCGCGGCTATTCCGGCTTTGGCTTTTCGGCGCTGATCGTTGCCTCGTCGGCGCTGGTCACCAATCCGCTGAATTTCGTCGCGGTCGTGCTGTTTTGCGAATTCGGCATGACGGTTCAGCAATGGGCTGGCGTGTGGCGCGATGTTGCATGGCGGCGGGTGGTCATGCTGATGATCGGCGCGGCGGTGGGGCTGCCGCTGGGGCTTTGGGCGCTGACGGGTGTGGGGATCGACGCCGCGCGCGCCGTCGTGGCGGTTTATGTGCTTTTCATGTGCGGTGTGATGCTGATGGGCTGGCGGATCACCCGCCCGCAAGGCGACGCGGGGCATCTGGCGGTAGGCCTTGCCTCGGGGCTTGCCAATGCGCCGGGCATGGGTGGTCTGCCGGTCGCCACCTATTTCACGGCGCAAGGGATGAACGCGGCCACGTTTCGCGCCACGCTGATTGCGTATTTCGCGGTTCTGGATGTGTATTCGGCGCCGGTTATGTGGTGGCATGGGCTGGTGACCTGGGACACGCTTTATGCGGCGGCCCTGTCGATCCCGATCGTCGTTCTGGGCATCTGGCTTGGCGGGCGGCACTTTCTGCGCACCGATCCGCGGGATTTCCGGCGGTTTGCCATCTTCCTGCTTGCGGGGCTTGCGGCGATGGGTCTGCTGAAATCGGTGCTTTAGCGGGCCGCAGCGCGCGTCAGCCCTTGCACCGCCAAGCCGGCCAAAAGACCCCAGAACGCCGCGCCGACGCCGAAGGCCGAAACGCCGGATCCGGTGACGGCCAGCGTCATGACGGCGGCAAAACGGGTGGCTGGCGGCATGAACGCCCCGGTCAGCGCCCCCATCAGCGGGCCGAGCAACGCCAGCGCCACCAGTCCGGTCATCAACGCGGCGGGCAAGGCAGCCAGCAGCGGCAGGATCACCGGGCTCAAAAGCCCCAGTGCCACCCAAAACCCGCCGTAGGCCAGTCCCACCTTCCAGCGTTGATCGCGGTCGGGATGCACGTCGTCGCCCAGGCAGATCGCCGCGGTGATCGCTGCCATGCTGGTGGTGTGGGCACCGAACAGCCCAGACAGCGCCGACAAGGCCCCGGTCGTCAGCAGCGCCGGCCGCACCGGCGGCTCGTATCCGGCTGCGCGCAGAATCGCGAAGCCGGGCAGGTTTTGCGACGCCATGGTGACGAGATAGAGCGGCAGTCCAAGGCCGGCCAGAACCTCGATCCGAAACGCCGGCACGATCAGCGTCAGAACCGGCACGGGCCACGACAGCGCGGGCCATTGCGCCAGCCCAAAGGAGAATGCCGCGATCAGGCCCAACGCCAGCGACGCCAGCACCGCCACGGCCGGATTGCGCAACCGCACCACCGCAAACACCGCGACCATCGGCAACACAACCAGCGGCAGCGTTTGCGTCGCGACCGCGCCCTTGAGGCAAAAGGGCAGCAGGACCCCTGCCAGCATCGCGGCTGCGACCCCGTCTGGGATTGCCGCGACCGCGCGCCCCAACGGGCGCACCACCGCCGTCAGCGCGACCAGCCCGCCCGCCAGCACGAACGCCCCGACCGCCTCGGCCATCGTGACGCCCTCGGTCGCCGCGATCAGCGCCGCACCAGCGGTCGACCACGCCAGCACCACCGGCACCCGGGTCGCGAGGCTAAGGCCGGCCGAGCCTGCCGCCTTGGCCAGGCTGATCGCCAGCACCCAGCTCGCGGTCTGCGCCGGTGTGGCCCCGACCGCCGCCGCCGCCGACAGCAAGAGCGCAATCGTACTGCCGTAGCCAACGAGCGCCGCCACGAGGGCTGCCGAAATCATGGAAATGCGCATCTGCCGCCCCCGGTGCTCACTCTACCCTATCGGGCGATCTGCGGCCTGCAAGGGGAGAGGGGCGCGGCGACCCCAGGGAGGAGGAGGGGGTCGCCGCTGATTTGATCGGCCTCAGGGAGGAGGAGGAGACCGCTCAAACACCATGTGGGGCACACTGTCCCCTAAAACCTGCGCGGCGACCCCAGGGAGGAGGAGGGGGCCGCCGCTGATCTGACCGGCCCAGGGAGGAGGAGGGGCCGCTCAAACGTCGTTCAGGGCTCGCAAACCCCGATTTTTGCGCGGCGACCCCGGGAGGAGGATAGGGCCGCCGCTGATCTGATCACCCCAGGGAGGAGGAAGGGGCGACCAAACTGAAACCGGACCCAGCAGTCCGGTAGAAAAAGCGGCGGCGCCAGGGAGGAGGAAAAGCACCGCCGCGCTTGTCATGGGCCCCCGGGAGGAGGTGGAGGCCGGACAAAAACCTTATTTTCCGTAAGCCGCGGCGCGTGCCACGTCTTCGATGTTCAACCGGGCGATGCCCAGGTCCGCCAATTCGCGGTTGGTCAGCCCGTTCAGTTCGCGCACGGTCCGATCGTAGATCGCCCGACGCTGTGCCGCCAGCCGAATTGCCTTGACGATCGCGGCAAAGCGATCTGCCAGACCATTGGTGCCCACACGGGTGCTGTTCACATATGCCATTCTCAGCCTCACATTCTTTTCTCAGATCAGCGCGCCGGATCGTTCCGGACAGTCCTGCTGTTCTGTTAGGGCAAACATGGGCCAATTGCTGCGATTGCACAATGATCTGCACCGCATTGCTGCCATGCAGCGACCGCATGGCTCTTGTTTACAAATATTTCAAGAAAAACAGGCGCTTCGCTGAATTTTTGAGCGTTTGGTAAAGCAGCCCTTGCCCTTTGTGTCAATCCGCACAACCTTGCACAAAACCGATGCGAAGGAGAAACCGATGTCCGTGACGCGCGACGACGTGACCGGGGTTCTGTCCCGGATCTCTACGCCGGACGGGCGGTCGCTGATCGCGGCGGACCTGATTCGTGCCGTGTCGGTCGAGGATGGTCAGGTGCGCTTTGTGATCGAGGCGCCCGATGCAGAGGCCGCCCGTGCGCTCGCTCCGGCACAGGCGGCTGCCGAGGCCGCCTTGCGGGCGCTGCCGGGCGTTTCGGGCGTTCAGGTGGTGATGACCGCGCATGGCCCGGCGCAAAAAGCCCCCAGCCTGAAGATCGGTCAGCATCCGACCCCGCAGCAGGGCGGCCCGCAGCGCGTCACCGGCGTGGACCGCATCATTGCCATCGCCTCCGGCAAAGGCGGTGTCGGCAAGTCGACGCTGGCCTCGAACCTCGCCGTGGCGCTTGCGCGGCAGGGCCGCCGCGTGGGGCTGCTGGATGCCGACATCTATGGCCCGAGCCAGCCGCGCATGATGGGCGTCAGCAAGCGTCCGGCGTCCCCCGACGGCAAGACGATCGAGCCGCTGCACGCGCATGGCGTCACGCTGATGTCGATCGGCCTGATGCTGAAAGAAGACGAAGCGGTGATCTGGCGCGGCCCCATGATCATGGGCGCGCTGCAACAACTGATCACGCAGGTGGACTGGGGGCGGCTCGACATCCTGATCGTCGATCTGCCGCCCGGCACCGGCGACATTCAGTTGACCCTGTGCCAGCGCACGCAACTGACCGGAGCGATCGTGATTTCCACCCCGCAGGACGTGGCGCTGCTGGACGCGCGCAAGGCGCTCGACATGTTCGTCAAGCTCAAGACGCCGGTGCTGGGGCTGGTGGAAAACATGTCGACCTACATCTGCCCCAACTGCGGTCACGAGGCCCACATCTTTGGCCACGGCGGCGTGGCGGCCGAGGCGGCCAAGCTGGACCTGCCGTTTCTTGGGGAAATTCCGCTGTCGCTGGACGTGCGGCTGGCCGGCGATGCGGGGGTTCCGATCGCCGCGGGGCAAGGGCCGATCGCCGACGCCTATGCCCGTCTCGCCGCGCGACTGGTTGCGGGCGGGATGGCCTGATCGCGGCCGACACGCGCGGGGCAACCCGGCGCGACCGATCCCGGCGGGCCTGACAGGTCAGTGGTCTGGGATTGGATGGGACGGCGTCTGCGGCGAATCACTTTTCATGGGATGAACTGGGAAAACCGAGGCGAAAGTCTGGGTTTCTGCCGATTCTCGGCGCATGGGCGCGTCAGTGGGCGCAGGACGAAACACGTTCTGGAAGTTCTTTCGGCCGGAGCCGTCGTAGGCTCGAGAATTCCCCCAAACAACATCTAGCGGTCACGCCCGCGTGAAGGCTGAAATTTGCCTATATCTGGGCATCGCGGACACCAGATGCTGCGTAACAGAGATGTGTCACACAAGATTTCGCACCCTCTGTCCAAATTTTTCCATTGATTACCATGTGATCCCATGGCATCCCTTTTCTCACGAACGATGGGACGGAAAATAAGGCAGGGGCGGCCGAAGACCCCGAACAGGCGAACAAAAAGACAGGCTCATACAGGCAGCCGTCCCATCGAAGTTTAAGAGATCCGGCACGCGGGCGAGCAGCATCTCCCCCAGGTGGCGCGTGTGCATGGACGCCCGGAGACGGGACAGTGGCGGATCGGGCAGTGGCAGCAGCCCGATCCGCCTATTCCCTTTTATTGCAGGGTTTTACGACTAAAACTTAAGGAGCCGAAAGGCCCATGTCAACCGAGGCGTTCAGAGGGACCTTCCACCAGAAAGTGGACAGCAAGGCACGGGTCTCGATCCCCGCCGCCCTCCGCCGCAAGCTTGACCTCGAAGATCCCGTGACCGCCGATGCACCGAAAACCCGCATTGTCATGGTCTATGGCGGCAAGACCCGCAATTTCGTAGAATGTTATACCGTTGCCGGGGCCGAGGTGCTGGCCGCCGAGGTCGATGCGATGCCGATGGGGTCGAAAGACCGTCTGCGCGCGGAACGTGACCTGATCATGCTGTCGGCGACGGTCGAGATCGACGACGACGGCCGCATCGTGCTGCCGCCGCCTGTGCGCGAAAAGATGGGCTTTGTCGGCGACGATCTGGAAAAGGGCGGGATGGCCAGCTTTGCCGGGGTGTCGAACCGGTTCAAGCTGTATCGCCAAGAGGTTCTTGCCGCCGAACTCGCCGCGATGGACGACGAGGAAGAGGAAGACGACGAAGATCCTCTTGTGCGCGTCAGCAAGTACAAAACGGGACGGTGACCGTGACCGTTGGCGATCCCGAGCCCGGTCGCATCCCCCACGTTCCGGTGCTGTTGCGCCCGCTGCTAGCCGCTGTAGCGCCTGTTACGGGCATCTGGCTGGACGGCACGTTCGGCGCGGGCGGCTATGCGCGCGGCTTGCTGGACGCGGGGGCGGACAGGGTGATCGGCATCGACCGCGACCCGCAGGCGCTTGACATGGCCGCGTCCTGGGCAGGCGGGTTCGGTGATCGCCTGAACCTTGTCCACGGCACCTTTTCGGACCTGGCGGCATATGCGCCGCTCGACGGCGTCGTGCTGGACCTTGGGGTGTCGTCGATGCAGCTCGATCAACCGGAGCGGGGATTCTCGTTTCAGAAGGACGGGCCGCTCGACATGCGGATGTCGCAGGACGGTTCATCGGCGGCCGATCTGGTGAACGGCGCGGATGAGGAAACCCTTGCCAACATCATCTATGCTTACGGCGAGGATCACGCCTCGCGCCGGATCAGCGCCGCCATCGTCCGGGCGCGCGCCATCGACCCGATCATCACCACCCTGCGCCTGTCCGACGTGATCTCGTCCGTGCTGCCCCGGCCCAAACCGGGTCAAAGTCACCCGGCCACCCGTGCCTTCCAGGCCATCCGCATCGCGGTGAACACCGAATTTGCCGAACTGGCCGCAGGCCTTGCCGCGGCAGAGCGCGCCTTGAAACCGGGCGGCGCGCTGGCAGTCGTCACGTTCCACAGTCTGGAAGACCGCATCGTCAAACGGTTTTTCCAGCTGCGTTCGGGGGGCGAGGCGAATACGAACCGTTATGCCCCCGAACGCGCCGAGGATGCGCCGCGCTTTACCTTGAAGACCAAGCGTGCCGTGACCGCGGACGAGGCCGAACTTGCCGAAAACCCCCGGTCGCGTTCGGCCAAGTTGCGCGTGGGCTTTCGCACCGCAGCCCCCGCCGGTCGCGCCGACGACGCGGCGCTGGGGGTGCCGGTGCTGCCCGAGAAACTACGGAAAGGACGACGCTGACCATGCGTGCGCTGCTTTACATCGCCAGCACCCTTGCCGTGATGGCGCTCGCCTTCTGGGCCTACCGCGAGAACTACGCGACGCAACAGGCCATCCGCGACCGCAACGCGCTTGAGCATCGCATTGACGCCTTGCAGGACGCGCTGGCAATCCAGCGGGCGGAGTGGGCCTACCTGAACCGCCCCCAGCGCCTGCGCGAACTGGTCACGCTGAACTTCGACGCGCTGGGTCTGCTGCCGCTGGAGCCGCACCAGCTGGGCACCGCGGCGCAGGTCGCCTACCCGCTGCCGCCCGCGCTTTATGAAAGCATCCCCGAGATCGCGAACCCGGTCGATGTTATCGGGACACAGGAAGGCGTTCCATGACCCGCACCCCTCTGCGCCCGCTGGCCCGTATCCTGCAAGCCCGCGCCAAGGGCGAAAACCCCGACGGCATCGAACGCGAGAACTTGCGTCTGCGCAACGAGGTCACCCGCGACCGCGCCCGCACCCGCGCGCAGTTGCGGCTTTTGATGCTGTCGGCGGGGTTCATCGCGGCTTTCTCCACCATCGGATTGCAGATGGGCACGCTGGCGGCCTCGGTCCCGACCGAACCGCGCCGCGCCGGGGCCGGGGCCGAGGTCAGCGCGACCCGCGCCGACATCCTCGACCGCAATGGCCGGGTGCTGGCCACCAACATGCTGACCCACGCGCTTTATGCCCATCCCAAGGACATGATCGACCCGGCGGGCACTGCGGCCCAACTGGCGGCGATCTTCCCCGAGATGAAGGCACCCGATCTGGAACGCCGCTTCAAGGACGGGCGCAGTTTCATGTGGTTGCGCCGGGTGCTGTCGCCCGAACAGATGCAGGCGGTGCATGACATAGGTGATCCCGGCCTGCTGTTCGGCCCGCGCGAAATGCGGCTTTACCCCAACGGCACCCTGGCCGCGCACGTGCTGGGCGGGGCGGCGTTCGGTGACGAATCCGTGCGCTCGGCCGAGGTGATCGGGACGGCCGGGATCGAGCTTGCGATGGACACCCGCCTGCGCGACCCCGCCCAGGCCACCACGCCGCTGACACTGTCGATCGACCTGACCGTGCAGGCTGCGATGGAAGAGATCCTGTCGACCGGCATGGTGATGATGAACGCCAAGGGGGCCGCAGGCATCCTGATGGACGTGCATACGGGTGAAATCGTGGCGCTGGCGTCCTATCCCACCTTTGATCCCAACGACCGCCCCAACCCGATCCTGCCCAAGGATGCCGAACCCGGCGACAGCCCGCTATTCAACCGCGCGGTGCAGGGGCTTTACGAACTGGGGTCCACGTTCAAGATATTCGCGGCCGCCCAAGGCATGGACCTTGGCCTTGTCGGGCCAGAAACCATGGTCGATGCCAATGCGCCGATGTATTGGGGCAAGCACAAGATCAAGGAATTCGAAGGCAAGAACTACGGCCCGCTGCTGTCGGTGTCCGATATCATCGCAAAATCCTCGAACGTCGGCACCGCGCATATCGCGCTGATGATCGGCGGCGAACGACAGCAGGCGTTCCTGCGCGCGCTTGGCCTGATGGACCCTTCGCCGGTCGAATTGGCCGAGGCCCCCAAGGTCAAGCCGTTGCTGCCGCCGAAATGGCCCGACATCGTGACGATCACCGCCAGCTACGGCCACGGCATGTCGTCCAGCCCGCTGAACCTCGCCGCCGCATACGCCACCATCGCCAATGGCGGATTCAAGGTGACGCCGACCCTGCTGCAGGGCACCACGCGCCCGCCGCAACAGCGTGTCCTTGGCGCACAGGCGTCCGCTGCGGCCACCGCCATGCTGCGCCGTGTGGTCACCGACGGCACTGCCAGCTTTGGCGAGGTGCCGGGCTATGCCGTCGCGGGCAAGACCGGCACCGCCGACAAGCCGCGTCGTGGCGGCGGCTATTACGACGACAAGGTGATCAACACCTTCGCGTCGGTCTTTCCGGCCAACGACCCGGCCTATGTTCTGATCGTGTCGCTGGACGAACCGGTGGAAACCACTGGACCTAAACCGCGCCGCACCGCTGGCTGGACGGCCGTGCCGGTCGCCGCCGAGATCATCCGCCGCACCGCCCCGCTTCTGGGTCTGCGGCCACAGGTTGAACTTGCCCCGCTGGATGCCTTAACAGCCGTCAAGCAGTAGGGGGATGGCATGGCCGCAGCGCAGAAATCACTCGCCGATCTGGGCCTGACCGCCCGGTCGGGGCGGCTGGCCGCCGTCACCGGGCTGGCGGTCGACAGCCGTCAGGTGCGTCCGGGGTTTCTTTTTGCGGCTCTTCCGGGCAGCACGGTGCATGGGGCGGCCTTTGTCGATGTGGCCATCGCGAAAGGCGCGGCGGCGATCCTGACCGATGCGCGGGGGTCTGTACTCGCGGCGGACGTGCTGCGCACTTCGGACGTGGCCGTGGTCATCGCCGAAGACCCGCGCGAGGCCTTGGCCCGCGCCGCCTCGTTGTGGTCCGTCCGCCAACCCGGCACGATGGTGGCCGTCACCGGCACCAACGGCAAGACCTCGGTCGCCACCTTTGCCCGCCAGATCTGGACTGCCCTTGGCCATGCCGCGATCAACATCGGCACGACCGGCATCGAGGGCGCGTGGGAGGCCCCGAGCGCCCATACCACCCCCGACCCGATCACCCTGCACGCGATGCTGGCCGAGGCCGCCGCCGCCGGCGTAACCCATGCAGCGATGGAGGCTTCGAGCCACGGCCTCGACCAGCGTCGTCTCGATG
This sequence comes from Paracoccaceae bacterium, assembly GCA_031398695.1. Lineage (GTDB taxonomy): Bacteria > Pseudomonadota > Alphaproteobacteria > Rhodobacterales > Rhodobacteraceae > JAIYDJ01. The sequence goes on along the minus strand of JANNNU010000127.1, from coordinate 30,031 downwards.
GCGTGCGCCTCAAGGCGGCCGGTTTCACCAACTTCACTCAGGACCACCTCGACTATCACGGCACGTTCGAGGCCTACTTCACCGCCAAGGCCGCCCTGTTCGACCGCGTTCTGCCCGAGGATGGCACGGCGGTGATCAACATGGCCGACCCGCGCGGGCACGACATGGCGATGGTCGCCGTCGCGCGGGGCCAGACGCTGCTGAGCGTGGGGCCGGGTCAGGGGACCGATCTGCAGATCGCGGGCCAACGCTTCGATGCCACCGGGCAGGACGTGCGGTTTCTGTGGAAGGGCACGGCGCATCAGGTGCACCTCAACCTCGTCGGCGGCTTTCAGGCCGAGAACGTGGCGCTGGCCGCCGGTCTGGTGATCGCGGCGGGCGAGGTTCCGGCCGACGTGATGCGCGTGCTGCCGCAACTGACCGGGGTGCGCGGCCGGATGCAACTGGCCGCCAAGCGGGCCAACGGGGCCGCGGTCTATGTCGACTATGCCCACACCCCCGACGCCATCGCCACGGCGCTGAAGGCGCTGCGCCCGCATGTCATGGGTCGGATCGTCATCGTTTTCGGTGCGGGCGGCGACCGCGACCGGGGCAAGCGGCCGTTGATGGGGCAGGCGGCGGCGGCGCATGCCGACGTTCTGTTCGTCAGCGACGACAACCCCCGGTCCGAGGATCCGGCCACCATCCGCGCCGCGATCCTGGCCGCCTGCCCCGACGCGAACGAGGTGGGCGACCGCGCTGAGGCGATCCTGATGGGGGTCGATGCACTGGGACCCGGCGACGCGCTGCTGATTGCGGGCAAGGGACACGAATCCGGCCAGACCATCGCCGGCCAGACCTATCCGTTCGACGATGTGGAACAGGCCAGCATCGCGGTCGCGGCGCTGGACGGGATGCTGTGATGTTGTGGACCTCGGCAGACGCTGCAACGGCGACAGCGGGTCGCAGCACGCGGGCCTGGACCGCAAGCGGCGTTTCGATCGACACCCGCACGTTGCAGCCCGGCGATCTGTTCGTCGCACTGACGGACGTGCGCGACGGCCACGATTTCGTGGCGGCCGCGCTGGCCAAGGGCGCCGCCGCCGCGCTGGTCAGCCGCGTTCCGGATGGTGTCGCCAAGGACGCTGCGCTGCTGATCGTGCCCGATGTGCTGGCGGCGCTGGCCGATCTCGGGCGGTTCGCGCGGGCCCGGTCGCAGGCGAAGGTCGTGGGCGTCACCGGATCGGTCGGGAAGACCTCGACCAAGGAAATGCTGCGCGCCATCCTGCAGGGCCAAGGCCACACCCATGCCGCCGAGGCGAGCTACAACAACCACTGGGGCGTGCCGCTGACGCTGGCGCGGATGCCCCCCGACACCCAATTTGCGGTGATCGAGATCGGCATGAACCACCCCGGCGAGATTGCCCCGCTGGCGCGCCTGGCCCGCCCCCATGTCGCGCTGATCACCACCGTCGGCGCGGCGCATCTGGAGGCGTTCGCCAGCGTGACGGACATCGCGCGCGAAAAGGCCGCGATCGTTGACGGGCTGGAGCCGGGCGGCACCGCCATTCTGCCCGCCGACATCGCAGAGGCCGCGATCCTGACCGACAGGGCTGCGGCCACTGGTGCCCGCGCGCAGACGTTCGGCGCGGCTGCCTCGGCCGATTACCGCATCGTCACCATCACCCTGACCGACGACACCACCATCGTGCAGGCGACGCGCCACGGCACGCCCCTTCTGTTCAAGGTGCGCTCTCCGGGCCGGCACTTTGCCGCCAACGCGCTGGCAGCGCTCGCCTGCGCCGATGCGCTGGGCCTCGATGCCGCCATCGCGGCCAACGACATCGGCAACTGGACGCCCCCCACCGGGCGCGGCACGCGCGAGCGTGTGGTTCTGGATGTAGTGGACGAAACCTCGTTCGACCTGATCGACGATGCGTTCAACGCAAACCCTACCTCGATGGCCGCCAGCCTCGATGTGCTGATCGCCGCCGAACCGGACGACAACCAGGGCAGCATCGGCGCGGGTCGTCGCATCGCCATCCTGGGCGACATGCTGGAACTTGGACCGACCGAGATCGACCTGCACCGCGCCATTGCCCGCCACCCCGGCCTTGCCGCGATCGACCGCATCCACTGCGTCGGACCGCGGATGCGCGCGCTTTGGCAGACCCTGCCGCTGCGCCAGCGCGGCGAACACACCGACACCGCCGCCGATCTGGCCGCCCGCGCGCGAAGCCTGATCGACGCGGGCGACATCGTTCTGGTCAAGGGGTCCAAAGGGATCAAAGTCAGTCTTGTCGTTGACGCCCTGCGAAAATTGGGGCACGGCGGCCCGACCAATGCCCAAGGAGAGGCGTGAATGTTGTACTGGCTGACCGAGTTCTCTGCGGGGGGCGATTTTTTCAACCTGTTTCGCTACATCACCTTTCGCGCCGGGGCCGCCTTTCTGACCGCGCTGGTGTTCGGATTCATCTTTGGCCGCCCCCTGATTGACCTGTTGCGCCGCAAGCAGGGCAAGGGCCAGCCGATCCGCGACGACGGTCCCGCCAGCCATTTCGTCAAGGCTGGAACCCCGACAATGGGCGGGCTGCTGATCCTGTCGGCGCTGGTGTTTTCGACTTTGGTCTGGGCCCGGCTCGACACGCCTTACGTGTGGATCGTGCTGCTGGTGACGCTGGCGTTCGGGTTGATCGGCTTTGCCGACGACTATGCCAAGGTGACCAAGCAGACCACCAAGGGCGTCTCGTCGCGCGTCCGGTTCATCGCCGGTCTGGGGATCGCGGGGCTTGCCGCCTATGCTGCCGCCAGCTTTCATCCGGTCGAGCTGACGCACCAGCTGGCCTTGCCGCTGTTCAAAAACCTTCTCGTCAACCTCGGGATCTTCTTCGTTCCGTTCGGGATGGTGGTGATCGTCGGGTCGGCCAATGCCGTGAACCTGACCGATGGGCTCGACGGGCTTGCCATCATGCCGGTGATGATCGCGGGCGGCACGCTGGGCGTGATTTCCTATGTGGTCGGCAACGCGAACTTTGCCGACTACCTTGGCGTGCACTTCGTGCCGGGCACCGGCGAGTTGCTGGTGTTCGCGGCGGCCCTGTTCGGCGGCGGGCTGGGTTTTTTGTGGTACAACGCACCCCCAGCAGCGGTGTTCATGGGCGACACCGGCAGCCTTGCCCTTGGGGGTGCCCTCGGGGCGATCGCCGTCTGCACCAAGCACGAGATCGTCCTTGCCATCGTCGGTGGCCTGTTCGTCGTCGAGGCGCTGTCGGTCATCATCCAGGTGCTGTATTTCAAGCGCACCGGCAAGCGGGTGTTTCTGATGGCACCGATCCATCACCATTTCGAAAAGAAGGGCTGGGCAGAACCGCAGATCGTGATCCGATTCTGGATCATCAGCCTGATCCTCGCGATGATCGGACTGGCCACGCTGAAGGTGCGATAGACGCGGATCCGGGTTTCGGACCTGCCAATGGGCCATTTCCCCCGGCCCTGAAACCCTGCGACCGCTGACGCGCCGCCCTGCGCCACCGCCATGACCGCGTGGCAAAAGTGCCGTTCCCGTTTTGCGGATGTTAACACATCCTGTCCGGCTGTCAGGCTGCGCGGGCCGTGACGGCCGTCGCCATTGAAGGATCAGACGACAAAAGGCACCCCACCCGCATGGCGACCAGTTACGAAGTCATCTTTCTGGGAACGCTGACCAAGATCGACCCGACCCAGAACAATGAAGTCGCCTAAAACGCGGGCGTCCTGCTGGGCACACACGGCTCCAGCACGGCCCCGCTCAGCAGCAACGTCCGCAACCTGACGGCCGATCGGATGAGCGAGGAAGACAACGCCAGCTATGACACCGACAATGGCGGTGGCTTCGACTAGTTCCGGATCAACGGCGTCACGCCGCAGAATTTCGACGCCGTGGCGACCTGCAACGCCACCATCACCTATGAAGACGGCACCACCGCCGTCATCCCGCCACCGTCATGCAGGACGTGAATGGTAACACGTATCTGGTTCCGGAAGAGACGAACAACGCCGATCAGGTGGCACTGACCGCAAAGCCCATCCAGTCGCTGACGCTGAACAGTGTCGTGAGCAACAGCGGCGACATGTAGGCGGACCGGGTTGCGGGCGATTTCAAGGCCATGGTGGATGGAACCGCCGGGGCGAATTCGATGGCGGTTGGGTATACCGACGCGCAGGGCGACCAGATTTCGACCGGCATTTATAGTATCACCGCCGGGTCCGGCAACGACACGGTCGCCGCGGGCGGCGGCAACGATGCGATCTATGCCGGTGACGGCGCCGACAGCGCCTCGGGGGGCGATGGCAACGAACAATTCTTTGTCGGGGCGGGCCACGACCGGTTTGGCGACTGGAACACCTATGGCGGCGACGACACGGTGTATGGCGGCGACGGCGATGACACTCTGATCAGTGCCGGTGGCAAAGACCAGGTCCACGGCGACGCGGGCAATGATCAGCTGTCCGGCGGGACAGGCAAGGATCAGGTCTACGGCGGCACGGGCAATGACGTGATGTGGGTCAGCGAGGATCACCAGATCGACTCGGCTTATGGCGGCGAAGAGACCGGCGACTTCGACCGGATCGAGTTCGGCAACTACATCGGCACGGATGGCGTCACCGTGACCTTCACCGGAAACGACGCGGGCACCTACGGGTTCAACGGCATGAACGATGCTTCGGGTGACTTTACCGGGAACGATGGTGTCTACGGCACCGCTTATACCGACACGATGAACGCCGCAGCCAACACGACCGCGGTGCAGTTGTCGGGCAACGCCGGCGCGGGAAACGACAAGTTTCGCTTCGAAACCGGATCGGGCCGCGATGTCGTCACCGATTTCGATCTGGGGGATGCTGACGGGGACGGGTTGAACAACGACCAGTTCGACGTTTCGGATCTGCAGAACCCGAACGGCTCGGCGGTCCGGGTGTTCGACATCGTCGTGACCGATGACGGGTTCGGCAATGCGGTGCTGAACTTTCCGGGTATCGAGACGATCACGCTGCAAGGCGTCAGTCCGGTGCAGGCGCAGGCACCGGGCAGGCTGAACGCCGCAGGCATTCCCTGCTTCACCCCCGGCGTGCAGATCGCCACGGACGCAGGCCCGGTTTCCGTCGAACGGTTGCGCCCCGGTCACCGGGTGCGCACGCTGGATCATGGCGATCAGCCGGTCCGCTGGGTCGGATGCCGCACGCTGGACGCTGCCGATCTTGCGGCACGGCCCGATCTGCGGCCCGTGATGCTGCGCAAGGGCGCGCTTGGCAACGGTCGGACGACCCGCGTGTCGCCGCAGCACGGCTTTCTGGTCAACGGCGCGCTGGTCCGCGCCAAGCATCTGGTGCAAGCCTGGAGCCGTCCGGCCCTTCGGATCGACGAAAAGGCGCAGACCGTCACCTATGTGCATGTCCTGTGCGACCGGCACGAGATCGTGTTTACCGAAGGCATCCCGACCGAAACCCTGTATCCCGGACCCGTCGCCTTGCGCTCGCTGGGCCACGCAGGCCTGATCGAGCTGGTGACGCTGATTCCCGATCTGATCGGCGGCGTCGGCCGTCGGGTTGCGGTCGAGACCGATTACGGCCCGCCATCGCGCCCCTATCGCCGGTGGAGTGCAGGCGACAGCCCGCGTGCGGGTCGGTAGCTGTCGCGCAGTGCCGCTGCGTTTGCCTACGTGTCGAACCGCGTGGCCCCGCGCCGTTTTTCATCGACCGGCTGCACCCGCAGGGCGGCCTGATGCGCGCGCTGGTCACAATCGCCGCGCGGGCAGATCCGGCAGTTGATGCCGATCTTGGTCATCTGCGCCTCGGCCAGCTGATAGGCTTCGGCGTAGCCGATCTGGGCCGCATCGGAAAACGCGCACCCCATCGCGACGGCCAGCCGGTTGTCCTGCCCATGGCGTTCGAACGTGGGGCGGTCCACCGTGCGCGAAAACACGAAATACCGGCTGGCATCCGGCATTTCGACGAATTGCGGAATGATCCGGCCCGGCATGCGGAAACTGGTGTGCACGTCCAGCCGCGGACAGGCCCCGCCATATTCGGCCAGATGAAAGCTGGTCGCGTTGAACCGCTTGGTCACGTTGCCGCCCTTGTCGATGCGCAGGAAAAAGAACGGCACCCCCTGCGCGCCTTCGCGTTGCAGGGTGGTCGCGCGGTGGCAGGCCTGCTCGAAACTGACGCCGAACCGGGTGGCGAGGTGGTCGAGGTCGTATTTCGTCGCCCGCGCCTCGGCCAGAAAGGCGTCATAGGGCATCAGCACGGCGGCGGCGAAATAGTTGGCCAACTCGACTCGCAGCCGCGACACCGCGCGCTGCTGGTCCAGCCCCGATTGCGCGATCAGATCGTCGAGCACCCGCTTGTGCGCCAGCAATCCCGCCATATGGACCAACTGGAAGATGCGGTTGGTGTGGTCCAGCGCCTCGGACAGCAGGATCTCGCGCCGCGCCTCGTCGTACTGCCGCAGCGCGCCGGGCAGGTCACGCACCGCCACCAGCCGCACCGTGATGCCCAGCGACGCGCGCAGGTGCTGCTTGAGCGCGATATAAATCTCGTCCCGTTCGGGCGGCGCCCCGCCCCAAAATCCTTCGGCCGCGGTTTCCAGCGCGCGAAAATGGTTGCGGTTTCGGCGAAAGCAATTGTGCACGGCCGCGTCCGGGGTGGTGCTGTCGACCGGGGCCGTGCCGCCTTCGGCGAGGCTGAGCGCCAGATCGGCGGCGGATTGATACGCGCGGTGCAACTGCAACATCGCCTGCACCAGGGCCGGGCTGTGCACCAGCGCGGCGCGCATCTGTTGCAGGTCGGGCTTTTCCGGCCCGAACAGCGGGTCCTGCATCACCGTCTTCAGATCGGCCAGATGCACCACGTCGTCGTCTTGCGAGATGTCGCGCCAGTCGACGCCGTACACCTCGAACAGCCGCAGCAATATCGCCACCGACACCGATCTTTGGTTACTTTCCATCAGGTTGACATAGGTGGGCGATACGCCCAACGCCTTGGCCATCTGGCCTTGGGTCTGGCCTTTGTCCGCCCGCAGGCGGCGCAAGTGCGGTCCGATGAAGGTTTTCTGCATGCAGGCGTACACAATCTCGGGTTTGTTATCATTACAATATTACATAATTGGCCTTCTGTAAATTCTCGCAGTTACAGCACAACCCGCTTTCATTTTGCATCGGCGCAACGGAATGACATGACGACCCTAAGCCACTGTGGCGCGGGGAGGCGACATGAAGACCGGCATCAATCATCTTTTCATTCCAGGTCCGACCAACGTGCCAGAGGTGGTGCGCCAAGCCATGAACGTGCCGATGCAGGACATGCGCGCGCCGGATTTCGGCGACCTGACGCTGGGCCTGTTTCGGGATCTGAAGCGGGTGCTGCGGACGACGACGGGCGAAGTGCTGCTGTTCCCCGGATCGGGCACCGGTGCGTGGGAAGCGGCGATGACCAACACCCTGAACCCCGGCGACACGGTGCTGATGTCGCGGTTTGGCCAGTTTTCGACCCTGTGGGTCGACATGGCGTGGCGGCTGGGGCTGAACGTGATCTGCATCGACGTGGCGTGGGGGGCGGGGGTGCCGGTGCGCGAATACGCGCGTCATCTGGGGGCCGACACACAAGGCAAGATCAAGGGCGTGTTCGTGACGCACAACGAAACCGCGACCGGCGTCACGTCGGACATCGCGGCGGTGCGCCGGGTGATGGACGAGTGTTTTCACGAGGCGTTGCTGTTCGTCGATGGTGTGTCCTCTGTCGGCTGCATCGACTTCCGGATGGAGGAGTGGGGCATCGATCTGGCCGTCACAGGCAGCCAGAAAGGCCTGATGCTTCCCGCCGGTCTGGGGATCCTCGGGATCAGCCAGAAGGCGATCGAGGTCAGCCGCACCGCTACGATGCGCCGCGCGTATTTCGAGTTTCAGGACCAGTTGCAGATGAACGCGACCGGCTATTTCCCCTACACCCCGCCCACCCAGCTGCTGCACGGGTTGCGCCGCGCGCTGGACCGGATGCTGGAGGAGGGGCTCGACACTGTCATCACCCGCCACCGCCATCTGGCCGAAGGCGTGCGGCAGGGCGTGGCGGCGATGGGCCTTTCCCTGTGCGCCGAACATCCGTCTTTGTATTCCGACACGGTTTCCGCGATCCGCACCCCGCCGGGCGTTGACGCGCGCGAGGTGATCCGCATCGCCTATGCCCGCTACAACGCCTCGTTCGGGTCCGGTCTGGCGCAACTGGCGGGCAAGGTGTTTCGCATCGGGCATCTGGGCGATCTGAACGAAGGCATGACGATCTCTGCTCTCGGCATCGCGGAAATGGCGCTGGTCGAGGCGGGCGCGCGCATCCCGCTGGGCGCGGGCGTGGCGGCGGCGATGCAGCATTACACCAAAGGGCGCGTGGCCCAGACCTCAGTCCCGCTCGCGGCGGAATGAAAAGGATCGCTCGATGAGCCACACCTTGCACCCTTTGCGCAAACAGCGCCTGCAACGGTCCGAACTGGCCGTGCCAGCGTCGAACCCGACGATGATCGACAAGGCGGCGGACGGGCCTGCCGACTATGTGTTTCTCGATCTGGAAGACGCGGTTGCCCCGCCCGAAAAGGAACAGGCGCGGAAAAACTGCATCCAGGCGCTGAACGACATCAACTGGGCCGCCAAGGGCAAGACGGTTTCGGTGCGGATCAACGGGCTCGACACGCACTACATGTACCGTGACGTGGTCGACGTGATGGAACAGGCCGGCAGCCGGGTGCACACGCTGCTGGTGCCGAAGGTCGGGGTGCCCGCCGACCTTTACATGGTCGAGGCGATGGTGAACCAGATCGAGCAGGGGCGCGGCCTGACGTCGAAGGTCATGCTCGAAGCGCTGATCGAGACGGCGCTGGGCATGGCGAATGTCGAGGCCATCGCGCAGTTCGGCGGGCGGCTCGAGGCGCTGCATTTCGGGGTGGCTGACTTTGCCGCCTCGATGCGGTCGCGCACCACCAACATCGGCGGCCTGAACCCGCATTACCCGGGCGACCAATGGCATGCCGCGATCAGCCGCATGGTCACCGCCTGCCGCGCCTATGGCTTGCGCGCCATCGACGGCCCGTTCGGCGATTTTTCTGATCCCGAAGGTTACAAGGATGGTGCACGGCGGGCCGCGGCGCTGGGCTGCGAAGGCAAATGGGCGATCCACCCCAGTCAGATCGCGCTTGCCAACGAGGTGTTCAGCCCGACCGAAGCCGAAGTCGTGAAGGCCCGCCGCATCCTGGAGGAACTGAAAACCGCCGAGGCGCAGGGCAAGGGCGCGGCCAGCCTCGACGGCAAGATGATCGACGCCGCATCGGAAAAGATGGCGCGTAACCTGCTAGCGGTGGCCGACGCCATCGGAGCGCGCTAGCCCCGACCTGCCCACCCCCCACCACGAGGGGGAAGGGAGGCACCCGGGACACGCGCAGCACCGGACGAACATGCGCTTCCCCGCCCCACTGTGGGGAGGTGTGGGGGGCGCCCAGCCGGACAAACGGGAGGATCAGATGGACATTCACGAATATCAGGCCAAGGAAATCCTGTCGCGGTTCGGCGTGCCGGTGCCGCGCGGCGGGCTGGCCTACAGCCCAGAACAGGCGGGCTACCGGGCGCGCGAGTTGGGCGGCAACGCCTGGGTGGTCAAGGCGCAGATCCATTCGGGGGGACGGGGGGCGGCCGGAGGCGTCAAGTTCTGCCGCAACGCCGACGAAGTGCATGCCTTTGCCGCCACGCTGTTCGGTCGGCAGCTTGTGACAAAGCAGACCGATGCCAACGGCAAGGGCGTATACCGCGTCTGGGTCGAAGCCGCGTCCGACATCGCGAAGGAATTGTATCTGGGGTTCGTGCTCGATCGCAAATCCGAGCGCATCATGATCGTTGCATCGGCCCACGGCGGGATGGAGATCGAGGATCTTGCCGAATCCGACCCAAACTCGTTGCGCCGGATGACCATTGACCCCGCTGTGGGCCTGACTGCGTTTCAGTCGCGGGAACTGGCGTTTCAACTGGGTCTGACCGGGGGACAGATCGCCCAGATGGTGACGATCCTTAAAGCCTGCTACCGCGCCTACCGCGACCTTGATGCGGTGATGGTGGAAATCAACCCGCTGGTGATAACGGCGGGGGGTGATCTTGTTGCGCTGGACGCCAAGATGTCCTTCGACACCAACGCGCTGTTTCGCAACCCCGACATCGCCGAACTGCGCGACCGGTCGCAAGAGGATCCGCGCGAGTCGGCCGCCGGCGATCACGGGTTGGCCTATGTCGGTCTGGACGGTGACATCGGCTGCATCATCAACGGCGCGGGCCTTGCGATGGCGACGATGGACATGATCAAGCTGGCGGGGGGCGAGCCTGCGAACTTCCTCGACATCGGCGGGGGCGCCTCGCCCGAACGGGTGGTGCGCGCGTTCCGCACTGTGCTGTCGGACCGCAACGTCAGTGTGATCCTGGTCAACATCTTTGCCGGGATCAACCGTTGCGACTGGGTCGCCGAGGGAATCGTCAAGGCCTATCAAGAGGTTGGCCTGACCATCCCTGTCGTGGTGCGCCTTGCCGGCACCAATGTCGAGGAGGGCAACCGCATCATCGAAACCTCGGGCCTGCCGTTGATCACCGCCGACACGTTGGCCGAGGCGGCTGAAAAATCGGTTGCCGCCCGTCCCCGTTCCGCTGCCTGAAAGGACAGACCATGGCCATCCTTATGACAGAAAAGACCCGCGTGATCGTCCAGGGCATGTCGGGGCGCATCGGCGCGTTCCATGCCGCCGACATGATCCGCTACGGCACCAACGTGGTGGGCGGCGTCACCCCCGGCAAGGGCGGGTCCACCCACCTCGACCTCCCGCTGTTCAACACCGTCCGCGAGGCAGTCGAGGCGACCGGAGCCGAGGCGAGCCTTGTCTTCGTGCCGCCGCCCTTTGCCGCCGACGCGATCATGGAGGCGGCGGATGCCGGCATCCGCACCGCGGTCTGCGTGACCGACGGTATCCCAAGCCAGGACATGATGCGGCTAAAACGTTTTCTGCGCCGCTATCCGGCCGACCGCAAACTGCGCCTGATCGGGCCGAACTGCGCCGGCGTCATCAGCCCCGGCAAGGCGTTCATGGGCATCATGCCGCCGAATATCTACATGGCGGGCCGCGTCGGGATCGTCGGCCGGTCGGGCACGCTGGGCTACGAGGCTGCCAGCCAGATGAAGGCACTGGGCATCGGTGTGTCGACCAGCGTCGGCATTGGCGGCGATCCGATCAACGGATCCAGCTTCAAGGACATCCTCGAGTTGTTCCAGAACGACCCCGACACCGACGCGGTGATGATGATCGGCGAGATCGGTGGCCCGCAAGAGGCCGAGGCCGCGGCCTGGGTGCAGCAGAACATGACCAAACCGGTCGTCGCCTACATCGCCGGTCTGTCGGCGCCCAAGGGGCGCAAGATGGGGCACGCCGGGGCGATCATTTCGGCCTTTGGCGAAAGCGCGCAGGAAAAGGTCGAAATTCTGGCCGCCGCGGGCATCGCCGTGGCGCCCAACCCGTCGGCCATGGGCGACACGATGGCGGCGGTTCTGGCACGGCGCGTCGCGGCCTAACCACATCGTCCCAGACCGGCGCACGCCGGCAGAAACGACAGTTTGCCAGCCTCGGGCGGACATGGGATACATCGCGGATGCGGCAACGAAAGCAGACGCGGATGACGCCCGAGGACCGAATACGCCACTTGCCGATCTGGACCGGCTCGGTCCGGATCGAGCCGTTGGGCGGCGGCATCACCAATCTGAATTTCGTGGTGCAGGATGCGACGCGCCGGGCGGTGGTGCGCATCGGCGACGACATTCCGGTGCATCAGATCCTGCGGTTCAACGAACTGGCGGCCAGCCGGGCCGCCCATGCGGCGGGGGTGTCGCCGGCGGTGATCCATGCCGAACCGGGCGCGCTGGTGATCGACTACGTCGACGGGCAGACGATGACCTCTGAAGATCTGCGCCAGCCTGCGCTGCTGGATCAGGCGTTGGATCTGGTGGTGCGGGCCCACCGCGACATCCCCCGCCACCTGCGCGGCCCGGTGCTCAGCTTCTGGGTGTTCCATGTCATCCGCGACTATGCCGCGACGCTGGCAGAGGCCGCCAGTCCGCACCTGGCCCTGATCCCGTCGCTGCTGGATCAGGCCGCCGCGCTGGAACGGGCCGTGGGGCCGATCGACCTGGTGTTCGGCCACAACGACCTGCTGCCCGGCAACTTTCTGCACGACGGCACCCGGATGTGGCTGATCGACTGGGACTATGCCGGGTTCAACTCGCCGCTGTTCGATCTGGGCGGGCTGGCGGCCAACAATGGTCTGACACCGCATCAGGAAGCCGCCATGCTGGCGCGCTATTTTGGCGCGGCCCCTGACGGGGGCAGGATGCGCCGCTACCTCGCGATGAAGGCGGCCAGTGCGCTGCGCGAAACGCTGTGGAGCATGGTTTCGGAACGCCATTCGACGCTTCAATTCGACTATGCCGCTTATACCGTGACCAATCTTTCCACCTACCGGACGGCCCATGACGCGTTCCGGCAAGCCTGAGGCGACCATGCACGATCTGCCCACCACCGCCCGCGCCGTCATCATCGGGGGCGGCATCGTCGGCTGCTCGACCGCGTACCACATGGGCAAGCTCGGCTGGTCCGACACCGTTCTGCTGGAGCGCAAGAAGCTGACGTCGGGCACCACCTTTCATGCCGCCGGGCTGGTCGGGCAGTTGCGCACCTCGGCCAACATCACGCAATTGCTGGGCTATTCCGTCGATCTTTACAAACGGCTTGAGGCGGAAACCGGATTGCAGACCGGCTGGAAGATGAACGGCGGCTTGCGGCTGGCCTGCAATGCCGAACGCTGGACGGAAGTGAAGCGACAGGCGACGACCGCCCATTCCTTCGGTCTGGAAATGCACCTGCTGACCCCGCAGGAAGCCCAAGACCTGTGGCCCCTGATGACCATCGACGATCTGGTGGGGGCGGCGTTCCTGCCGACCGACGGGCAGGCGAACCCTTCGGACATCACCCAAAGTCTGGCCAAGGGTGCCCGGATGGCAGGCGTGACGATGTTCGAGGATTGCCCGGTCACCCGGATCATCGTCGACAATGGCCGGATCCGGGGCGTCGAAACCCCGTCCGGCACGATCGAATGCGAAAAGGTGATCTGCTGCGCCGGGCAATGGACGCGCACGCTCGCCGCCACCGTGGGGGTCAACGTGCCCCTCGTTTCCGTCGAGCATCAATACATGGTCACCGAACGCATCGACGGCGTGACGCCCGATCTACCCACCCTGCGCGACCCCGACCGGCTGACCTACTGGAAAGAGGATGTCGGCGGGTTGGTCTGGGGCGGCTACGAGCCGAACCCCAAGCCTTGGGCCGTCAATGGCATCCCGGACGGATTTCACTTCGACCTGCTGACGTCCGACTACGATCACTACAGCCAGTTCATGGACAACGCGATCGCCCGCGTGCCCGCCCTTGCCACCGCCGGTGTCAAGCAACTGATCAACGGGCCGGAATCCTTTACCCCCGACGGCAATTTCATCCTGGGCGAGGCGCCGGAGTTGCAGAATTTCTTCGTCGGCGCCGGTTTCAACGCCTTTGGCATCGCATCCGCCGGTGGGGCGGGGATGGCGCTGGCCGAGTGGGCGGCCAACGGGGCTGCGCCCTATGACCTGTGGCCGGTCGACATTCGCCGCTTTGGCCGGGTGCATCAATCGACCGACTGGGTGCGTGCGCGCACGCTCGAGGCTTATGGCAAACACTACACCATCGCTTGGCCGTCCGAGGAAATGCGCTCGGCCCGCCCCACCCGCCGCTCGCCCCTTTATGCCTATCTCGCGGCGGCAGGGGCCTGTTTCGGTGAGAAACTCGGCTGGGAACGCCCCAACTGGTTCGCCGATCTCGCCGCGGGCGAAACGCCGCTGGACCGCTATTCCTACCAGCGCCCCGGCTGGTTCGACGCCGTGGCGCGCGAACACAAGGCGGCACGCGAGGCGGCGGTGCTGATCGACCAGACCTCGTTCGCCAAGTTCACGCTCAAGGGGCCGGGGGCCGCCGCCGCGCTGAACTGGATCGCGGCCGGAAATGTGGATCGCGCCGTGGGCAGCCTGACCTATACGCAGATGCTGAACCCCAAAGGCGGGATCGAGGCGGATGTGACCGTGGCGCGGCTGGCGGCGGACGAATTCTACATCGTCACCGGCACGGGCTTTGCGACGCATGATTTCGATTGGATCGCGCGCAACCTGCGCGGCGACTGCCAGTTGGTCGATGTGACCTCGGGCTCTGCGGTACTGTCGCTGATGGGACCAAGGGCGCGGGCGATCCTGTCCTCGCTCACCGATGCGGATCTGTCGAACGCTGCCTTCCCGTTTGCTACGGCCAGGCAGATTTCGGTCGCGGGTTGCCCGGTTCTGGCGCTGCGCATCACCTATGTGGGCGAGTTGGGGTGGGAGTTGCACATGCCGACCGACGTCGCCGTGACGGTGTATCAGGCGCTGATGGCGACGGGCCACGGGCTGGTCAACGCCGGCTACCGCGCGGTCGAAACCCTGCGGCTGGAAAAGGGTTATCGCGCGTGGGGATCCGACATCGGGCCGGATCACACGCCCCTCGAGGCGGGTCTGGGGTGGGCGTGCAAGCTGACGTCCGACATCGATTTTCAGGGCCGGACGGCGTTGCTGGCGCAGCGGACGGTCGGCGTGAAAAAACGGCTGGCGTGTTTCACCGTCGACGACCCCAACGTGATCTTGCTCGGCCGTGAGACGATCACCCGCAACGGCCAACGCGCCGGCTGGCTGTCCGCGGGCGGCTTTGGCCATACGGTCGGCAAGCCGATCGGCTACGGCTATGTCCGCCATCCCGACGGCGTAAGCGACAACCACTTGAAGTCCGGAGAGTATGCCCTTGAAGTCGCATCGGAAATCGTGCCTGCGCGATTGCATTTGCAGCCGCTCTATGATCCACAAAACACGCGCATCCGCAGTGACGACTAGCAAGCCGCCACGCCTGCCATGCGCCAGGTGCGAAATCGGAAGCAAGATCAGTCGGCACGCCGTCCGCGCTACGCCGGATGCAACCCTTTGAAATCCTGATCCGTCTAAGGCTAACTGGGTCACCACCGGCGCGCAGGTGCCGTCTGGAACGTCAGCCTTGCAAGGCAGCGCATGCCTTGCCACACCCGTTCGCAAGGAAACCCGTGTGCCGGACCAATCCAACGCGTTGCCCCCATCGACGGTGGACCATGATGCCGCCGGGTCGCGGGGGCAGGGCGTCGGCGCGGCGGTGCTGACCTGCGCGACCTGGAACATCCACCGCGCGTGCGGGGCCGACGGACGGTTCGATCCGGACCGCGTGTTGCGGGTGATTGCCGACGACGCCCGTCTGGGTGGGGCCGACGTGCTGGTGCTTCAGGAAGCCGAGGCTGAGCGGCGGCCCTTCGCGGGCTTTCCTGCCCTTGCGTCCTTGTCGAGCCGAACCGGACTGCACAGCGTCCATACCGTCCCGGACCGGCGGTGGGGCCCGGCGAGCCAGGGATTTCTCGGGACGCTGGTGTTCCTGCGCCCGCCACTGGTTGCGGAACAGGTGACGCTGGTGGATCTGCCCGGCGTCTATCCGCGCGGGGCCGTGTTGGTAGAAGTGCAGGGCGCGGCGCGGCCGTTTCACCTTCTGGCCGCCCATCTTTCACTGTCGCAGCCGCTTCGGGTGGTCCAGATGCGCACGCTGGCGCAATTGCTGAACCGCCGCGCCGCGCTGCCGCTGGTCCTGGTGGGCGATCTGAACGAATGGCGGCCCTGGGGCGGGCTGGCGCTGTCGGCGCGGGTTGCCGGACGTCGGCTGCTGGGCCCGGTCCGTGCCACCTTCCCGGCGCGGGCGGCGATCCTGCCGCTGGACCGCATCCTCAGCGATCAGGACGGTTGGGTCCGGGACGTCCTGGCGATCAGGACCGCCGCCGTGCGCGCGGCATCCGATCATCTGCCTCTGACGGCACGGCTGGTCTTGTCGTGAAGGCCGCCGTCACAGCCGGCGCGGCAACATCCGCCGCACCACGCCGTCCTTCAGGACCAGCCCGTGGTAGGCGGCCGCGCCGACGTGCAGCGCGATCAGCAGGAAAAGCGCATAGCGGGCGTTGGCGTGGATCGCCTTGGCCTGAGCGGCAAGCGGTTCCGATTTTGCCACGAGGCGCGGCACGCCCAAGGCATCCCACACCTCCAGCGGAAAGCCCCCGGCCACGACGCGCACATACCCCGACACCGCCATGACGATCAGCAGCGCATAAAGCAGCAGATGCACCGCCCCGGCGACACGGGCCTGCAGATTCGGCACCGCCGCAGGCAGCTGCGGGGGCGGGTTGGCCAGTCGGTACGCCAACCGCGCCAGCACCAGCAGCAAAATGACGACGCCGATATTCTTGTGGAACATGAACAGGGCGTCCTGGAGCGGGCGCGACAGGCCGGCTTGCAGCATGATGACGCCCGCCGGGATCGTCGAAAGAACCAGCAGCGCCGACAGCCAGTGCAACGCCCGCGCGGCGGGCCGATAGACTGGGACAGGGGGCATGGCAGTCTCCTTTTTTCGTTACGCGGCGACGATCGGCACGAATCCGGCACCTGCGACAAATGTAGCATGTGTCCGCCCCGCCTTGACAGTTTGATGACGGCGCGAAAGATCATCTTATGCGTCCCGGTCCCGCCTTGCCCAGAAAGTCACGCGCGCCCGGGAACGGGCCGGCCGTGCACGCCGCGTTCCGGCCAGAGCGGTCCTTGCTGTGGGCCACAGCTGTGGTGACTGCGGTGGCGGGTCTGGCGGTGACCGGGCTGATGCCGCACTCAGGGCCGGGCGGGCCGTTGCTGGCGGCGGGCGTGATGGCGGTGGTTGGCGGTCTTGCGGTGACCGGCCTGCGACGGGGCCATCCGCACGGGCGGCTGGGCTATGCCAATCTGGTGACGCTGTGTCGGGCCGGCATCGCTGCGGTGGTGGTGGCCGTTCTGACCCAGCCCGCCACAATCGCAAGCGTGCCGCTGCTAGCATGGACCATGGTGGCCCTGGTGGCATGCGGGCTGGCGCTGGACGGGGTGGACGGCTGGCTTGCGCGTCGCAGCGGGCTTGCCTCGGACTTCGGAGCGCGGTTCGACATGGAGGTCGATGCCTTCCTCGCCGCCGTTCTGTGCCTGGTGGCGTTGCATTGGGACAAGGCCGGCCTTTGGCTGCTGCCGCTGGGCTTCCTGCGCTATGCGTGGGTTCTTGCCGGTCTGGCTTTGCCGTGGCTGACGCAAGAACTGCCCGATCGGGTGGGCCGCAAGACGGCCTGTGTGGTGCAGATCGCCGTCCTGACGGCGTTGCTGGCGCCCCCGATGGTGCCGCCGTTTGCGACATGGCTCGCGGCGGGGGCGATGGCCGCGCTGGTCGTGTCGTTCGCGGTGGATGCCGTGTGGTTGTGGCGCAGGCGATGACGGGACGGCGCGTGCGCCCGTTGGTGTCGCTGCTGGTGGCAGCGGGACTGCTGCATCTGGTGCTGGTGCAGCCGAACCACCCCGGTGCTGCGACGTGGCAGGCCTTGACCCTGTTCGCGCTGGAACTGCCGGCCCTGCTTGCGCTGTTTGCCGTCTTGCCACCGCGCCGCCATGCGCTGGTCCGCGGCGGGCTGGTGGGGATCCTGCTGGCTCTCGCCGCGCTGAAGGCCGCCGATCTGGGGTTCGTGGTCGCGTTCAACCGGGGCTTCGATCTAGTGACCGATGGCGCGTTGTTGTGGTCCGGATGGCAGCTGGCGTCGGGCGCGTTGGGCTTGCCGCTGGCCCTGCTGGCCGCAGTGGCGGGCGTGGCGATGCTGGCAGCGGTGGCGGCAAGCCTGTGGTGGGCGCTGGGACAATGGACCGGGGTGGCACGCGGCCGGGGCGGATCGGTGGTTGCGCTGACTGCAGTCGTCGGCATTACGGCAGCCGGGCTGGCGGTGGCCGACGTCGGGCAGACCATGGGCGTGTGGCGGTTGGCGGTAGAGATTCCCGGCGACGCGTTCACCGCCCGCACCGCAGCCGAACGGGTGGTGCGCGTGCGCCGCAGCCTGGACGAACTTGCGCAATTTCGCACCGCAGCCCGGACCGATCCGCTGGCTGGATTGCCGTCTCCCCTGGCTCGGCTGGAGGGGCGCGACGTGATCGTGGTCTTTGTCGAAAGCTATGGCCGCGCCAGTCTGGACAATCCGCTTTATGCGCAGACCCACCAGCCGATCCTGCACCACGGCGACCGGCAGATCGCCGCCGCCGGGCTGGGGTCGCGGTCGGGGTGGCTGACCTCGCCGATCGAGGGTGGGCAAAGCTGGCTGGCCCATGCCACGCTCGCCTCGGGCCTCAGGATCGACAATGGCACACGCTATGGCGCGCTGCTGTCCAGCGGGCGTAGCACGCTGTGGCACATCGCGGCCGAGGCGGGATACCTAACGGCAGCCGTCAGTCCGGCCATCACGCTGCCCTGGCCCGAAGCGGCGACCCTGGGGTTCGAGGTGCGCCTGGACCGCGACGCGATGGGCTATGCGGGGCGGCCGTTTAACTGGATCACCATGCCCGATCAGTTCACCCTGGCCCGATTTCTCGACCGCCTGCCGCCCGACCCGCGTCCGCTGTTCGCGCAGATATCGCTGATTTCCAGCCACGCGCCCTGGGTGCCCGTGCCGGATGTGCTGTCGTGGGACCGCATCGACAGCGGTGGGGTGTTCGACGCAATGGCCGAGCGTGGCGACCCGCCCGAGGTCGTTTGGCGCGACCCCGACCGGATCCGCAGCGCCTACCGCGATGCCCTCGCCTACAGTCTGACGGTGGTGTTCGACTGGGCCGCGCAGCAGGGTTCGGGGCCCGAGGCGCCACTGATCCTGATCCTGGGCGATCATCCGGCGGCAGGCTTCGTCAGTCAGACGACCAGCCGCGACGTGCCCGTGCACCTGATCGGCCCGCCCGATGTGCTGGCGCTGATGGACGCGTGGGGTTGGACCGCAGGCCTGACGCCCGGTCCGGCAGGCCCGGTCTGGCCGATGGAAACCTTCCGCGACAGGTTTCTGGCGGCGGTATCCGGCGCGGCGGTCGAACTTCCGTGACGGTCCTGCGGATCGTCGTGCCGCTGCTGGTTCTGACCGCGCTTTGGCATCTGGCGGGTGGGCAGGCGGCGCTGGCGCGCGCTGCCGCTGCCGATCCGGGGTGGCTGGCGCTGGCGTTCGCGGCCCTGCATCTGCAAACCCTGCTGTCGGCGCTGCGGTGGCGACGGGTCGCGGTGGCGCTGGGGCAACCGGTGACGGGCGGACGGGCGGTACGCGAATACTATGTCGCGCAGTTTCTGAACCAGATGCTGCCGGGCGGGGTCTTCGGTGACGCCGCCCGCGCGACCCGCACTGCCGCGCCGGGTGGGTTCAAGGCATCCGCGACCGCGGTGGTCGCCGAGCGGGCGGTGGGTCAAGGGGCGATGCTGTTGGTGCTGGCGGCCGGGATGACCGGATCGCTGCTGGCGGGCCGGATCGCGTGGCCTGCCGGAACCGGTGTCGTGGCGCTCGCCGTCGTGCTGGCGCTGGTTGCGGGCGGCGTCCTTTCGTGGCGCAGCGCGATGGTGCGGCACGCGGTGGCCGTGGCGGTGCTGGCGCGCGGCGTGTGGCGCAGCCAGGCGGCGCTGTCGGCGGCGATCGTCGCCGTCAATCTGGTCGCCTTTGCCGCCGTCGCCCGTGCCACGGATACCCACATTACCCTCGAGGCGGCGATGACCGTGATCCCGCTGGTCCTGTGCGCGATGCTGATCCCGTTGTCGGTCGCGGGGTGGGGTTGGCGCGAAGGCGCTGCGGCGGCCCTCTTTCCGCTTGCCGGTGCCACGGCCGAGGCCGGGCTTGCAGCCAGCGCTCTTTACGGCGCGTCGATGCTTTTGGCCGCGGTTCCCGGTGCGTTCTGGCTGGCGCGCCCCGGCAGCGCCCCGGTGGCCTGAAGGGATTCGCCGTGCGCAGCAATTGCTTGCCTTTGCAAGCGCAAACATCACAGTTTCGTGACGAACCCAACATCTTTTCACCGCGACTTGCCGTGCGGATGCTTGCAGTTAAAACGTTGTGAACCTTTAGGAGATGCCGAATGACCCTGACCCTGACCCGACGTGCGCTGATCGGTTCTGCCGGTGCTGCCCTGCTGCTGGCTCAACCGGGTCGCGCCATGGCGCAAGCGTCGGCGATGACCCCGGTCGGGATGCAACTGTCCTGGCTTCATTCGGTGCAGTTCGGCGGGAGCTACATCGCGCAAGAGCGCGGGTATTGGCGCGAGGCGGGGCTGGACGTGCGGCTGGATGCGGGCGGGCCCAATGCGCCGGTCGAGCCGCCCGTGGTGGCGGGGCAGGCGCTGGTCGGGATTTCGGCCGCTGACTATACGGCCGCTGCCGTGGCCCAGGGCGCGCCCTTCCGCATCATCGGTGTGGCGATGCAGAAAAACCCGTTCGTCATTGCCAGCCTGCCGGGCAACCCGGTCAACACCCCCGCCGATCTTGTGGGCAAGACCATCGGCATGGCGCTGGCCAACACCCCGGTCCTGCAGGCGCTATGCACGCTGAACGGCGTCGACATAGCGGGGATCGAGGTTGTGCCGACGCAATACGACGCGGCCCCACTGGTCAGCGGGCAGGTCGATTGCCTGTTGTGCTGGCAGACCGACCTGCCGGTGGCTATGACCTTGCAGGGCGTCGACAACGTCACGATGCTGATGGCCGACCACGGCTATGCGCTGCATTCGCAGACCTATATCGCCACCACCGACAGCCTTGCCAACCGCCGCGCCGATCTGGTGGCGCTGATGCGGGGCGAGGTGCGCGGCTGGGTGGACTATCAGGCCGACCCCAAGGCGGCAGCGGCCCTGACGCTGGCGATGTTTCCCGATGCGGGGCTCGACCTCGCCACCCAGGAACTGCAGGCCGAACGGCAGGTGCCGCTGATGTTTTCCGACCTGACGGCGGCGCAGGGATTCGGGTCGTGGACCGATGCCGCCGTCGCCGCCAATATCGAGACGCTGGCCCTGCTGGGGCGCACGGTGACGGCCGACCTGTGGGACCGGTCGATTCTGGACGAGGTGCACGGTGGCTGAACGCGCGCCGCCCGAGGTTGCCGTTGCAGGTTTGACGATGAGGTTCGGGGAGGGGGCGCGGGCGGTGCACGCCTTGTCCCCTTGCGACGTGACGTTCGCGGCAGGGCAGACGACCGCGTTGGTCGGCCCGTCCGGTTGCGGCAAGTCGACCCTGCTGCGGCTGATCGCGGGGCTCGATGTGCCATCGTCCGGCGCCGTGCGGATCGGTGGCCGGTCCCCGGCGGAACTGGCGCGGGTGGCGGGCCTCGCGATCGCGTTTCAGGATCCGTCGCTGCTGCCGTGGCGCACGGTGCGCGGCAACGTGGCTTTGGCCCTGACGCTGGCCCGCCGCCCCGCCGATCCCGCAGAGGTGGACCGCCTGATCGCGTTGGTCGGCCTGACGGGGTTCGAGGATCACCGACCGGCCGAGCTTTCGGGCGGCATGCGTCAGCGCGTCGCCATCGCCCGCTGCCTGGCGACCGAACCGCAACTTCTGCTGCTGGACGAGCCGTTTGGTGCGGTGGATGAATTCACCCGCCTGCGCCTGAACGAGGATCTTCCTCCGCTGTGGGAGGCGTCCGGCACCACGACCCTGCTCGTTACCCATTCCGTGACCGAAGCGGTGCTGCTGGCCGATCGCGTGCTGGTGTTTTCGGCCCGGCCCGGCCGCATCGTGGCGGACATTCCGGTGCCGTTGCCGCGCCCGCGCCTGCGTGCCGCCACCCGCACCCCGGCGTTTCACGCATTGGTCGATCAGGTGTCGGCCGCGCTGTGGGCCACGGGTGCCGGGGATCACCCGCTCGCCGCCGAATGACAACCGCCGCGACAGCGCCGTGGCGCGGTGTGCCGGGCCTCGGTCTGCTGGTGGCCGTGCTGGCGTGGGAGGCTTTGGCCCGCGCGCTGGCCGGAACGTTCCTGATCGCGGGACCGATCGAGATTGCGGGTTGGCTCGTCGCCAATGCTGGCCTGGTGTGGCGCGCCACCGGCACCACGCTGTGGGCGGCCGGGTGGGGGTTCGTCGCGGGCAACCTCGCGGCGGCGGCGCTGGCCGGTCTTAGCTTTCTGGTCCCTCAGGCACGGCGGATGGTCGGGGCGCTGGCACTGCTGGTGTTCTGCCTGCCGTTCGTGGCGACCGGGCCGATCCTGCGCGTCCTTTACGGTCCGGGCATCGGCCCGCAAATCACCCTGTCGGCGCTCGCGGTCTATTACACTACCTATCTCGCGCTGATGACCGGCCTGCGCGCTGCCCCGGCCAGCTGGTTCGATCTGGTCCGCAGCTATGGCCGGGGCGAGGCGCAGGCCCTGCTGCGGGTCCGGCTGCGCGCCGCGGTGCCCTATGCGGTCGCCGGGTTGCAGATCGCGGCACCGGCGGCGTTTCTGGGCGCGATGGTGGGCGAATTCACCGGGGCGGACCGGGGTCTGGGCGTCTTGACCATCCGCACGACCCGCGCGCTGGACGTGCCCGGCACGTGGGCGATCGGCCTTGTCGCCGCGGCGGTGTCGATCGTGGCCTATCTGGGGCTGGGCTGGCTTGGTCGGTGGTTGTCGGTCGCACCGGCGGCGGTGTTGCTGGCGGTGCCACCGACGACCACGGCGTCGCCTTTTGAGGGCGGGTTGCGTTTTGTCCTGCGCGCCTTGGTGGCGGCGGTGCTGGTTCTTGCCCTGTGGCACGGCCTGATGGAAGCGTTCGGCCTGAACCGCTTTTTCGCCAAACGCCCCGCCGATGTCTGGGCGCATCTGGTCGGCGGACCGCAGTCGGGCGCGCACCGGCAGGCGCTGCTGACGGCGTTCGGGCAGACGATGGTGCTGGCCGTGCCGGGCTATCTGGCGGGGCTCGCGCTGGGGGCGGCGCTGGCGGCCTGGGTCGTGCTGCGCCCGCGCATCGCGGCCAGCGTCTTGCCGGTGGCGATCGCGCTACGGTCGGTGCCGATCATCACGACGGCGCCGCTGATCGCGCTGATTCTGGGGCGCGGGGTCGCCGGAACGATCACCATCACCGCCGTGATGATCTTTTTCCCGACGCTGGTCGCCTGTCTCAGCGGGCTGCGCCAGACGCCCGGACAGGTGAACGACGTGTTCGCCAGCTATGCCGCGACCCCGGTCCAGCGTCTGATCCACGCGCAGGTGCCGGCCATGCTGCCGGCCCTGTTCTCTGCGGCCCGCATGGCCGTTCCGGCGGCGATCCTTGCGGCCACGACCACGGAATGGCTGGCCACGGGCATCGGCATGGGCACGCTGATGGCGTTGTCGGCCTCCACCTCCGACTACGGCACGCTGTGGAGCGCGGTCGTGCTTCTGGCGGTCACCGCGGCCGGAGCCTATGTCGCGGTCGAGGCGCTGGAACACCGCGTCTTGCGGCGCTATGGACCCGAGCAGCTGTCAGCCTGACCCGGACCGGATAACCGCCCCATGCCCCAACGCCCCGCAGCCTTTGCCATTCCCGGCGACATCCACCAGAAGACCGGCGGATACATCTATGAAAAGTCGCTGCTTTTAGCGCTGCGCGACGCCGGCCGGCCGGTGGCGCACGTGGCACTGCCGGGGTCGTTCCCCGACCCGTCACCCGCCGAGATGGCCGCCACCGTCGCCAGCCTGTGCGCCTTGCCCGCCGATCAGCCGCTGATCCTCGACGGGCTGGTCTACGGGGCGATCGACACGGGCGGGCTGGCGTCGGTTCGCGCACCGATCGTCGCGATGATCCACCATCCGCTGGGCCTTGAAACCGGCCTCGCCCCCGGCCGCGCCCGCACCCTGTTGCAGCGAGAGGCGGCCAATCTGGCGCTCGCCGCGCATGTCGTGGTGCCGTCGCCGCACACCAAGCGCACGCTGGTGGCCGATTTCGGGGTTGCGGCGGACCGCATCTCGATCGCGCTGCCGGGCTTTCCGCAGGCCGACCCGCAGCGCGCGCCGCTGACGCCGCCGCTTGTGCTGTCGGTCGGGCTGATTGCCGCACGCAAGGGGCATGACGTGCTGCTCGACGCGCTGGCGGCCGTGACCGATCTGCCGTGGCAGGCGCAGATCGTGGGCGGCCTGCACGATCCGGCGGTCGGGTGGGCGCTGACCGCGCAGCAAGCCAAGCTGGGGCTGGCGCAGCGCGTCACGTTTCGCGGGCAGGTTTCGGACGCCGCACTGACCACGCTTTATCGGCAGGCGCGCCTCTTTGCGCTGGCCACACGGTATGAAGGCTACGGGATGGTGTTCGGCGAGGCGTTGGCCCATGGCCTGCCGATCGTCACCTGTGCGACGGGGGCGGTGCCGGAAACCGTGCCGCCCGGCACCGGCCTTCTGGTGCCGGTCGATGATCCTGCCGCGTTCGCCGACGCCCTGCGCCGCCTGCTGACCGATGCGGATCTGGCCGAACGCATGGCGCAGGCCTCGACCCTCGCCGGTCAGGGCCTGCCGACCTGGGCCGATACCGCCGCCGTCATGGCCGCCGTGCTGGACCGGGTGTGAGGCCCGTCCAGACCCTCAGTCGCCGTGCCGGACGCCGTGCCTAGCGGGCGACCTCGACCGTCGTGCCCCAGTCGGCGCATTTCGCCATCAGGTCATCGGGCAGTGCCGCGTCGGTGAACAGGGTGTCCAGCTCGGCCAGTGACGCAAGCCGCGCCGGGGCGGACTGTGCCAGCTTGGAATGGTCGCACACCAGAAAGGTGCGCCGCGCCTGCCGGATGATCGCCTTCGACACCCGCACCTCGGCCAGATCATAGTCCAGAAGATCGCCGTCGCGGTCCAGCGCCGATGTGCCGATGATGGCATAGTCGACCTTGAACTGTTCAAAGAACTGCGTCGTCAACTCGCCCACCAACCCCCCGTCCGACCGGCGCAGCGCGCCGCCCGCCACCATGATCTCGCAGCCCGGATTGGCGGTCAGGATGTTGGCCACGTTCATGTTGTTCGTGACGACCGTGATGTTCGAATGGCCCAGCAGCTCGCGCGCGACCGCCTCGGTGGTGGTGCCAAGGTTCATGATGAGCGAGCAGTTGTTCGGAATGGCGGCCGCGCACGCCCGCGCAATCGCCGTCTTGGCCGCCTCGTTCATCCGGCGCCGGTGGTCGTAGCCCAGATTGGTCACGCCGGTCCGCAGCATCGCCCCACCGTGCACCCGATCCAGATGTCCGGCATCGGCAAGCTCGGTCAGATCGCGCCGGATGGTCTGCAGCGTCACGTCAAAGCGCTGCGCAAGATCCTCGACGATTACGCGCCCCTCGCTTCGGGCGAGTTCCAGAATGCCGGTTTGCCTGAAATTCAGGGCCACAATGGATGCCTCCCGGTGTGTCTGGCCGCACTGTCAAAGAAGTGCGGCGGCCGATCAAGCGACAAAACCGCCGCACCCGCCGCGCGCCGGCCAGGCTGATGACGCCGCGATGCAGCGCAGTTTGAGCGAACAAAGTCGAAAACCCTTGAAACCACGCATTAATTTCACGCCGCATACGCGAAATTATTCGGTTTTTGGGTAAATCGCGCAGAAACGAAAATTTCCGTTTGACCGCCCGCACGAAACGCGGCAAGGTCCGCTCACTCTGGGAGGGGCGAGCGTGACGGATGCCATCCGGTCGGACATGACCGACCTGTTCATCATCGGCGGCGGGATCAACGGCTGCGGGATTGCCCGCGATGCGGTCGGTCGCGGGCTGACCGTGGCACTGGCCGAGCAGGGCGACCTGGCGCAGGCTACCTCGTCGGCCTCGACGAAGTTGTTTCACGGCGGCCTGCGGTATTTGGAATATTTCGAATTCCGTCTGGTGCAGGAGTCGTTGCAGGAACGGGAAACGCTGCTGGTCGCGATGCCCCATATCAGTTGGCCGATGCGGTTCGTGCTGCCCTATCACCCCGACATGCGGTTCGAAGGTGACACGCCCACCGGACGGCTGATGTCGCGCGTGATGCCGTGGATGAAGGGCCGCCGTCCGGCCTGGTTGATCCGGCTGGGCCTGTTCCTGTACGACAACCTTGGTGGGCGCAAGATCCTGCCGGGCACCCGCACGCTGGACCTCGCGCGCGATCCGGCCGGCACGCCGCTGCAACCGCGCTTTGCCCACGCCTACGAATACTCGGATTGCTGGATCGAGGATGCAAAGCTGGTGTCGCTGAACGCCGCCGACGCCGCCAGTCGCGGCGCGAGGATCATGACCCGCACCCGCGTCGTTTCGGCCGACCGCGCCGACGACCACTGGACGATCACCACCCTCGGCCCCGAAGGCCGGGCCACCCACCGCGCCCGCGCGCTGGTCAACGCGGGCGGGCCTTGGGTCGAGGATATCATCCGCAACGTGGCCCGCATCAACTCGACCGAGGGCGTGCGGTTGGTGCGCGGCAGCCACATCGTGACGCGCAAGCTGTACGACCACGACCGCTGTTACTTCTTTCAGGGCACCGACGGGCGGATCATTTTCGCGATCCCGTATGAACAGGATTTCACCCTGATCGGCACCACCGACAAGGACCATCAGGGCGATCCCAAATCCGCCGTCTGCACCGACGAGGAACGCGACTACCTCTGCGCCTTCGCCAGCCAGTATTTCAAGCAGCCGGTGACCGCTGCCGACGTGGTCTGGACCTACGCCGGGGTGCGCCCCCTGTATAACGACGGGGCGAAATCGGCGACGGCGGCGACGCGCGATTATGTGCTGTCGCTGGACCAGACGGGCGCGCCGCTGCTGAACGTGTTCGGCGGCAAGATCACCACCTATCGCCGCCTGGCGGAGTCCGCGCTGGCCAAACTGGTGCCGTTCTTTCCGGCAGCCAAGCCGGTCTGGACCGCCCGCGCCCCGCTTCCTGGCGGCGATTTCCCGGTGGATGGGGTTTCGGCGCTGATGGCAACGCTGCGGGCCCGATACCCCTTTCTGACGGCCTATTGGGCTGCGCGGCTGATCCGCGCCTATGGCACGCAGGCCGGCACGCTGCTGGGCACGGCGCAAAGCCCCACCGACCTTGGCCGCGATTTCGGCGCGACCCTGACCGAGGCCGAGGTCCGCTGGCTGATGACCCACGAATTCGCCACCCGCGCCGATGACATCGTATGGCGCCGCACCAAGCTGGGCCTGCGACTGACCGCCGATCAGATCGCAACGCTCGACGCCTTCATGACCACCACAGACCACGCGCGCCGGGCCGACAGCCCCGCCGCCGAATAAGGACGACCATGGCGCTGGAATTGCAGTCGGTATCACGGGTGGACAAGGGGGCAGGTCATTCTGCACCCCACGCGGCTGATACTGGAAAAAGGCACGATGAACGTGCTGTTGGGGCCGACGCTGGCGGGCAAGACCAGCCTGATGCGGCTGATGGCCGGTCTGGACGCCCCTACCACGGGTCGCCTGATCTGGAACGGGCAGGACGTGACGGGCATGCGCGTGCAAGACCGCCGCGTGGCCATGGTCTACCAGCAATTCATCAACTACCCCGGCATGACGGTCTATGACAACATCGCCTCGCCCCTGCGGCTGATGGGCAAATCGTCCGCCGAAATCGACCGCGCCGTGCGCGCCACCGCCGACATGCTGAAACTGACGCCGATGCTGACGCGCAAACCGCTGGAGCTGTCGGGCGGCCAGCAGCAACGCTGCGCCCTTGCCCGCGCGCTGGTCAAGGAGGCGGGGCTGGTCCTGCTGGACGAACCGCTCGCCAACCTCGACTACAAACTGCGCGAGGAACTGCGGGCCGAAATCCCGCGCATTTTCGCCCAATCGGGCGCGATCTTTGTCTATGCCACCACCGAACCTGAAGAGGCGCTGCTGCTGGGTGGCAACACGGCAACCCTGTGGGAAGGCCGCGTCACGCAATTCGGCCCGACGCCCGATGTCTACCGCAACCCGACCGACGCCGTCACCGCCCGCGTGTTCAGCGACCCGCCGATGAACTTCGTCACGGCGGTGAAAAACGGCAACCGCATGTCGCTCGGCAACGGCGTCACCCTGCCCGCGACGGGGCGCTTTGCGGCGCTGCACGACGGCACCTATCAGGCGGGCTTTCGGGCCAACCATCTGCACCTGCACCGGAACTCGGGCGATTCCGTGGAATTCCCCTGCACCCTTGGCGCAAGCGAGATCACCGGATCGGAAACCTTCCTGCATCTGCACCACGGCCCGGATCAATGGACGGGGCTGGTCCACGGCGTGCAGAACCTGCCGATCGGCCAGCAGGTCGGGATCTGGCTCGACCCGGCGCATGTGTATCTTTTCGACCAGTCCGGCCGGCTCGCCGCACCCCGAGCCGAGGCGTAACATGGCCCGCATCACGCTCTCCAACCTCGCCCACAGCTACAATCCCGCCCCCAAATCCGAAGCCGATTTCGCGCTGAAGGAAATGGACCACGTCTGGGACGACGGCGGTGCCTATGCCCTTCTCGGCGCGTCGGGCTGTGGGAAGACCACGCTCTTGAACATCATCTCGGGCCTCGTGCACCCCAGCCAGGGCCGCGTGCTGTTCGGCGACCGCGACGTGACCAACGCGCCGACGGCCGAGCGCAACATCGCACAGGTGTTCCAGTTTCCGGTCGTCTACGACACGATGACGGTGCGCGAAAACCTCGCCTTCCCGCTGAAAAACCGCGGCATGGACCCCGCCTACATTTCCAGCCGCGTCGCCCAGATCGCCGCGATGATCGGGATGGAAGCCACGCTTGACCGCAAGGCGCGCGGCCTGACCGCCGACGCCAAACAGAAAATCTCCCTCGGGCGCGGCATGGTGCGGCAGGACGTCAACGCCATCCTGTTCGACGAACCCCTGACCGTCATCGACCCGCACATGAAGTGGGAATTGCGCACCCAGCTGAAACTGCTGCACCGCGAATTCGGCCATACGATGATCTACGTGACGCACGACCAGACAGAGGCGCTGACCTTTGCCGACAAGGTTGTGGTGCTGCACGAAGGCCGCGTTGTGCAAATGGGCACGCCCGAGGAACTGTTTGAAACCCCCGAACATACCTTCGTCGGCTACTTCATCGGCTCGCCGGGCATGAACCTGCTCGACGCCCAGATCACCGGCAATACCGCGCAGACCGCCGCCGGGCCGGTGCATCTGGCGCACAGCTACGGCCCCCAACAGGGCCGCACCCAGATCGGCATCCGTCCGGAATATGCCACGATGACCGCCGGCGACGGGCTGCCCGCGCGCGTCCTGCGGATCGAGGATGTCGGCCGCCACCGCATCATCCGCGCCGATGTCGCGGGTACAACGATCAGCGTCATCACGCCGGAAGGCCAGCCCGTCGGCGCCGACCTGACCCATGTCCGTTTCGACCCCGCCCATGTGAACGTCTACGCCAACGACTGGCGCGTCAAGGGAACCAACTGATGGACAAGACGCAAAACAACTGGGCGTGGTTTCTGGTGCTGCCGGTGCTGGTGCTGGTCGCATTCTCGGCGGTCGTGCCGCTGATGACGGTGGTCAACTACGCCTTCAACGACACCTTCGGTCAGAACGAATTCTTCTGGAACGGCCTTGGCTGGTTCGAGGACATGCTGGGGTCGGACCGCGTCCACGAGGCGTTGGGCCGGCAAGTGCTGTTTTCCGGCATCATCCTTGCGATCGAGGTGCCGCTTGGCATCTACGTCGCGCTGAACATGCCGAAATCCGGGTTCTGGAGCAGCTTTTGTCTGGTGCTGATGGCCCTGCCGCTGCTGATCCCGTTCAACGTCGTCGGCACGATCTGGCAGA
The DNA here is from genome assembly GCA_031398695.1 of Paracoccaceae bacterium. Lineage (GTDB taxonomy): Bacteria > Pseudomonadota > Alphaproteobacteria > Rhodobacterales > Rhodobacteraceae > JAIYDJ01. The sequence goes on along the minus strand of JANNNU010000127.1, from coordinate 268 downwards.
TCTTTGGCCGGGTGGACATTGGCCTGCTCGGCCACACCCTCGCGGCCTTCGGCATCGACTACAACTACACCAATGACCCGCTGGACGCGTGGGTGACGATCATCGTGATGGATGTCTGGCACTGGACTTCGCTGGTGGCCCTGCTGTGCTATGCCGGCCTGCAATCCATCCCGCAGGCCTACTACCAGGCCGCCCGCATCGACCAGGCAAGCCGGTGGAGCATCTTTCGCTACATCGAGCTGCCAAAGATGGCCGGCGTCCTGCTGAT
>JANNNU010000125.1:0-14588 GCA_031398695.1 Paracoccaceae bacterium | reverse complement strand
GTCGATGTCGATTTCGATCGGGAACACCTGACGGGCGATGGCCGATGTCTTGCGGAACACCTCTTGGTCATACCATTCGATATCGACGCCCAGGGCCTTGTGGAAGATCGGCCGCTGGTGGTCGCGCACAAACATGGTGGAATAGACGGCGGTCAGAAAAAACCGGATCCACAGTTTGTTGGCCCAGCTTTGCGTCAGTTTCGGGTCGGTTCGCATCAGCAGGGCAAACGCCTCGCCATGGCTGAATTCATCGTTGCACCATTCGCGGAACCATTTGAAGATCGGGTGAAACCGCTTGTCGGGGTTCTGCTCCAGGTGGCGGAAGATGGTGATGTAGCGGGCGTAGCCGATCTTTTCTGACAGGTAGGTGGCGTAGTAGATGAACTTGGGTTGGAAGTAGGTGTACTTCTTGGCCTTGGTCAGAAAGCCCAGGTTCACTGCCACCCCCGCCTCGCGCAGCGCGTCGTTGATGAAGCCGGCGTGGCGGGCCTCGTCACGGCTCATGTAGCTGAAGAGCTCGCAGATGTCGGGATTCGATCCGCGCCGCTTCATTTCCTTGTACAGAACGCAGCCCGAAAATTCGGCGGTGCAGGATGACACAAGGAAGTCGATGAACTCGCGCTTGAGCTTGGGTTCCATCCCATCCCAGTCGGCGTCCCATTCGGCGTTTTTCTTGAAATGCTTGGCGTTGGGGTCGGATTTCATCTGCGCCAGCAGATTGTCCCACGCGGCGCGCACCGGCGTGACGTCGATCTTGTCCATCTCGTCGAAATCGGTGGTGTAGAAGCGCGGGTTCAGCAGGGTGGTTTCGGTGGCCATCGCCTGCGTTTCGGCCGAGGTGACCGCCTGTGCGGCGGCAAGCTCGGCGTATTCGGCGTCAAGCCCCTTGGGTGTCGCGTTCATGCCAGAGCCTCCTCGGAGAAGGAGAACTCGCACAGCTCCATGAACCCGAAATCGCCGGTCATCCGGGTCCACAAACGTTCGATCGCGGTGGCGCGGGTGATGGTGGCAACGCGGTCCTCGACGATCAACTCGCCATAGGCGGCGACGATCGGCGCGCCGTGGACAAGGACCTCGTCGCCGGGATGCACGACCGCGCCGTTGTTGAAGCGGACATGGGCGTGCAGGCTTTCGAAGCGGTGGCTGACCTCGACGGTGCAGGGCACTTCTTCCTCGATCTTGCTAAAGATTCCCATTTTGGTTCCCTTTTTTCATGGTCGTCTAGTGCGACATGAGTCGTTCGAACGCGACCTTGTTTTCTGATCCGAAAGCGCCCAGTTCGGCGCTCCAACCGGTGTAGTCGTCATGTGCCGTCATTCGGCCATTGGCGTATTCCACAATACGCAACGGCATCATTTTATCGACCCCTTTCACGAGCCGAGCGCGTTCATTCGCGTTCTGGATCACCGTGATGAAGCCGCCGTGCGGAAGGTCCATGAGGAGCTGGCCCTTTTCGTCCAGCACGGTGACGGCCTGTGCGCCGCCGCCCTGCAGGATGATCGTGCGTTCGGCCACGATCTCGGCCGGTTTGGGCACGCCGGTATGGTCGCGCCCGGTGACGACCGAAAAGGTCACCACGGCAAGGCTGGCCAGAACCAGCGCCAGCATCGCCTTGAGCAGGATCGCGGGGATCATGTTTGGATCGGCGCTGCGCATCGTTTCGTTGGGACGTGCGGGCATCTGAGCCTCCTATTCCGCTGCCACGGCCATGGCCGTGGAAGTCGTGTTGCGCGCGACAACCGGTTGGCTGACGCGGGTTTCGGCCGCCTCGGACAGTAGTTGCGCGACGCGGGCGGCATCGGGGATGCAGCGCAGGGCGGGCTGCGTGCGCGACATCATCCACGGGCGGACATGCGGCCAGCAGACTAGGTAGGACAGCCGGGTGTCGCCCAGCGTTTCCAGCGCGATGGTGCCGGTGCCGCGGCGTCTCAGGTCGAGGCTGGCGTTGGCGATCTGGGTGTAAGGCAGGTTCAGTGTCACGGTCAGCGCCGCCCCGATCCGCATCGCGACGCGGGAGGTGGTGATCGTGTAGATCGTGGTGCGGGCGTAGATCGCCGCCAGCCCCAAGAGGATGACGCAGGTCAGCAGTCCGACGGCCAAGTAGGGCAGCATGATCGCCACCACGGACCCCGCCGAGCCGTCCGACACCGCGAACACCCGCCAGACGGCGAGCGCCACGAAATACCCCGCCACCCATCGCAGTCCAAGCGCCGCGCGCGCCAGGGCCCAGGTGTCTGGGCGTCCTTGCCACAGAACTTCTTCGCCTTTTGGTGGCGCCTCGGGCAATCCGGGCACCGGCTCCATAGCGAAATCGTCATGGTCGCTCATCGCGGCCCTCCTGTCAGATGGTGAAAGCACGCTTGCGCTTGGTGGCGGCGTAAAGTGTGCCGCCGGCGTAATAGGCACTGATTTTTTCTTCCTCGAGCATGGTAACCTCGGCCAAAGACGCGGTGGTCGGCACGCCTTCGAACAGGTCGGAAGAGATCGAGTTGACCACGACACGGTCGCTCTTGATCTTGACCATCGGCATCGGCACCAGCCGCTTGGCGCCGGAGTTCAGGCTGATCTCGAGATAACGCACCAATTGTTCGGGCACGTCGACCCACATATCCGAGATTCGGCCTACGACCTCGAGGTAGCCCGCCTGCACCGGCAACCCACGCGGGTCGCGACCGGCGCTGACGCCGAAGGCGGGTGCCCCTGCCATCGGGACGATCTTGTTGTGACCATGGCCATCCAGTTCCGGAATGTCGCGGCGCGGGGCCCAGGCCGCCGGGCCGATCCCGTCGACCATCGGATCACCGGTGGGGGTGAAGGGAAAGCCGTCCGAGCCGTTGGAGCGGACCATTGCCAGGTCGCGGGCTTCGCGCTTGTAGTCCGGCACCGTCACTTCGCCCCGACCGTGCGGCAGGAGGAAGGTCTTTGGCGACGGCAACGGGAAGGGTCCTTGGTTCGGGGCGGGCGTGCCGTCCTCCGACTCCAAAGGGTAGCCCTCGCGCATGTTCTCGCGCTGCAGGTAGTAGATCAGGAACGCAAAGAAAATCCAGAACATCCAGATCGCAAGACTGGCCAGATCGAAGTTTCCGAAAAGTGTGACGCCAACCATGATGTATATCCTCTCAGGTCAGGTGGGGAATTCAGCGATGCCGACACGGGCCGCACTGGATTTGGGTTGCGGGAAATAGGGAAGCACCCGCACCAGCGGGCCCAGCGCGATCAGCGTGGCGAACAGCCCCACGATCTCGATTTGGTAGACAAAGGCGTAACCGAAGGCCGGGGTGGAAAACACGTCGCCGAAGCCCCCCGTCATCGCATAGGATCCGACGGAGTCGCGCAACGCCCCCCCTAGGGCAATCGCAAGACCTGCGGCGGTGGCCTGTGCCGCCCCCCAAGCCCCCAGAACCAGTCCGCGCCCGACGGTGCCCTGTTCGGGCAGCGCCATCGCGGCGGTCAGGGTGGAGACGGCAAACAGGCCGGCCCCAAGACCGATGGCCACGGCCCCTGCATAGAACAGGACGGTCGAGCCGAGCGGGGCGGCGAACATCACCGCCAGGAACGCGCCGATGCCGACCAGCAGCCCGCGCCCGGCCATCCGGAACATGTCCTGCCCCTGCATCAGCCAGCGCCCGGCCATCACGAACCCGGCCAGCGCACCCAGCGCGTTGCAGGCGGTCAGCCAAGTGGTACTGCCGACCGACATGCCCAGAATCTCGGCGCCGTAAGGCTCCAGCAGCACGTCCTGCATCTGGAACGCCATGGTGCCCAGCACCACCACCAGCAGCAGACGGCCCGCCGTGCCACCCGCCATCAGATCGCGCCAGCCTTCCATGAAGATCGGGCGAACCTCGGCCATCTCGGCCGCGTTCATCGGGCGGACCTTTTCTTGTTTCCACAGGGCGACAAGGTTCAGCACCATCGTGGCGACGCCGCAGCCCTGCACGACGCGAACCAGCAGGATCGGATCATAGACCCGCAGCAGCCAGCCCAGCACCACGGCTGACACCGCCATGCCCAGAAGGAACATGACATACAAAAGCGCCACGACGCGGGGCCGGGTTTCATCGGTCGCGCGGTCCGACGCCAGCGCCAGCCCGGCGGTCTGCACCATGTGCATCCCGACGCCGGTCATCAGGAAGGCCAGGCCCGCCAACGCCTCGCCCGCCCAGGCCGGCCCGTGCGTCTGGTCCCCCGACAGCACGATCAGCGCGAACGGCATGATGGCAAGACCGCCCATCTGCCACAGGCTGCCAAACCACAGGTAGGGAATGCGCTTCCAGCCGATCCAGCTTTTGTGGGTGTCGGACTTGTGGCCCAGAATGGCGCGGAACGGGGCCGACAGCACCGGCAGCGCGATCATCAGCGCCACGACCGACGCCGGCACCGACAGCTCCACGATCATCACCCGGTTCAGCGTGCCCAGCAGCAAGACCGCCGCCATCCCGACCGACACCTGAAAAAGACCCAGCCGCAGCAGCTGGCCCAGCGGCAAGCCGTCCGAAGCGGCATCCGCGAACGGCATCCACGACATCGGCAGCTTGGCCATCTGGGACTTGCGCAAGATCATGCCCGATACTCCAGACATTCCGAGATGTAGAAGCCGCGGTTAACGCGGGCGACCTTGCTGACCCGGCCCTCGGCGTGCTGGTTCAGCCGGGTGTGCGCGTGCGGCACCATGACGGGCGAGCGGTCGGCCTTGGGAAACAGCTTGCCCATCGTCCAGAACGTCATCAGGAACGGCGTACGCGGGGCTACGGTAAAGATCACTGCCTCGGACGTGCGCTGCCCCAGCAGGTGCAGCGCGTTGGTGATGTCGGCGGTGTCGTAGTAGATCAGGCTGTCCATCGCGACGACGAAATCCTGCCGCCCGTGGTTGGCCGTCATGTCGCCGCTGACGAAGGTGACTCGGTGGGCATGTTCGGGCGGCAGGCGCAGGCGGGCGATGTCCACAAGCTGCGGCGAGATGTCGACGGCGGTCACGATCGCGCCCCGCGCTGCCAGTTCTGCCGTCATCTGCCCGGCTCCACAGCCGGCATCGAGCACGCGGACGCCGTTCAGGTCGGCAGGCAGGCGCGACAGCATCAGTCCGCGCATCCGGTCACGCCCCTCGCGGACGGTCTGGCGGATACGGCTGACCGGAGCGTCCGAGGTCAGCCGCTCCCACACCTGAGTGGCAGAGCGGTCGAAGTAGTGTTCGACCCGGTCGCGCGTGGTGGCGTAGTTGGACATGGTTCAATCAAATCCCAGCAGTTCGAAGATCTCGCGGTCGGGCAGCGGGGCGGGAGACGATCCTTCGCCCTGCACCGAGCGCCACAGCACATCGGCGAGCCGCATGTATTCGGCGCGGGCCATCACGATGTCTTCGGAGTCGTCCATCTCGAACAGCGTCTTCTTTTTCAGGCGTGAACGGCGGATCGCATCGATGTCGGGCATGTGAGCGATCCGGTTGAAGCCGACACGCTCGCAATAGCGGTCCACCTCGTTCGTCTCGCGCGACCGGTTGGCGACGCACCCGGCCAGCCGCACCTTGTAGTTACCCGACTTGGCCTGCACGGCCGCGATGATGCGGTTCATCGCATAGATGCTGTCGAAATCGTTCGCCGTCACGATCACCGCGCGGTCGGCGTGCTGCAGGGGGGCCGCGAAACCACCGCAGACCACATCGCCCAGCACGTCGAAGATCACGACATCGGTGTCTTCCAGCAGGTGGTGCTGCTTCAGCAGTTTCACCGTTTGGCCCACCACATAGCCGCCACAGCCAGTGCCGGCAGGCGGGCCGCCCGCCTCGACGCATTTCACGCCGTTGAAGCCGACCGCTACGTAATCCTCGGGACGCAATTCCTCGGCATGGAAATCGACGTCCTTCAGGATGTCGATCACCGTCGCCTGCAAACGCCCGGTCAATGTGAATGTCGAGTCATGTTTCGGATCGCAGCCGATCTGCAAGACCCGCTTGCCCATCATCGAAAACGCGGCAGACAGGTTCGAGGACGTCGTCGATTTGCCGATCCCGCCCTTGCCATAGACCGAAAACACCTTGGCGCCTTCGATCTTGGTATCGGCGTCCTGATGCACCTGCACCGACCCTTCGCCGTCTTGTCCGCGCAGGCGTGGAATTGCGTCAAGTGGGCTCATGCTTGTGCCCCTTTCATCTTGGAGAAAATATCCCCGCCGGAGGCATCCCCGGCCAGGTCATGTGCAACGGTCTGACAGGGCGTGCTCATTCTGCAGCGATTCCTTCCAGACGGTCTTCAAGCTCATCAGCTGCGCCCTGCAGTGCAGCCAGCGTTGCGGCGTCGGGGGTCCAGTAGGACCGCTCGGACGCCTCGATCAGGCGGTTGGCCATGCGGGCCGAGGCTTGCGGATTCAGTTCGGCCATGCGGCGGCGCATCTCTTCGTCCAGCACGAAGGTTTCCGACACGCGCTGATAGACCCACGGATCGACCTGCGCGGTGGTCGCGGACCAGCCCATCGTGTTGGTCACATGCGCCTCGATCTGCCGGACACCCTCGGCGCCGTGCTTCAGCAGGCTCTCGTAGAACTTGGGGTTCAGCACACGGCTGCGGGACTCGAGCGCGATCTGGTCCTTCAGCGTGCGGATCTTGCCGGTGCCGCGGGTCTGGTCGGAAATGTAAACGGGCGTTTCGGCGCCCCGCTGGCGCTTTACCGCGCGGGCGATGCCGCCGAGGGTGTCGAAGTAATGGTCGACCGATGTGACGCCGAGTTCGACCGATTCGAGGTTTTGGTAGGCGAGATCCACGTCCTTCAGGACCCGTTGCAGGACGGCCGCGTTCTTGGCCGACTTGCCGTCGCGGCCGTAGGCGAAACTCTTGCGCGCCTCGTAGGCGTCGGCGAGTTCATCTTCCTCGCCGAAGGCCGACTGGTCGACTAGAACGTTGACGTTGGAGCCATACGCGCCCTCGGCGTTGGAAAACACGCGCAGGGCGGCGGTTTCCATGTCGCAGCCCATCTGCTCGGCATAGGCGAGGCTGTGCGCGCGGATGAAGTTTTGGGACAGCGGCTCATCTGCCATTGCGCATTTCCAGGCGGCCTCGGCCAGCATCTTGGTCTGGAGCGGCAGAAGATCACGGAAGATGCCCGACAGGGTCATCATCACATCGATCCGGGGGCGCGAGAGTTCGGCCAACGGGATCAGATCGGCCCCGCACAACCGGCCATAGCTGTCGAACCGGGGGCGGGTGCCCAACAGCGCCATCGCCTGCGCGATCGGGCCGCCGTCGGACTTGATGTTGTCGGAACCCCACAGCACCAGCGCCACGGTGCGCGGCAGGATGGGGTGGGCGGCTAGCAGTTTGGTCGCCTGCGCCGCGCCGTCGCGCAGGGCGAATTCGGTGGGCATCCGGAACGGATCGAAGGCATGGATGTTGCGGCCGGTGGGCAGGATCTGCGGCGCGCGGATCAGGTCGCCGCCGGGCACCGGCGCGATGAAGCGGGCCGACAGGGCGCGTAGCAGGGCCGGTGTCTCGCTGTCGGTTTGCAGCAGCGCGTCGATCCGGGCGCGTTCGCGCGCGTCCATCGGGGGCAGCAGATTCAGGTAGTCAGCGCGCTGTGCGGCGCTCATCGGGCGACCGACGACGTGCAGGCCGTCGGGGATCAGCGCATCCTCGGCCTCCAGCAGCTTCAGCCACAGCGTGGCGGGGTCGGCCCCGTTCATGTCGACAACCGCCGCCTGTTCGACGATCAACGACTCGAGATCCGCCTTTTCCGGGGCGCCGGGCATGGTGCCCCGCCAGCGGGTCAGGGTGTCCTTCAGCTCGATCAGACCCTTGTAAAGGCCGGCCTGCGCCAAGGGGGGCGTCAGATGGGTGATTGTGATCGCGTTCGAGCGGCGCTTGGCAAGGCTCGCTTCGGACGGGTTGTTGGCGGCGTAAAGATAGATGTTCGGCACCTCGCCGATGAGCCGGTCGGGCCAGTCGCGCGCGCCAAGGCCGGCCTGTTTGCCGGGCATGAATTCCAGCGCGCCATGCATGCCGAAATGCAGCAGGACATCGGCGTGGAAGGTGTTCCGTAGCCACATGTAGAACTGCACGAAGGCATGGGTCGGGGCAAAGCCGCGTTCGAACAGCAGGCGCATCGGGTCGCCTTCGTAGCCGAAGACCGGTTGCAGGCCGACGAAGACGTTGCCGAAGTGCTGGCCGAGGACGAAGACGTTGCGGCCGTCGGACTGGATCTTGCCGGGCGCGGGGCCCCACGTCGCCTCGATCACCTTCAGCGGCGGGGTGTTGGCGACGATGTGATCGGCGCTGATGAACTCGGCGACGTTGGCGGGCTGGCCGTAGCGAGTGGCGTTGCCGTGCAGGACGGCCTCGCGCAGGTCCTCGACGGTTTCGGGGACGTCGATGGTGTAGCCATCGGCGCGCATCGCCTTCATCGTGTTGTGAAGCGATTCGAAGACCGAGAGATAGGCGGCGGTTCCGGCGGCGCCGGCGTTCGGCGGGAATCCGAAGAGGACGATGCCGACCATTTTGTCGGCGTTACTCTTCTGGCGCAGCGAGGCGAGACGGTAGGTCTTTTCGGCCAAGGACGTGATGCGTTCCAGGCAGGGGGCCATCGCCTTGCAGTCCGAGTTACCCTTGCACATGTGCGAGCAGCCGGTGCAGCCATCGAGACTGTGACGGCCGGCAAAGACGGTCGGGTTGGTGGCACCGTCGATTTCGGGCAGGGCGATCAGCATCGTCGTTTCGATCGGGCCAAGGCCCGAGGCGGCGTTGGCCCATTGGCCGAGCGTCTGGAATTCCAGCGGATGGGCGGCGATGTAGGGCACGTCGAGCGCGGAGAGGGCGGCAACGGCCGCCTCGCTGTCGTTGTAGGCCGGGCCGCCGACGAGGCTGAAGCCGGTCAGCGACACCATTGCGTCGATGCGGGAGGCCTTGCCGTTCTGGAAGAAAGCGGTGATCGCGGGGCGGCCGTCGAGGCCCCCGGCGAAGGCGGGGAGGCAGGCGATGCCCTTGGCCTCGAACGCGCGGATCACGGCGTCGTAGTGCGCGGTGTCGGAGGCGAGGACGTAGCTGCGCAGCATCAGCAGGCCCACGGTCAGGGTCGCACCGGCGGGGCGCGGCAGATCCGCGAGGCTCGTGGTGATGCGGGCTGGCAGGTCGGGGTGATAAAGCGCCACCTCGGGGTAATCCACCGGCGCCTTGCTTGCGGTGCCGCGCCAATCCTTGTGGGTGGAATATTTGGAGATCAGAAAGCGGATCATCTGCTCGATGTTGTCGTCCGAACCGCCCAGCCAGTATTGCATCGACAAGAACCAGGCGCGCATGTCCTGCGCCTTGCCGGGGATGAACCGCAGGATCTTTGGAATCCGCCGCAGCATCGACATCTGCTTTTCGCCCGACGCCGCCGAGTTGCCCTTCTTCGGCTTCAGCTTCTTCAGGATCGCCATAAGGCCCGACGCGGGCTTTGCCATGTCGAGGTCACCCATCCGGGTCAGCTTGGTGATCTGCGCATCCGCAATCACGCCGACAAAGGCATCGGCCCGGTCGCGGGCGGCCGTCAGGTCGGGTAGGATGGCGTTGATGTGCTCTTCGATGAAGATAAGATTGGCCACCACGATGTCAGCGGTCTGCAGCGCCAGTTTGCACCGGGCCAGCGAGGCCGGGTTCTCGGCCCATTCGGCGGCGGCATGGATGCTGATGGCGAGGCCCGGAAAGTCAACGGCGAGGCGAGGCGCGACGCGCGCGGCAGGACCGGCGGCGTGAGCATCGAGCGTCACGATGACGATGTTGTAGCCGACGCGGGCGCCGGTTACCGGAATTCCTGTGAGGTTTGTTTCAACGTGCATAGTGGGCCTTTGCCTCGTACAGGGTGTCGACACTGATCCGGGTCAGTCCTTTTTCGGAGGCAAACTTTTCGGTGTTGCGGCGAGCCTTGCCGCGCACGAAGAAGGGGATCTTTTTCAGTTCATGTTCGGCATCCGACAGCCAGATCACGTTCGGGCTGCCTTCATCTTGGTCGGAGCTATCTTCACTTGAGGCTGCGACCTCTGACAGGGGAGCGGTCTCGAGGGGCATCGAGCCCCCCTCGACCGCGGCCGCAGAAGCGGCTTCAGCGCCCTGTTCGCGAGGTTTGTGCTGGCCGCCATGGTGGGAGGCGCCGGCTTCATCGTGGAACTCAAAATCGTCGCGGAACATGTGCAGCAGATGTTCTTCGAGGCCCATGACCAGAGGATGGATCCAGGTGTCGAAAATCACGTTGGCGCCCTCCCAGCCCATCTGGGGGGAGTAACGCGCGGGGAAGTCCTGCACATGCACCGGGGCCGAGATCACGGCGCAGGGGATGCCGAGCCGCTTGCCGATGTGACGCTCCATCTGGGTGCCAAGGATCATTTCGGGTTGCAGGGCGGCAATGGCGGCTTCGACCTCGAGATAGTCGTCGGTGATCAGCGCCTCGATGCCGAAGTCCTTGGCGAGCGTGCGGATGGGCCTTGCCATTTCGCGGTTGAAGCAGCCGATCCCCGCCACGTCGAAGCCCATCTCGTCACGGGCGATGCGCGCGGCGGCGGCGACGTGGGTGCCGTCGCCGAAGACGAACACGCGTTTGCCGGTAAGGTAGGTGCTGTCCACGCTGCGGGTCCACCAGGGCAGGCGCAGGCGAGAAGTGTCGGATTTGATGGGCAGGCCGGTGATCGTGGCAACCTCGGCCAGGAAATCGCGGGTGGCGCCGACGCCGATCGGAACGATTTTAGTGAACGGCTGTTTGTATTCTCGCTCCAGCCAGCGGGCGGCGGATTCGGCGTGTTCGGGATACATCAGCACGTTGAAATGGGCGGCCGGAAGGCGGGCGATGTCGGAAGGGCGGGCGGTCATCGGGGCAGTCACGTTGACGGCGATGCCCATGTCGGCCAGCAGGCGCGTGACTTCGGTGATGTCGTCGCGGTGACGGAAGCCCAGCGCAGTGGGGCCGATCAGGTTGGCGGTGATCTGTTCCGTGCGGGCGCAAGGTTTGGCGAGATGGCGGGTGATCTGCAGGAAGGTCTCGTCGGTGCCGAAGCCTTCCTTGCGCTGGTAGCTGGGCAGGTCGAGCGGAATCACCGGGATGCCGAGGTTCATCGACCCGGCCAGGCCTGCCGGGTCGTCCTGGATCAGTTCGGCGGTGCAGGAGGCGCCGACGATCAGCGCCTCTGGCTTGAACCGGGTCACCGCGTCGGCGCAGGCGGTCTTGAAAAGCGTCGCAGTGTCGCCGCCGAGGTCGCGGGCCTGGAAGGTGGTGTAGGTGACCGGCGGGCGGTGGTCACGGCGCTCGATCATGGTGAACAGAAGGTCGGCGTAGGTGTCGCCCTGCGGGGCATGCAGGACGTAGTGCAGGCCGCGCATTCCGGTTGCGACGCGCATCGCGCCTACGTGGGGGGGCCCTTCGTATGTCCAGAGGGTAAGTTTCATGGCTGGCCTCCGGGGCGCTGCCCCGGACCCCGGGATATTTGGACCAAGGTGAATGGGGGGGTCGTTCGGCCTGTCATTCTGCCGCCTGCATGGGTATGGCGTCCTGAGGGGCGAGGTTTTGCAGCAGCGCCCGACGGCGCAAGGGCCTTGCGAAGAGGGCGGCGAGGTCGCCCGCTTGTTCGTAGAAGTGGACCGGCGTGAAGACGAGTTCGATGGCCCATTTGGTGGCGAGGCCTTCGGCTTCGAGCGGGTTGGCGAGGCCGAGGCCGCAGACGGTCAGGTCAGGGCGGGCTTGTCGGGCGCGGGCGAGTTGCAGGTCGACGTCCTGGCCCTCGGAGAGGGTGGGACCTTCGGCGAGGAGGGCGAGATCGGGGGCCATCAGGTCGCGGTGGAGGAAGGGGGTTCCGACCTCGATCGCCGTCATGCCGCATTCGCGGGTCAGGAAGCGGGCCAGAGGGATTTCAAGCTGGCTGTCGGGGAAGAAGAAGATCGACTTGCCGCGCAGCGTCTGTGCAGCGGCGGCGATGGCCTTTTCGGCGCGGGCGCGGGGGGCGGCGGTCACCGCGTCTAACAGTGCCGGCGCGACGCCGAACTCGGTCGCCACGGCGCGCAGCCATTCGGTGGTGCCTCCGGCGCCGAACGGGAACGGGGCGGCAAGGTGACGGGCACCGCGGCCCTGCAGAGCGGCATGGGTGTCGCCGAGGAAGGGCTGAGTCAGGGCGAAGACGGTGTTCGGCCCGACCGACGGAAGGTCGGAGTCGCGGCGGGCGGGCAGGCAGCGGACCGGGCCTATGCCGAGAGCCTTGAGCAGCGCGAGGGCCTGGTCTTCGACGACATCGGGCAGCGCGCCGACCAGCAGGAGTTCGCGGGCGTCGGTGTGCGGCAGGACCGGGACCATCGAGGCGAGGCAGGCGTCTTCACCTTGGGTGAACGTGGTTTCGATGCCGGAGCCGGAATAGTTCAGCACGCGGACGTGAGGGGCGTGTTTGACGCTCATCCGCTCGGCCGCGCGGGCGAGGTCGAGCTTGATGACCTCGGACGGGCAGGAGCCGACGAGGAACAGCTGCCGGATGTCGGGGCGGCGGGCCAGCAGGCGGTCCACCTCGCGGTCAAGCTCGGTCTGAGCGTCGACAAGACCGGCCAGATCCTTTTCTTCCAGAATGGCGGTGCCGAAACGGGGTTCGGCGAAGATCATCACGCCGGCCGCCGATTGCAGCAGATGGGCGCAGGTGCGCGACCCCACGACCAGAAAGAAGGCGTCCTGCATCTTGCGGTGCAGCCAGATGATACCCGTGAGCCCGCAGAACACCTCGCGCTGTCCGCGCTCTTTCAGAACCGGCGTGTCGGAGCAGCCGCGGGCGGGCAGGGGCGCGTTCATGCGACCAACCCCTGTGGCGCGGTCGCCCGGTCGCGCGCCGCCATGTCGAGCCGCGCCATGCGCAGTTTCCAGATGAACTGGCCTGCATTGACGACATAGGTGGCGTAGGCGGCAAGGGCCAGCAGCATCAATGCCTGTGCCGACAATGCATCGGTCAGCAGGGCGATCAGATAGGCGGTGTGCAACGCGATGACCGCAAAGCTGAACACGTCTTCCCAGAAGAAGGCCGGTGCCAGCAGATACTGGCCGAACACGACCTTTTCCCAGATCGCGCCGGTCACCATGATGACATAGAGAAATCCGGTCTTGACCACGACCGACAGGGTGGCCGCCTCGTATCCGGCGCCGGTGGCGAGATACCGCAAGACCAGCACCAGCGACACCGCAAAGGCCAGAAACTGCAACGGCGCCAGAATGCCTTGCACCGGCGTCCAGATCGTCTGATCGCGCCGCAGGCGTTGCTCTGGCGTGTAGAGCGGCGCGCGCTGGGGTCGAATCTGGGTCATGGGTCTGCCTGCCGAACTGGGGTCCTTCACGAACCCTAGAGGCGGGATGCACAAAGTGTCAACCTAAACTTACAACTTTTCGGTTGACACATTGCGGTTTCGTGACGGCGTAGGAGGCGGCGCACCAGGATTGTTTGGCCTAAGATTTCCTATAAAATCCCGGCATTTGCCTATGGCGCGTGCAGAACTTTCGCAAGGGGGTGTCAATTTGCTTTGACAATTTAGCCGCTGTCAGGAACAGTTGAGTGCAGGGAAGGCCCCGGTCGCGCTGACAGACTCAGACGATGGTCTTGCGGGTTCCCGGGAGCGGAGCCGGACGAATGACAGAACCGCAGGCAGCAGACATGGGTCGCCCGGGGTCGCAAGATGCCTCTGGGGTGGCCTTCTTTGCGTCGCAGGTCGTGTCTTTGCTGGCAGAGCGCAATGCGCGTTCGACCACCGAGCCGCGCGAGTCGCTGATCGATGGCCTGATCAATGCATCGGTTTCGGGAACCAGAAACTGCTTTGCCGACTTGCTGGGCGAGATGAAGCGGAATCGGGTGAGCGTCGCCGCCCTGGCCGACATTTATATCCCGATTGCGGCGAGACGGATGGGCGAGGCGTGGGAAGACGACAGGATGAGTTGGATGGACGTGTCGATGGGCGTGGCGCGGCTGCAAAGCCTGCTGCGTGAAATCGGGGTGGCCTGGGCGGCGGATCAGGCAGGCGATACCGGCAACGGGACTGTGCTGCTGATCATTCCGGACCGCGAACAGCACACCCTGGGGCCGATGGTCGCCATGGGCCAGATGCGACGGTTCGGAGTTTCGGTGTGCCTTAGAATTGCCCCCTCTTACGATGAACTGCGTAGTTTGGTGGCAACACGGAATTTCAACGGGGTCATGATATCTGTTGCCGTGGCGGAAAAGCTGGAAGCCGTCGCCAAGATGGTGAAATTTCTGAAATCGACTTTGAAGACTCCCTTGCCCGTCATCGTGGGTGGTGCCGTCATGACAATGAGAGACGACGCGGCGGCATGCACCGGTGCCGATCTAGCCTCGAACGACATAGGCGCGGCATTGCAGGCCATTGGTTTGCAATTCGACGCGTTCTGTGTGCTTAAGCGCGCGTAACAAACCGTTGTCCCAACTGCGTTGGGTGGGCGGCAACCAAGCAGATTGTCCGTGAATACTGACTCAAAGCATATTCTGGCGGGCATGTCTGTGCCGCTGATCGATCCGGAGCTTTTGTCCGAGATCATCACGACGGCTGCGGACATTTCGCTCCTTATCACCACGGACGGTAGAGTATCTTCGGTAAGCGTCA
>JANNNU010000007.1:0-8638 GCA_031398695.1 Paracoccaceae bacterium | reverse complement strand
TTCGAGCCGTAAATCTCGAAATCATGCTGCATCTTGCGAAAAGGCCAGCGCGCCTTTCGAGCCGTAAATCTCGAAATCATGCTGCATCTTGCGCCCTGTGGCGATCCAGTTGCCCTCTATGCTGCCTGTCGCGCCGTTTTCAAAGCGAAGGAAGGCGCGCCCGATGTCATCCACCAGAACCGGGCGTGTGCCAC
Organism: Paracoccaceae bacterium; assembly: GCA_031398695.1. Taxonomy (GTDB): domain Bacteria; phylum Pseudomonadota; class Alphaproteobacteria; order Rhodobacterales; family Rhodobacteraceae; genus JAIYDJ01. Next base: position 8,444 of record JANNNU010000007.1, on the reverse strand, counting down.
CGCGTCCGTTGGGGCGCGCAGCGATCACGGTCACGCAGTCGCCCATCACACGGGTGATCGGACCGCACAGGAACTCTGCCGTGGCGAGCGCATGGCTGCCGATGTCCGCCAGCGCACCGCCGCCTGCCGGGTCGTGGCGAAATGTGTACGGGCTTTCGGGGTCCGCCATGTAATCTTCGCAATGGATGCCGCGATATCCCCGGATCTCGCCCAACTCGCCGGCCCCGATCATCTCGCGCGCCAGCGTCAGCATCGGATTGCACAGATAATTGAACCCAACCTGTGTTTTCACACCGGCAGCCTCGGCTGCCAGTGTCATCTCCAGCGCGTCGGACGCCAGCGGGGCAAGCGGCTTTTCGCAATAGACGTGCTTGCCCGCAGCGATGGCCGCGAGGGACATCTCCTTGTGCAGCGCATTGGGGGTCGTGATCGAGATGAGGTCGATCTCGGGGCTGGCCATAATTGCGCGCCAATCCGAAGTCGCATGTGCAAACCCCAAGGCCGAAGCAGCCCGCGCGGCTGCGGCATCCGTGATGTCTGCCACTGTGTGAAGGTCCAGATCAAACGGCAGATCGAACACGCGTGGAGCAGAGGTGAAGCCAAAGGCATGCGCCTTGCCCATGAAGCCGGTGCCGATCAGACCGATGCGCAGTTTGGGTTTGCTCATCTGACGGCTTCCTTATGGTCGAGAGCGGCTCTGTTGACGATAAGGGCCGGGTCCAGCTTGCCCGCGAAATAATCCAGCACGTTGCGGACCGCGTGGATCGCGAGACGCTCGGCCCCCTCTGCGGTCAGGCCGCCGATGTGCGGCGACAGCAGCACCTGATCAAAAGCCAGCAGAGGATGTGCCCGCGCCGGCGGCTCGTCATCGAAGACGTCCAGCCCCGCCGCCACCACCCGCCCCGTCCGCAGCGCTTCGGCAAGCGCCGCCTCATCGACGATCCCGCCCCGCGCAGTGTTCACGATCACCACGCCGGGTTTGACCTGCGCCAGTTCGGCCGCGCCAAGCACGGGCCGGGCCGCCTTTGGGATGTGGACGGAAATCACGTCTGCCACGCCGAGGGCCGCAGCAAGATCGGCCACCGGGCGCACCGCGCCGTCGGGCCAGCCAGAGGATTGCACAGCCGGGTCATGGGCGATCACCGTCATGTCGAAGGCTATCGCTAGTCTCGCGACGCTCCGCCCGATCCTGCCGTAACCGAAGAGCAGCAGCGTCTTTCCGGCCAATTCGCCTGCCTCGAGCCGGTTGCGCCAGTCCCACCGGTCGGGTTCGCGCACGGCCCGGTCGGCGCGGATGGCGCGTTTGATCGCGGCGAGCATCAGCATCAGCGTGTGTTCGGCCACGGCCACGGTGTTCACATCCCCCACGACCGACAGGATGATTCCTCGCTGGTCGAGCGCCGCGACATCCACCGCATCATAGCCAACACCATGGCGCGAGACGATTTTCAGCCGCCTGGCCCGCGCCACGGTCGCCGCACCCAGGGGCTGCGTCCGCAGGATCAGGGCATCTGCACGCTCTATTAGGGGGGCGAAGGACGGCTCCGACACCTCGTCGACCAGATCGAAGGTCATGGCGGACGTCGCCCGCAGCAGTGCCAGACCGGCACCGTGGATCTTTCCGGCAATCAGAACATGCGGCATCACGCGGCCCCTTCGGTACGTGCGCCGACCGCATCGCGAAACCGCGCAACCGCATCCGCCGCGCCCGCCGCGAGAAAGCGTGCATCGCCGCCGACGGTCGTCATGTGATACCCCCAGCCGATCGCGCGTGCGGCATAGTCGGGGCTGCCGCAATGCAGTGCTGCGCGGATGCCGTGCCGTTTGCAGGCGGCGGCGACGGCTTGCAGAGCCGTGACTACCTCCGGCTCCTGTCGGTCGAAACCGGGCGTAAGGCGACCTTCGGACAGACTGAAGCTCAGATCTGCAGGCCCGACATAAACGCCGTCGAGACCGGGCACCGCACAGATCGCGTCGAGATTGTCCATCGCTTCGGCCGTTTCGATCATCGCGAAGGCGAGGATCTGGTTGTTTGCCTCGTGCGCGATGTTCGGTCCCTGCGCGTAGGTGGCCCGCGTCGGCCCGAAACTGCGCACTCCCGTTGGCGGATAGCGCATGTAATTGACGAAGGCTGCCACCTCTTCGGGCGTGTTGGTCATCGGGCAGATGATGCCATATGCGCCTGCGTCGAGCGCTTTCATGATGACCGCCGGATCGAGCCACGGCACGCGCGCCATGACGACCGTGCCGCTGGCCCGCATCGCCTGAAACATCGGCAGCATCGCGGTGTAGTCGAGCGCCCCATGCTGCATGTCGACGGTGACGCTGTCGAACCCCTGGGCCGCCATGATCTCGGCGGTAAAGGGGTTGCCGATGCTGCACCAGCCGTTGATTGCGGGTCTGCCCTCTGCCCACAGCGCGTGGAGTCTGTTCGGGATCATGCCCACACCACCTGGCTGGATTTCACGTCCAGATAGTCGCGGATCGCCTCGGTCCCGCCTTCGCGCCCCATGCCGGAGTGGTTGGTGCCGCCGAACGGTGCTTCGGCCGCCGCCATCGCAAAGGAGTTGATGCCGACCATCCCGGCCTTCAATTCTGCCACCGCCCGCCGCGCCCGTTTCGGGCTTGCCGTGAAGGCATAGGCTGACAACCCCATGTCGGAGGCGTTGGCGCGGGCCAGAACCTCGTCATCAGTGGAGAACCGGGTGATCGCGGCGATGGGGCCGAAGTTTTCCTCGGCCATCACCGCCATGTCGTCGGTGCAATCGGTCAGCACCGTCGGCTCGTGAAAATAGCCCTCATTTAAGCCCGCCCCGCGCGCCCCGCCGTGGACCAACCGCGCGCCAGACCTGACGGCACCGGCAACGATCTGTTCGATCTCTGCCAGTCGCCCCGCATTGATCAGCGGCCCCATCCCGACCGCCGGGTCCATTCCATCCCCGAGTCTGATCATGCGGGTGCGTTCGACAAACCCGGCGACAAAGGCATCGTGCAGACTTTCGTGGATGTAGAACCGGTCGGGTGTGACGCAAACCTGCCCCGCGTTCGAGAATTTCGTTGGAACGGCCGCGTTGAGGCAGGCCTCGAGGTCGGCGTCGTCGTGCACGATCAGGGGCGCGTTGCCGCCCAGCTCCATCGACACCCGTTTCATCGTGTCGGCGGCATCGCGGATCATCTGCTGGCCCACGCGGGTTGATCCGGTCAACGACACCTTGCGCACCGCCTTTGAAGCCATGATCGGTGCATAGGTGGCGTCGGTCGGCCCGATCACCAAATTGACGGTGCCCGCAGGCAGCGACCCCGCGCGGCAGCAGTCCACCAGGACCATCGCGACACCCGGCGTCTGGGACGACGGGCGGACAATCGTAGAACACCCGGCAGCGAGAGCCGGGGCGACCTTGCGGGCAATCAGCGCGGCGGGAAAGTTCCAGGCGGTGAAGGCTGCGACCACGCCAACCGGCTCGTGGTGGATTTCAAACCGCCCGGCGGGCACCCGGGCCTCGACGATGCGGCCGTAGATCCGGCGGGCTTCCTCGGCGAACCATCGGAACTGGTCGATGGACAGCGCCCATTCGCGACCCGCTTGTGCGATCGGTTTGCCGGTTTCAAGGCTGATCATCCGGGCCGCCTTGTCGCTGCGGCGTTTCATTTCATCCGCGATGGCATGCAACGCATCGGCACGTTCAAACGCCGTCGTCTCCTTCCACGCAGCAAAACCCGATTTTGCCGAGGCGATGGCGGCTTCGGTATCTGCAACGCCCGCGACCGGCACCTGACCCAGAGACCGCTCTGTCACCGGGCTGAGCACGGACGCGGTCATGCCAGCCATCGCCGGCTGCCAGCGCCCGTCGATGAACAGACCGAAGTCGTCGTACATGGCCATCCCCCCACTGGTATCGCAATATTCATTGCCAAATTCTGTAAATGTCAATAATCAATTCGAAGGGGTTGCGTCCGGTCGGGCGCAGAGGGGGGGGACGACATGGGACACGACACCGTTCGACTGACGATGACGCAGGCCTTGGTGCGCTATCTGTGCAGCCAGTTCACCGAAATCGACGGGGTGCGCGTGCCGCTGTTCGCCGGGGTGTTCGGCATCTTTGGCCATGGCAATGTCACCTGTCTGTCCGAGGCGCTGGGGGCGGTGCAGGATCAGCTTCCTACCTGGCGCGGGCAGAACGAGCAGTCCATGGCGCTGGCCGCCATCGGCTTTGCCAAGGCCAAGCGGCGGCGGCAGATCATGATCGCCACGTCGTCGATCGGGCCGGGCGCGCTGAATATGGTCACGGCTGCGGGCACCGCGCATGCCAACCGCTTGCCGGTCCTGCTGCTCGCGGGCGACAGCTTCACCAACCGGCTGCCCGATCCGGTGATGCAGCAGGTCGAACACTACAGCGACCCCACGGTCACGGTGAACGACGCGTTCAAGGCCGTCACCCGGTACTGGGACCGGATCACCCACCCGGCGCAGATCCTGTCGTCCCTGCCGCAGGCCATCGCGGCGATGCTGGACCCGGCGGACTGCGGTCCTGCCTTCATCGCGCTGCCGCAGGACACGCAGGAGATGGGGTTCGACTATCCGGCGGTGTTCTTTGAAGAGCATGTCTGGTCGATCCCGCGCCCGCGTCCGGACCGCGCCGCACTCGCCAAGGCCGCCGATCTGCTGAGAACTGCCAAACGGCCGTTGATTATCGCGGGCGGTGGAGTGCGTTATTCAGGGGCGGAAGGCGCGGTCGCCGCATTCGCGGCACGGTGCGGCATTCCGGTGGTCGAGACCATCGCGGGGAAAGGGGGTTTGACCCACTTCGATCCGGTGCATTGTGGTCCGATCGGCATCATCGGGTCGGCTTCAGCCAATGCTCTCGCGGCAGAGGCAGATGTGATCGTGGCCATCGGAACCCGGCTGATGGATTTCACGACGGGGTCCTGGACCGTGTTTTCAAGCGACGCCCGGTTTATCTCGATTAACGCCGCCCGATTCGATGCGACGAAACATCGGGCACTTGCCGTTGTCGGGGACGCGCGGGAAGCCGTCACAGAGCTTGATCAAGCGCTTGGCGACTGGCAGGCGCCTGCCGGACACTTGCCGCATGCCAAGACGCTGTTTGGCGAATGGGATTCCCTGTTGGACAGCCATCAGGCCCCGACCAACACGCAGGTCCCGACCTATGCGCAGGTGGTCAACGTGGTGAACCGAAAGGCCGCCGATACCGACACGCTGATTGCCGCTGCTGGCGGTATTCCGGGCGAGGTCGCAAAGGGCTGGCGGGTGAAGGCGCCGAACACCTTTGATCTCGAGTTCGGATTTTCCTGCATGGGCTACGAGATTGCCGCCGGTTGGGGCTGCGCGATGGCGCAGGCGGGGCCGGGAGGCGCGGGCGGCACCCCGATCGTCATGCTGGGCGACGGGACCTACATGATGATGAATTCCGACATCTATTCGACAGTGCTGTCGGGCCACAAGATGATCGTCATCGTCTGCGACAACGGCGGTTATGCCGTGATTAACCGCCTGCAAGAGTTCAAAGGTGTGCCCGGTTTCAACAACCTGCTGAAAGATTGCAGGATCATCGATAGGGCCGATCCGCCACACGTGGACTTTGCCGCCCATGCCGCGTCGATGGGGGCGGACAGCCGCAAGGTTGAAAGCCTTGCTGATCTGGACGCTGCACTGGACTGGGCAAAAAGTAATGATCGCACTACAGTGATTTGCATCGTAACGGACGCCTGGTCCTGGACACCGGGCGACGCCGAGTGGGATGTGGGCGTTCCAGAAGTGTCCGACCGGGACAGCGTGCGCGCCGCGCGCGAAAGCCAGTTGGCTATTCGGGCCAAGCAGCGGGTGGGGGTCTGAGATGAAGGCGAAACTCGGCATTGCCCCGATCGCGTGGTGGAACGACGACCTCGCCGAGCTTTCGCATGACGTCAGCTTGGAAGAATGCCTGCGTCAGGCGTCGTTGGCGGGCTTCACCGGTATGGAAACCGGGCGGCGGTTTCCGATGGACGTGACCAAACTTGGTCCGATCCTAGCAAAGTTCGGCATTTCGGTTTGTGGCGGCTGGTTTTCAGGCCTGCTTGTGGACGGCGACATCGAGGCGGAGAAAGACCGCATCGCATCGCAACTCGCGTTCTTCATAGCCGTAGCTGCGCCCTGCATCGTCTACGGTGAAACCGCGCGCTCGATGCAGGGGGTGCAATCCGCACCGTTGTCGACCAAGCCCAAATTGACCGAGGCAGAAATCGCCGCCTACGGGCGCAAGCTCAGCGACTTTGCCGACTGGTGCGCCAAGGCCGGCATGCCGCTGTCCTACCACCACCACATGGCCGCTGTCATCGAGACGGAGGCCGAACTGGACATGTTGATGCCGCACTCCTCGGTGCCTCTGCTGTTCGACAGCGGTCACATGGCCTTTGCCGGCGGGGACAATTTGCGCGTGATCGACAATTACTCGAAGCGTATTACCCATGTGCACACGAAGGACATCCGCCGCGCCGTGGTGGATGGTCTGGACCGGTCGCGCGAAAGTTTCCTTGATGCGGTGGTCAAGGGCGCTTTCACCGTGCCGGGCGATGGCAGCCTCGATTTCGAGGCCATCGTAAAGGCGCTAGCCGACAAGGGATACGAAGGCTGGTTCGTTGTCGAAGCGGAACAGGACCCAAAGGTATCGCCCCCGCTGGAAATGGCGGTCACGGGGCACAAAGAGCTGCTGCGCGTGATGGCGGCAGCCGGCTACGACGTCGTCCCATGAACCAGATGGACGGGAAAATCTGCGTCGTTGCCGGGGCTACGCAAGGCCTCGGCGCGGCCATCGCGCGGGCACTGGCGACTGCAGGTGCAGCTGGCATCGTCGTGACCGGGCGCAATGCTGCCCGCGGGAAAAGCGTGGTGGCCGAACTGATGCAGCACTGCCCAGCCCTGTTCGTTCAGGCCGACATGGCCAGCCCTGCCGATTGCGCCCGCGTGATCGCTGACACGGATGCAACGTTCGGTCGCGTAGATGTGCTGGTCAATGCGGGGGCGCTGACCGACCGGGGCACGATCCTCGATACCTCGCCCGACCTTTTCGATGCCATGTTCGCGACGAACGTGCGCGGACCATTTTTCCTGATGCAGGCCGCTATCAAACTGATGATCCGGGACGGGATCAAGGGTTCCATCTGTAACATCGGGTCGACCTCCGCCATGGCAGGCCAACCGTTCATCAGCGCCTATTGCGCCTCCAAGGGGGCTCTGGCGACCCTCACAGCCAACACCGCCTTTGCCGTTATGGCCAATCGCATTCGGGTGAACCAGTTGAACCCCGGCTGGATGTCCACCGACAACGAGCGCGCGCTGCAACTCGCCGAGACCGGAGATGCCGACTGGGAGGCCAAGGCGCGCGCAAATCTGCCCTTCGGCAGGCTTATTGACCCCGCCGAGGTGGCGCGCGCCGTAGCGTTCCTCGTGTCAGACGACGCCGGGCTGATGACGGGGGCCGTCATCAACTTCGATCAGGGGGTTTGGGGCGCGTTCCCCACGGGCCCAACGACACCGAAGGGGCCGATGCGCCTTTAGCCACTAAGGCCCGGTCGCGACCGGGATGCGCGGCGTAACGCGGTTCTTTTGCAACCGCGCCGCCAAAGCCACCATCAGCGCCTGCGCCAGACACATCGGGGCCGCAAGTGACCGAGAGAACGTGTATTCATGCTCAGGGATCGCAAACAGTACCCGGGCAGACTTTGCCAGCGGCGAAAGCGTGCTGTCTGAAATCGCCAGGATAGGCACACCGCGCCTTGCGGCCTCATCGACGATATTGACTACTTCTGTTGCGTAGAACCGAAAGGACACCGCAAAAAGCATGTCGTGTGGTCCCATCACGCGTGACATATGCGTGGCAAGCCCGCCGCTCGTGTCCAACAGAACGGTTTTTTTGCCGAGCATCGTCAGCACATAGCGCAAAAGATCGACCACGGAGGCCGAACGCAATTGCCCGACAAGATAGATCGTATCCGAAGCCTGCATCAAATCGGCCGCCTCCGAAATACTCTCGGCGCTTGTTGCGTCGAGCAGGTCCTTGAGCGAAGCAACGTCGCGAACAACCAATTCCTTCAGGAAGCCAAGATCGCTGGGGTCTTCCTTCGCATCGAGCTCAGTCTCGAGGGCCCTTACGCGGGCATCGAACCCCGGAGCGGCCGTGGACAGCCTGAGCTGGAAGACCGCCTGCAACTCCTTGAACCCGCGAAAGCCCAGAGACTGCCCGTAACGCACCAAGCTCGATGCGTGCATGCCACAACGTTGGGCGATGGCAATTACCGACATGACGGCGACGTCATTGGGATTCTGGGTTAGGTAAAGAGCAATTTTCTGGTAGGATTTGCTCATGCCATCGTAGCGCTCGTGGATCAGGCGAATGAGGTCCTCGTAGGTCGCCGGCGGTGTTTGTTCGGCCATGTCATCCGTTCCG
>JANNNU010000043.1:0-14561 GCA_031398695.1 Paracoccaceae bacterium | reverse complement strand
ATCCGCGTCGACAGATGGATCAGGCTTTCGGACGATTTCACCCCGGTCAGCGCGCCGATCTGATCCAGCACCTGATCCAGCACTTGCGTGTTGGGCGCGGCGATCTGCATCAAAAGATCGAACCGGCCCGACGTGGTGAACACGCGTTCGATTTCGGCGATGGATTTCAGCCGAGTCAGGATGGCGGCCTGGGCGCGCGGCTCGATGGTCAGCAGAACCGAGGCGCGGATCCGGCCCACCTTGGCCTCCTCGCCCAGTTTCAGGGTGTAGCCCGCGATGATGCCCGACGTCTCGAGCCGTTCCAGCCGGGCCTGCAAAGTGCTGCGAGCGACCTTCAGGCGGCGGGCCAGAGTCGCCACCGACATCCGCGCATCGGCCCCCAAGAGGCCAAGAATCGTCCGATCCAGCTCGTCCATGCAATATGCCTTGTCTTTTCGTCATTATAACCACGTATCGCGGCATTTATACTGTTTTGTTCGGTGAAGTTGTCACACATATACGCCATCCTGATTGCAGGAAAAGGGCGGCTCATACGCACCTGGCCTGGTTGTAAAAACCACGCAGGTGCCCACCGTCCGAGCAACGGGAAGGGACTTGCGTCTTGTTGGCAGAAAGGATCACGCCGATGGGACTGTCCAAGACAATATGGACCAACCCGACCGAGTACCTGCGGAATCAGCAGCCGGAAAACCCGGTTCTGTTCTTTTCACCCGAGGCCGTGCAGGCCGCTGGGCGTCGCTTCATCGACGGTTTTCCGGGCATGGTGACCTATGCGGTCAAATCCAACCCGTCCGAAGAGGTGGTCGAAAACCTGATCGCCGCGGGTCTGCGCGGGTTTGACTGCGCCTCGCCGTTCGAGATCGACCTGATCCGCCGTCTCGCACCGGATGCTGCGGTGCACTACCACAATCCGGTGCGCAGCCGGGCCGAGATCGCCCATGCCGTGGCGGCCGATGTGAAATCATGGTCGGTCGATTCGGCGTCGGAACTCGCCAAGCTGATCGAGATGGTCCCGTCGGACGGCTGCGAGATCTCGGTGCGCTTCAAGCTGCCGGTGTCGGGCGCTGCCTACAACTTCGGTGCAAAGTTTGGCGCCACGGCAGAGGTGGCGGTGGGCTTGCTGCGCACCGTGGCCGAGGCCGGCTTCATCCCGTCGATCACCTTCCACCCGGGCACCCAGTGCACCGACCCGGAAGCCTGGGCCAGCTACATCGTCGTCGCCGCCGACATCGCCCGCGAAGCCGGCGTGACCATCGCGCGGCTGAACGTCGGGGGCGGCTTCCCGAGCCACCGTCTCAACGGCGTGTCGCCCGACGTTGAGGCGATCTTCGACACGATCGGCCGCGTCACGGAAGAGGCGTTTGGATCGGACAGACCGATGCTGGTCTGCGAGCCGGGCCGTGCGCTGTGCGGCGACGGTTTTGCGCTGGCCGCGCGGGTCAAGTCGGTGCGTGACGGCAACCACGTGTTCCTGAACGACGGTCTTTATGGCGCGATGTTCGAATTCGGGCAGATCGGCGTGATCGACCGGACCGAAGTGCTGGACGCCGAGGGCAACCGCCGCACCGGCGATCTGGAAGGTCGCATCGTGTTCGGCCCGACCTGCGATTCGGTGGACCGCCTGCCCGGCGACGTTCTGCTGCCGTCCGATCTGACCGAAGGCGATTTCGTGGTCTGGCAGGGCATGGGGTCCTATTCCACCGTCACCAACAGCCGCTTCAACGGCTTTGGCGAACTGGCCCTGGCGACCGTGCTGTCGCTCAAGCTGTAACGCGAAAATAAACCTTTACGCAGGGCCATTCCGGGTATGCTACTCGGGATGGCCCTTTCGTTTGCGCGGGACGCGCGCAGGGGCCCGCCCGTGGGAGGGCAAGCCGTGTCGGTGCAGGACCGCCTGAAACGCCTCTGGCACGGCCAGCCCGAGGTTCAGACCGAAGCCGCGATGCCGCCGAAACCCGGCCGCGTGCGCGGCGTGGTGGACCACGTGATCATCCTAGACGGCACGATGTCCTCGCTGGAACCCGGACAGGAAACCAATGCGGGGCTGATCTACAGGCTGCTGGCGGAAAGCGGACGGTCGGCGCATCGCACGGTGTATTACGAACCGGGCCTGCAGTGGGAGGGCTGGCAGCGGATGATCAACGTGGCCCAGGGCAAGGGCCTCAGCCGCCAGATTCGCCGCGCCTACGGCTGGCTGGCCAGCCACTATCGCCCCGGTGACCGGATCTTTCTGATCGGGTATTCGCGCGGCGCCTACGGGGTGCGGTCGTTGGCGGGCGTCATCGATCTGGTCGGGCTGGTTAAACGCGAACACGCCACCGAACGCGGCGTGCTGCTGGCGTGGCGCCACTACAAGCTCAATCCCGGCAGCACGTCGGCGCAGGCGTTTCGCCGCCGGTTCTGCCATCAGGACGCGCCGATTGAAATGGTCGGCGTGTTCGATACCGTCAAGGCGCTGGGGCTGCGGCTGCCCCTGCTGTGGTTATTGACCGACAAGCGCAATGCGTTTCACAACCCGCATCTGGGCGCGGGGGTAAAGCACGGCTTTCACGCGCTGGCGCGCGACGAAACGCGCGCGGTCTACGAGCCGGTGCTGTGGAAAAGCCCGAAGAACTGGCCCGGGAACGTCGAACAGGTCTGGTTTCGCGGCGCGCACGCCGACATCGGTGGCCAGATCGGGGATCGGACGCGGTCCCGGCCGCTGGCTAACATTCCCCTGGTCTGGATGCTGGACCGCGCCGAAACGCTGGGGCTGGCGCTGCCGACGGGATGGCGCGACCGGTTTCCCTGCGATCCGGACGCCCCGATGATCGGCACCTGGCGCGGGTTTGGCAAATGTTTCCTGCTGCGCCGCCGCCGGTCGATCGGAACGGACCCTTCCGAACGGCTGCACTCGTCGGTCCCGTCGGCGCCACCCCGGTGGCGCTTTGCGCTGCCGTCGCGCAGATAAGGCTTTCCTCGTTTTTCGCCCGTCGCTATCCCCCAAGGATCCGGGCAAACAAAGACCCCGGCGGTTCAAACCACGGAGCGATGCATGCGCCAGATCACCCTCGCCGCCACCCAGTTTGCCTGCACGTGGGATCTGCCATCCAACGCCGACCGGGCCGAGGCCGCCGTGCGGCAGGCCGCAGCACGCGGGGCGCAGGTGGTGCTGGTGCAGGAGCTGTTCGCGACGCCTTATTTCTGCATCACCCAGCGCCCCGAGCATTTTGCCCTCGCGCAGCCGATGCAGGGTCATCCTTTGATCGCCCGGTTCGCCGCACTGGCACGAGAGTTGGGGGTGGTGCTGCCGTGGTCGTACTTCGAGCGGGCGGGTCAGGCCTATTTCAACGCGGTTGCGATGATCGACGCCGATGGCCGCATCCTGGGAAACTACCGCAAGACGCACATCCCGCAGGGGCCGGGATACGAGGAAAAGTTCTACTTCTCGCCCGGCGACACTGGTTATCGGGTATGGCAGACTGCGCAGGGCCGGATCGGCGTCGGCATCTGCTGGGACCAGTGGTTTCCCGAGGCGGCACGCGCAATGGCGCTGATGGGGGCCGAGGTGCTGCTTTACCCGACCGCCATCGGGTCGGAGCCCGATGCGCCCGGCTATGACAGCCAGCCGCATTGGGAAATGGCCATGCGCGGTCACGCGGCGGCGAACATTGTCCCAGTGGTCGCATCGAACCGGATCGGGGTGGAGGTGGCGCCCGAGGGGCGCGCGCTGACGTTCTATGGATCAAGCTTCATCGCGGGGCCCGACGGCGCGATTCTGGCTCAGGCCGACCGGACGACCGACGCCGTGATCACCGCGACCGTCGATCTGGACGCCATCGCGCAGATGCGGGCGTCCTGGGGTCTGTTCCGCGATCGTCGTCCCGAAACCTATGGGGCGGTGGCCACGCTGGACGGCCACCGCCCCTAGCGGTCAGCGGCTGCCGACGTCGACATACGCCCGGCGCGTTTCGCCGATGTAGAGCTGGCGCGGACGGCCGATCTTCTGGTTCTTTTCGGCGATCATCTCTTTCCATTGCGAAATCCACCCGACGGTCCGCGACAGCGCAAAGATCGGTGTGAACATCGCGGTGGGGAACCCCATCGCCTCGAGGATGATGCCGGAATAGAAATCGACGTTGGGGTAGAGCTTCTTCGAGATGAAGTAGTCATCCTCCAGCGCCACCCGCTCCAGCTCCTTGGCGACCTGCAACAGAGGGTTGTTGTGAACGCCAAGCAGGTCGAGCACCTCGTCGCACGACTGCTTCATTACCTTGGCGCGCGGGTCGAAGTTCTTGTAGACCCGGTGGCCAAAGCCCATCAGCTTGACGCCCGAGGTCTTGTCCTTGGCCTTGGCAATGAACTCGGGGATGTGGTCGACGGACCCGATCTCGCGCAGCTGCTCCAGCGCGGCTTGGTTGGCGCCGCCATGCGCCGGTCCCCACAGGCAAGCGATCCCCGCCGCGATGCACGCGAACGGGTTGGCCCCGGACGAGCCCGCCAACCGTACGGTCGAGGTCGACGCGTTCTGTTCATGATCGGCATGCAGCATCATGATCCGGTCCATTGCCTTTGACAGCACCGGGTTGGCCACATATTCCTCGGCCGGAACCGAGAAGCACATGTGCAGGAAATTGGCCGAATAGCTCAGCGAGTTCTTGGGATAGACGAAGGGCTGGCCGACCGAATACTTGAACGCCATTGCGGCGATCGTCGGCAGCTTGGCGATCATACGGATCGCGGCGACCTCGCGCTGCCAAGGATCGTTGATGTCGGTGCTGTCGTGATAGAAGGCCGCCATGGCCCCGACCACGCCCACCATCGTGGCCATCGGATGCGCGTCGCGACGGAAGCCGCGGAAGAAATAGTGCATCTGTTCGTGCACCATCGTGTGGCGCGTCACGCGGTATTCGAAGTCCGCGAGTTGGGCAGCGGTAGGCAGTTCCGCGTACAAGAGCAGGTAGCAGACTTCGAGAAAGCTCGACTGTTCGGCCAGTTCCTCGATCGGGTAGCCTCGGTACAGCAGTTCACCCGCGTCGCCGTCGATATAGGTGATGGCGCTTTCGCAGGCGGCGGTCGAGGTGAAGCCGGGGTCGAAGGTGAACACGTTCGCCTCGGCATAAAGCTTGCGGATGTCGATCACGTCGGGGCCGATGGTCGGCGAATGGATCGGCAGGTCGTAGGACTGGTTGTTAAGCAACAAGGTCGCGGATCTGGTGGTATCAGCCATCTTTCATCCCCCAATGGAGCCCGCAAGACCGGGGTGTCCGGTGTGCGGCCGTATCACATGCGCGTCGCCCCAAAGGGCGCGGCGGGGGGGGCAGCGGTCAGGCCGCATCCTCCAGCCGTTGGATCGTCTCGTCGCGGCCCAACACCAGCATCATGTCATAGACCGATGGTGTTGCGGTCCGCCCCGCCAAAGCTGCGCGCAGGGGGGCTGCCAGTTTGCCAAAACCAATCCCTAGTGTCGCAGACTCAGCAGTCAGAATGGCCTCTAGTCCAGCTTTCGTCCAGCTAACATTTCGCAGCTGCGGCGTCAACGATTTCAGTATACCACGGGATACCGTGTCGAGCGCAGCCGACGCGGCGGCGTCCGGTGCAATGGGGCGCGACACGAGCATAAACTTTGCCTTATCAAGCAGTTCAGAGAACGTCTTTGCACGGTCTTTTACGCAATACATCCCCTTCACCAGCAGGTCCGCTTGCCCCGACGTCAGCGACGCTCGCTGCGTCACAGCAAGGAAGGCCTGCAGTTCATGCAGCAGCGCAGCATCATCCGCCATCGCCATGTGGTGCCCGCAGGTGTTTTCCAGCTTCTTGAAATCCAGCCGCGCCGCAGCGCGCCCGATGCCGCGCAAGTCGAACATCCGCTTGGCCTCGTCACTGGTAAAGATCTCGGCGTCCAGATGCGCCCAGCCCAGTCGCGTCAGATAGTTGCGCATGCCAGCGGCCGGATACCCCATGATCTGGTACTCTTCGACCCCGACCGCACCATGGCGTTTGGACAGTTTCTTGCCGTCCGGCCCGTGGATCAGCGGAATGTGCGCCCAAACCGGGATCGTCCACCCCATGGCGTCATAGACCATTTGCTGGCGCGCGGCGTTGTTCAGGTGGTCATCCCCCCGGATCACCTGGGTCACGCCCATGTCGTGGTCATCCACCACCACGGCGAGCATGTAGGTCGGTGTGCCATCAGAGCGTAAACAAATCATGTCATCCAGGGTTTCGTTCTGGATCGTTACGTCGCCCTGCACTTGGTCGCGTATCACCGTCTGGCCGGTCTGCGGCGCTTTCATGCGGATCACGTAAGGGGCGTCGGGGTGGTGTGCCGGGTCGACATCGCGCCACGGGCTGCGGAACACGGCGTAACTGTCGGTCGACGCGGCCCGGAACGCGGCAATTTCCTCTTGCGTGCTGAAGCACTTGTAAGCTGAACCTCGAAGCAGCATCTGATGCGCAACTTCGGCATGCCGGTCCTTGCGGTCGAACTGGCTGATCACCTCGCCGTCCCAGTCGAGCCCCAGCCACGTCAACCCGCGCAGGATCGCGGCGGTCGCTTGCGGGGTGGAGCGTTCGCGGTCGGTATCCTCGATCCGCAGCAGAAACCTGCCACCCCTGCCACGCGCGTAAAGCCAGTTGAAGAGCGCCGTCCTGGCTCCACCGATGTGCAGGTAGCCCGTGGGCGACGGGGCAAAGCGGGTCACGATCTGGGGGTCGGCGGCGATCATCGGCGGTTAACCTTCTGGAAACCATGCTTGGGCTAGGGTCAGCGCAGCATTAGGGTGTCGCGAAAGGCAAGACAAGGTGGGCATCGGCGTCGGGGGATCAGGCGGGCGACCGGCCGGCATGTGGCAGCCGCTGATGGCTTTGGCCGAGGTGCGAGGATTGCTGTTTCCCTGGACGCCGCTGTTTCTGGCTTGCGGCGTGTCGGCATGGTTCGCGTGGCCGGTCGAACCTGGCGCGCCGGTCTATCTTGGACTTGGGCTGGCGGTTCTTGTGGCGCTGGCTCTGGTGCGCTGGGGGCCGGAACTGCTGCAACCCGTCGTGATCGCGGTGTGTTGCCTTGCGGTCGGGGGCCTTGCAGCGGGGCTTCGCGCCTCTGCCGTGTCGGCGCCGGTGCTCGAGTTTCGCTACTATGGCGCGGTGCAGGGGCGGCTGGTCGGCATCGACCGGTCGCAGAATGATGCCTTGCGGCTGACGTTGGACCGTGTGGTGCTGGACGACGTGCCGCCCCTTCGCACGCCGGCACGCGTCAGGATTTCGTTGCAAGGCGTTCAGATCGCGGAATTTTCGCCGGGGCAGGTGGTTTTGCTGACGGCGCATCTGTCAGCCCCGGAAGGACCAGCCGAACCAGGTGGTTTCGATTTTCGCAGGATGGCATTCTTTGACGGCCTCGGCGCGGTCGGATACACTCGAACGCCGGTCATGCTGTGGGAAGAGGCCGCGCCCGGCACACAGTGGATCAACCGCCTGCGCAGCACGATGGGGGCCGGGATGCGCGCATCGATGCCGAGCCAGGCCGGCGCCTTTGCGGCGGGGGCGATGACCGGCGACCGGTCGGGTATCGATCAGGACACCGTCCAGGCCCTGCGCGATTCCAACCTGTCGCATCTGCTGGCGATTTCGGGAATGAACCTCGCCTTCCTGATCGGATTCACCTTTGGCCTGATCCGTTATGGCGTCGCGCTGGCCCAGCCGCTGGCCTTGCGAGTGGACAGCCGCAAGGTGGCGGCGGTGATCAGCCTTGCGGTGGCGGGCTTCTATCTGCTGCTGTCGGGGGCGAATGTGGCAACGGAGCGCGCTTTCATCATGGTGGCGGTGATGCTGGGCGCGGTGCTGCTGGATCGCCGGGCGCTAACGCTGCGGTCGGTGGCAATTTCGGCGGTGATCATACTGCTATGGCAGCCGGAAAGCCTGGCCGAGCCCGGATTTCAGATGTCCTTCGCGGCGACGGTTGCGCTGATTACCGGATTTGCGGCGCTGGATGGCGCGGTGCTGCGCGAACGGCTGCCCCGCTGGGTGCTTCCGGTGTTCACGCTGGTGCTGTCGTCGGTGCTGGCCGGTTTTGCCACCGCTCCCTATGCGGCCGCGCATTTCAACCGGTTCACCGACTACGGGCTTCTGGCCAACCTGCTAACCGTGCCGATGATGAGCATGGTGATGGCAACGGGCGCAGTCGCGGCGCTGCTGGTCCCGGTGGGGCTGGAGGGGGTGGCGCTGTGGGTGATGGAACAGGCGTCGCGCTGGATCCTGTTCGTCGCGCATTGGGTCGCGGGGTTGCAGGGTGCGGTGACGCCGGTCATCGCTCCGGGGCCCTGGGTGCTGCCGTTGGCCACGCTGGGGGGGATGTGGGTGGTGCTGACGCAAGGCCGCTTGCGCTGGTGCGGTGCGCTGCCGGTCATTCTGGCGCTGGCGCTGTGGACGCAAGCCAGTCGTCCGGCGCTGCTGATCAGCGCCGACGGGGCGCTGGCCGGGTTGCTGGGGCCGCAGGGCCGGGCTCTGTCTGCTGTCAAGGGTGCGGGCTTTGCGGCAGAGAACTGGTTGCAGAACGATGGCGATCTGGCGAGCCAGGACGAGGCTGCCGCGCGCCCCGGATTTACCGGGCCAAGGGGCCAGCGCGCCTTTCATCTGTCCGGCGTGCAGGGGGTGATCCTGACGGGCAAGGCGGCCCCTGTGGCCGCGCAAGCGGTCTGTGCCGAGGTGGACATCGTCGTGATGTCCACCCTCGCAGACGGGCCGCTGACAGGCGGATGCCTGTTGATCGACCGCGCTTTTCTGCGGTTGACCGGTTCGCTCGCGCTCGATGTGGTGAACGGATCCCTGCTCATCACGCCCGCGCGCGGTTCAGCGCGGATCTGGGCCGGACGGGGCGATCTGATCCGCCCGCCGGTGATCGTGCCGCGCGGGGCGGTCGTGGCGCGGGCCGATCAATAGCTGCGGATCAGACCAACCAGCCGGCCCTGCACCTTAACCATATGGTCGGGGAAAAGCCGCGTCTCATAGACGGGGTTCGCGGCTTCCAGCGCGATCATGCCACCCTTGCGACGAAATCGTTTCAGCGTGGCCTCTGCATCCTCTACGAGGGCGACGACGATGTCGCCATTTTCGGCCGTCGTCTGTTCGCGGATCACCACGATGTCGCCGTCGTTGATCCCGGCCTCGATCATCGAGTCGCCCTTGACCTCCAGCGCGTAATGCTGACCGCTGCCCGACAGCATCGAACCCGGCACCGCCACGTTGTGCGACGCATGGGCGATCGCCTCGATCGGCACACCGGCGGCGATCCGCCCCATCATAGGGATCTCCAGCGCATGCACCGGCTCGACCATCAGGGCGCCTTTCGGGGCCGGGACGGGGCGATCACCTTCGATCACGCGCGGAGTGAAGCCGGGCTTTTCCATCGCTTCGGGCAATTTTAGGATTTCCAGCGCCCGCGCGCGGTGCGCCATGCGCCGGATGAAGCCGCGTTCCTCGAGTGCGGTGATCAACCGGTGGATCCCGGACTTGGACCGCAGGTCGAGCGCGTCCTTCATTTCGTCGAACGACGGCGGGACGCCGTCGCGGTCAAGCCGATGCTTGATGAAATCGAGAAGTTCCAACTGTTTGCGTGTCAGCATTGGCCCACCCACCCGGTGCGATCTGCCGGGTCAGCCGCCCGGTGTTAACACAATGTTCTGCCCGTGTTCCCGGTTTGTGTCAAGCCTTTTGACGCACACAACCTATAGCGGGAGGAAGGCGACCTCGGCGCCGGCGGCCAGCGCACCGTCACCCATGGGGCGGATCAGCAGCGCATCCGCTTCAGCCAGAACCCCCAGTAGAGCGCTGTCCTGCCGGTCGAACGGGGTGATCATCGGCAGCGATGCGCCCGGCGTCAATCGCGCGCGCATGTAGTGGGTCCGCGAGCCGTTAGGGCCGGTGGGCGTGGCGAGGATGGCCCGGTGCGTCCTCGGTGCGAGATCAGGGTGGCCCAGCATCGCGCGCAGCATCGGCAGGACGAACAGGTGCGCGCAGACGATGGCCGACACCGGGTTGCCCGGCAGGCCCAGCATCGGACGGCCCGATAGCCGTCCGGCCATCAGCGGCTTGCCCGGTCTCATCGCAATCCGCCAGAATGCCTGCTGCATGCCGAGGCTCGCTGCGGCCTTGGCCACCAGATCGTGGTCACCGACGGACGCGCCGCCGATCGTGATCACCAGATCCGCTCCTTCGGCAAGGGCAAATGTCGTGACGAGATCGCCCAGCGTGTCGCGTGCGATCGGAAGAAGACGCGCGACGCCCCCGGTCTGTTCGACCAGCGCGGCAATGGCAAAGCTGTTGGACGCGATGACCTGGTCGGGGCGCGGCTGTTCGCCTGGCATCACCAGCTCGTCGCCGGTGGCGATGATGGCGACCACCGGGCGGCGGGTGCACGACACGGTCGCAAGGTTCATCGCCGCAAGCAGCGCCAGATCGTTGGGGCGCAAAAGGCGCGGGCCCAACGCGTCGCCCGCCTTGAAATCCTGACCCATAGGGCGGATGTGCGTGGCAGTATCTGCGCCGCTTTTCACCGTGATCTCATCGCCTTGCCGGTCGACGTCTTCCTGGATGATGACGCGCGTCGCCCCTGCGGGGATCGGGGCGCCGGTAAAGATGCGCAGCGCCTGACCCGGCCCGAGGGTACCGGCAAAGGCGTGTCCCGCCCCCGCCTCGCCCACCACGCGAAAGCGGGTGCCGGGTGCTGCATCGCCATCTACCGCATAGCCGTCCATCGCCGAGGCCGCAAAAGGCGGCTGATCGCGTCCGGCCGTCGCCGGGACCGCCATCATGCGTCCGGCCGCATGCCGCAAGGCGACCGGCTCGGTCGGCAAGGGCGTCACAAGGTCGAGGCAGCGCGACAGGGCGTCTTCGACCGTGATCATCACGTCGCCTCGTAAAGGCCCGATTTTCCGCCATCTTTCAGCGTGACGCGGATGCCGTCGATCGTCATGGATTTCTCGGCGGCCTTCAGCATGTCGTAGATGGTCAGGCAGGCCACCGAAACCGCAGTCAACGCCTCCATCTCGACCCCGGTCTGGCCCGTCGTCTTGACGGTCGCCTCGACGCGAACGCCGGGAAGGCTTTCGTCCGGTGTCAGGCTCAGGGTGACGGCGGCGATCGGCAGGGGGTGGCACAGGGGGATGAGCTCGGCCGTGCGCTTGGCGGCCATGATGCCGGCGAGGCGGGCCGTGCCCAGCACGTCGCCCTTGCGCGCGGTGCCCGACTGCACCAGCGCCAAGGTTTCGGCGCGCATCCGGACCGCGCCGATGGCCGTGGCCACGCGTGCGGTGGTCGACTTGCCCGACACATCGACCATGTGCGCCTGACCGTCCTTGTCGAAATGCGACAGGGTCATAGGGCGCCCGGTGCGGTCAGGGGTTTGGCCAGCAGCGTGCGCGTGGCGGATGCCACGTCGGCCTGCCGCATCAGGCTTTCGCCGATCAGAAAGCACCGCGCGCCGTAAGCGGCCAGATCGGCCAGGTCGGCCGGGGAGTGCAGGCCGCTTTCCGACACGATCAGCCGATCTTCGGGCACACGGCGAGCGAGGTCGCGCGTGGTATCGAGCGAAACCTCGAAGCTGTGCAGGTTGCGGTTGTTGATGCCGATCAGGGGCGATCTCAACAGCGTCGCACGTTCCAGTTCGGCCCGGTCGTGCACCTCGATCAACACATCCATCTTCCACTCGATAGCGGCAGCTTCCAGTTCGGCCGCCTGCGCGTCGGACACCGACGCGAGGATGATCAGTATGCAATCGGCGCGCAACGCCCGCGATTCGGCCACCTGCCACGGATCATATAGGAAATCTTTTCGCAGACAGGGCAGCTTGACCGCATCGGCGGCCGCCGCCAGAAAACTGTCGTCGCCCTGAAAGGACGGGCCATCCGTCAGCACCGACAAACAGGTGGCTCCGCCTTCTTCATAGGCGCGGGCGAGTGCGGGCGAATCGAAATCGGCGCGGATCAGACCCTTGGATGGCGACGCCTTCTTGATCTCGGCAATCAGGCCGTAGCCGGTGTTGGCCGCCTCGCGCAGGGCCGCGACGAACCCACGCGGCGGTGGCGCGGCGCGGGCGGCATCCTCGACCACGCTCAGCGGTCGCGCGGCCTTGCGGTCGGCGATCTCGGCCAGTTTGTAGGTCTTGATGCGGTCGAGAATCGTGGTCATGGGACAGGCCTAGCGGGTTGGTGCGAAAGAGAGAAGGTGCTGCAGGACCTCACGCGTGCGTCAGGATGGCCAGGGCGGCCACCTTGGCCCGCGCGGCCCCGGTGTCGAGGCTTTGGGCCGCCAGCGACACGCCGTCGGTCAGGCTGGAAACCCGGCCGGCTACCAGAAGCGCCGCTGCGGCGTTGAACAGCACGGCGTCGCGGTAGGCGCCGGTCTGCCCGTCCAGCAGCGCGCGAAAGGCGGCGGCATTCTCGACGGGCGTTCCCCCCAGGATCGCCGCGAACGGATGCACCGGCAGGCCGGCGTCGGCTGGGCACACGGTGAATTCGCGCAGCCTGCCCTGTTCCAGCGCGACGACCGCGGTGGGTTCGCTGATCGAGATCTCGTCTGTGCCGTCGCCGCCATGGACCAGCCATGCCGCCTCGGACCCCAGCGCCTGCAGCACTTCGGCCATCGGGCGGATCAGCGCGGGTGAGAATGCACCGGTCAGCTGGCGGTTGACGCCGGCAGGGTTCGTCAGCGGGCCGAGAATGTTGAAGATCGTGCAGGTGCCCAGTTCGGCGCGGATCGGGCCGACATGGCGCATGGCGGGGTGATGCATCGGGGCCATCATGAACCCGATGCCCTGTTCGGTCAGGCAGCGTTCCACGACGTCGGGCCCGATCATGATGTTCAGCCCCACTTCGGTCAGAACATCGGCGGCCCCGGATTTTGACGACAGGTTGCGGTTGCCGTGCTTGGCCACCGGCACGCCCGCACCGGCCACCACGAACGCGGTGGCGGTCGAGATGTTGAGCGTGCCCTTGCCGTCGCCCCCGGTGCCGACGATGTCGATCGCGCCGGGCGGTGCGCTCACCGGATTGCACTTCGCCCGCATGACCGTCGCGGCCGCGGCATATTCGTCGACCGTCTCGCCGCGGGTGCGCAGCGCCATCAGAAACCCGCCCATCTGTGCCGGGGTCGCGGCACCTTCGAACAGCGCGGTAAACGCCTTGACGGCCTCTGCCCGCGTCAAGGGGCGGCTGGCCGCGATGCCGATCAGGTGTTTGAAGCTGTCGGTCATGCCGGAGTTGCCACCTTGGCCGCGTCCAGAAAGGTGCGCAACAGCTGGTGGCCGTGTTCCGAAGCGATGCTTTCGGGATGAAACTGCACGCCTTCGATCGGCAGGCTGCGGTGACGCAGGCCCATGATGGTGCCGTCCTGCAACCACGCCGTCACCTCCAGACAGTCGGGCAGGGTGGCGCGATCCACCACCAGACTGTGATAGCGCGTCGCGGCAAACGGGCTGGGCAGGCCCGCGAAGACGCCCTGACCTTCGTGGTGCATCGCACCCATCTTGCCGTGCACGATCTCGTGGCAGCGCACGACCTGGCCGCCAAAGGCTTGCCCGATGGTCTGATGGCCCAGACAGACCCCCAGCAACGGAAGCCGGGCCTCGGCGGCAGCCATCGTCAGGGGCAGGCAGATGCCCGCCGCCGACGGATCGCACGGGCCCGGCGACAGCACGATCGCCTCTGGCCGCAGGGCCATGGCCGCCTGCACGTCCAGCGCGTCGTTGCGCACCACCCGCACATCCGCCCCAAGCTCGCCAAGGTAATGGACGAGGTTATAGGTAAAGCTGTCGTAGTTGTCGATCAGAAGCAGCATATTGCAGGGCCTTGACGGATAGGGGATGAAGGGGAGGCAGGGTCCGGCTATACATGGGACCAGCGCGATCGGGGCGTCAAGGGGACGCGTCGCGGCACGGCAGGAGGATACGGGTGATCCGGGGTTTTGTGGCAGGGGTGGTCTGGGGCGGCGTGGTTGCCGGTCTGGTGCTGGCAGTGATCTCGCAGGTGGCACCCGGTCCGGTGCCGATGGGGGTCGTGACGACCGGTGCCGACGCGCCGCAGCCCGTGGCAGCCCAAGGCGACACCGCCCCGCAAGCCGAGGTGGTTCCGGTCGCGCCACCGGTGTTGCCGGGCGCCCCCGAAGTCGGTCCGGCAGATGATCCCGCAGTCGGTGCCGTGGTTGGCGCGGCAGCCGAAACCGCAGCCGGTCCGGCGCCCGCAGCCCCGCCGCCCTCGGATGCAACCGGCGCAGCCGATGCGCCGACCCGCGAGTCCGCCGCGCCCGATGCCGCTGCGACCGGCCCAGATGTAGTCGCAGCCACGCAACCCCCCGTCGCGCCGCCCGAGATCGACCGAGCGGTGCGCCCGGAAATTCCGGCGCTGACGCCGCCGGCTTTGGTTGCACCGGCCACCTCTGCGGTCCCGGACGGTTTGCAGGCCCCCGATGTGGGCGCCCCGGCTTCCCCGTCGGTCGAAACCGACCTTCCCCCACCCGAGCCGCAGGACCCCTTGCTGCTGCCTGCACCGCAGCCGGTCGAAAACCCGCCTCCGGCACGCATCGGGGTCGAACAG
>JANNNU010000240.1:0-7469 GCA_031398695.1 Paracoccaceae bacterium | reverse complement strand
CGGTCCGCTGGCGAAAAACATTGGCGCTGAGCGCGCCGAGGCGATCCGCGTGCAACTGGGGATGAACATCGGCGACGCCGCCTTCTTCCTCGGCGGCAAGCCCGAAACCTTCGAGGCCGTCGCAGGCCGCGCCCGCAACGTGATCGGGCAGGAGCTGAAACTGACCGAGGAGAACTGCTTCCGCTTCGCCTGGATCGTCGATTTCCCGATGTATGAGAAGACCGACGACGGCAAGATCGACTTCAGCCACAACCCGTTCTCAATGCCGCAAGGCGGGCTCGAGGCGCTGATGGGCGACCCGCTAAAGGTCTACGCCTACCAATACGACCTCGCCTGCAACGGCTACGAGCTGATCTCGGGCGGCATCCGCAACCACAAGCCCGAAATCATGTTCAAGGCGTTCGAACTGGCTGGCTACCCGGCCGACGAGGTGGAAAAACGCTTCGGCGGCATGGTCAAGGCGTTCCGCTATGGCGCGCCGCCCCACGGCGGTTGTGCGGCGGGCATCGACCGGATCGTGATGCTGCTGGCCGACGAGGCGAACATCCGCGAGGTCATCATGTTCCCGATGAACCAGCGCGCCGAAGACCTGCTGATGGGCGCCCCGTCGGAGCCGACCAACGCCCAACTGCGCGACCTCAACCTGCGCGTCGTGCCGAAAGACGCCTGACCGCTGCCCCGCCCGGTGGGCCCGCGGCAACACGCAGCGCCGCCGGGCCAAGACCCTGCTTCGGTTTCGCATTGCACCCCGCCGCGGCCCTTTGCATAAAGGCCCGAACGCGGAGGCCGCATGTCAGATCACGTCAAACTGGGGGCCCCCGTGCCCGACTGGGCCCCCCCGCCCACCCCCGCGGGCGTGGCGCTCGATGGCCAGTATGCGCGTCTGGAACGCATGGACCCCGACACCCACGCGGGCGATCTGCACCGCGCCTATTCCGGGCACGACGCGTTGTGGTCCTATCTGCCTTACGGTCCGTTTTCCTCGGCGGCCGGCTATCACCGCTGGGCCAAGGAAACCGCCACCGGGTCCGATCCCCTGTTCTACGTGCTGCGCGACCGGGCCACCGGTCATTGCGGCGGCGTGGCGAGCTATCTGCGGATCACCCCTGCCGCAGGCTCGATCGAGGTCGGCCACATCTGCCTTTCACCCGAAATCGCCCGCAGCCGGATCTGGACGGAAAGCATGTTCCTGATGATGGACCATGCCTTCGGTCTGGGCTATCGCCGCTACGAATGGAAATGCGACGCGCTGAACCTGCCGTCGCGACGCGCGGCGCAGCGGCTGGGGTTTTCCTACGAAGGCACCTTCCGGCAAATGAGCGTGGTCAAGGGCCGCAACCGCGACACCGCCTGGTTTTCGGTGATCGATACCGAATGGGGCGCGCTGCGCGAGGCCTATGCCGCTTGGCTTGCCCCGGCCAACTTCGGCGCCGGCGGTCGCCAGCGCGAACGGCTGTCCGACCTGACAGGGCTGGTCCGGGCCAATTCCGACCCGGCGTTGTGACAACGGCCGCACCGCACGATTTCCTCTGACACCTTCAACCGCCGCACCGCACCGCCGACCCCTGGTCGCACCTCGCCACCCGCACCGCATCGCACCGCATCGGATCGCACCGCACAGCACCGCACCGCACCGCACCGCACCGCACCGCACCGCTGACGCCGGTCGCAAACTGTCTGTCCCGGTCAATCGCAACCGACCATCCGCAAAACCGCCGGTGCGACCGCAGCCACGATCGCCACGCCCCGCCCCACGCCCGATCGCGGCGTCAGATCCCGCCGCCGAAACCCGCCGACGTCCCGGAAAGCCGGGCCGCAATCATCCGCTGCAACACGTCGACCCCGGCACCCGAGGTCCGGCAATCCTCCGCCGCCGCGGCGAGGTCGGTGTCCTGCGCGATCCGCGCCAGACCGTGCACGAACCCGGCCAGATAATGCCGGGTGGCGGGGTCGGGATGGTCGGCCAACCGATCCGCCGCGCGCGCCAGATCGTCGCGCAGCGCCAGCGGGTCTGGCCCGGGCAGATCGGTCTGCGCCTCGTCCGGCACGATGCCCGTCAGGGCCTGCTGGAACACCGCGAGGCTTTCGATCGGCTTGTCCAGAAACCCGTCCGCTCCGGCCGCCAGCGCCAGACTGCGCCCCGACGCCGACCCCGACGTGCCCAAAATCACCATCGGCCGCTGCGCCGTCAGCACCAGGTGCCGGATCAACCCATCCCCCCGCCCGTCCGGCAATCCCAGGTCGACGATTACCGCATCGGGCCGGTACAGCCGCAGATGTGCCCGCGCCGATGCCAGCGTTTCGGCCCGGCGCAACCGCGCGCCCGATCTGTGGCACATCAGGCGCAGCGCCTCGCTGGCAAAGCGGCTATCCTCGACAGCAAGCACGGTCAATCCGCGCAGCGGCAGCCGGTCCCGCCCCAGCGCGTCGGCGCCCGGCACGGCGAACCGCACCGCAGGTTGCAAGCTGGGCAGTTCGACGGTGGGCGACGCTGGCATGGCATACTCCTGACCGGGATGGACCGAGCTTGCGCGCAAATTGGCTAATACGAGGTTAAGACCACCGCCGCCCCGCACGAATTTGTCTGCGGCAAACCGCGCCGCGGGCGAAATTGATCGTCGCACCTCTTGCCCGGCCGGACCGCGCATCCCATACCGGGCGAAAGGAGAACCGCCATGATCGGACGCCTCAACCACGTGGCCATCGCGGTGCCGGACCTCGCCGCCGCCGCAGCACAGTATCGCGACACGCTGGGGGCAACGGTCGGCCCGGCGCAGGACGAACCCGACCACGGCGTCAGGGTTGTGTTCATCACCCTGCCCAACACCAAGATCGAACTGCTGACGCCCCTGGGCGATGCCAGCCCGATCACCGCGTTCCTGGAAAAGAACCCCTCGGGCGGCATCCACCACATCTGCTACGAGGTGGACGACATCCTTGCGGCCCGCGACCATCTGCGCAGCCATGGCGCGCGCGTGCTGGGGTCCGGCGAGCCAAAGATCGGCGCGCATGGCAAGCCCGTTCTGTTCTTGCACCCCAAGGATTTCACCGGAACCCTGCTGGAGCTGGAACAGGCATGACCATCACCGCCGCCATCGTGCTGTTTTCCGTGACCTGGTTCATGGTGTTCTTCTGCGTGCTGCCGATGCAGTTTGTCAGTCAGGCCGATGCGGGCAGCATCGAGCCGGGCACCCCTCGCAGCGCGCCCGCCGATGCGCAGATCAAGGCCAAGGCGCGCCTGACCACGATCATCGCCGCCGTGCTGTTTGCAGTGATGGCAAGCGTCATCGTCTGGGGCGGGCTGACGATCCGCGACATCGACTTCCTGGGCTGGATGGACGCCCCCGCGCCCTGAGCCTTATCCCCGCGCCGCAAGCCGCTGATAAAGGTGGGTAAACGTCGCGACCCCCAGCACCGGCACGAACAGGTTGACCAGCGGCACCGACAGCGGCACCGCCATCATCACCCCGGCCACCCACACCGTGCCGGCATGCCGCTGGCGCAGCGCCTTTGCGGCGTCGCGCCCCAGCCGCCGTTGGGAGACCAGCGTGAAATACTCGCGTCCCAGCAGAAACCCGTTCACCGACCAGAACACCATCGGCGCGAACGGCCCCGAAAAGGCATAGACCACCAGCGCCAGCACGTTGACCGCGATGACCAGCCCGGCAAAGTTGACGCTGTCCACCGCGACATCCCACAGCGACAACGGGGTGATCGGCGGCAAGGCCGGATAGTGCCGCTCCTCCACCGCATCGACGACCGTTTCCAGAAACAACCCGGTGCACGCCGAGGCGACCGGCACCATCAGCACCATCGACAACAGCAGCATCGCCAGACCGAAGGCCCAGCTGGCCGCCACGTCCACCCCGCCGACCTGACCGATCCACGGCAGGGTGAAGCTGTCCGGCACCAGCATGTTGACCAGCCCCAGAACCGCCGCCGTCACCGCCCCCAGCAGCACCAGCGTCAGCAACACCCCCCACAGCACGACGCGCAAGAACCGCGCATCGCCCAACTGCCCCAGCGCGCGGGCGAAATCGCCAAGGATCACGACACACCTCTGCGCGCACGGACGGCGCCCGCCGATGCGGGCGCGGTCCCGGGGGCAGGCAGGCCCCACTGCACCACGGCGGAAAGGTCCGGGCGCGCGCGGTCGGTCATCACGCCGTCGAACGTCGCGATGTGCACGATCCCGGCCACCGTTTCGTGCGGCCCGCATCCGAATGCCGCCGCGGTGAACACAGGGTCATGGCTCGGCCAGCCCGACAGCCAGCACGACGCCCAGCCCGCCGCCTCGGCCGCCGCCACCAGACCAAAGCACATTGCCCCCGCCGACAGCACCTGCTCGATCACCGGCACCTTGTCCGACGGCTTGGGCGACGCGATCACGACCACCGCCAACTGCCCGTTGTCGAACTGCCCGCGCCCCTTTGCGGTCTTTTCGCCATCCGCCCCCAAGGCGAGCGCCCGCGCCTCGGCAAGATCCGCCAGCCGCGCCATATCGGTGCGGTCCACCACGACCAGCCGCCACGGCTCCAGCTTGCCATGGTCGGGCACCCGCACGGCCACCCGCATGATCTCCAGCAGCGCCGCGCGGTCCGGAACCGGGCCGGTCATCAGCTTGGCCGGGCGGGACTGGCGGCGGGCCAGAAAATCGAACGCGGCGGGATTGGATTGCACGGCCATCGCAGTCTCCTGTTGCACGCGCTTGGTGGGCGAAACCCGTGCACCCGTCAAGCCCGGCCCGTCGGCCTTGTCGGGCCAATGCGGGTCGCGACCGCACGGCAAATCATCGGATACGTCGATCGCAGTCGGCACGGCGTCGATGTCGCAGGCGACGGCGCGACGCCGCTACCGCTTCGCCCGCTCGATCCGGTAGCTGCCCTCCGGCAGGTTCAGCGCCGCGGCCAGATCGGCGATCTGCACCATCGACAGAGTGATCCGCATCGCCTCGTCGGTGCGCGGGTCCACCTGCTGGATGACGACGCAATCCTCGAACGCCTCGATGGTCACATCCTCGTGCAACGTCGCCGATCCTTCATCCACCAGCGTGATGACAGTCGCGTCGAATTGATGCTCGATGGTAAACATCACCGCAGTCTAGCGGGCGCAGCGCCCCCCCGGCAACCGCAAAGCGCGCAGCCCCCGCCGCAAATCCCGCGCACCATCGCGTGAAGGGGCTGGTTCGCCGCCCGCGCTTTGCTATGTGTCGCAAAACCCGCCCCCCGCCGAACCGACCGGAGAGCCGTGATGCGCCGCCTCGCCCTGATCGCGACCCTTCTGCTTGCGGCCTGCAGCCTTCCGCCACCGCCCGACGTGCAAAAACTGCTCGCCTCGCCGTCGGGCGAAGACGACATCAGCTTTGCCGAAATCGCGTCGCGGATCGAGCCTGTGGCCGAATCGCTGTGCCGCGCGCGGGGCGCCGTGCGCACCTGCAACTTCCGAATGCTGATCGACACCCGCACCGACCAGCCACCCAACGCGTTCCAGACCGTGGACCGCGCCGGCCGCCCGATCCTGGGCTTCAACGCGCCGCTGATCGCTTTGGCGCGCAACGCGGACGAGCTGGCCTTCGTCGTCGGGCACGAAGCCGCGCACCACATTTTGGGTCATATCCCGCAGCGCGAACAGGCGGCTATGTCGGGCGCGCTGTTGGGAACGATCCTCGCCACGGCGCAGGGCCTGCCCGAACCCGAGATCGCGCGGGCCGGCCGGATCGGCGCCGAACTGGGCGCGCGCCGGTTCTCGCGCGATTTCGAGCTGCAGGCGGATGCCCTCGGCACCGAGATCGCCCTGCGCGCGGGGTTCGACGCGGTGCGCGGCTCGGCGTTCTTCGACCGCCTGCCCGACCCCGGCAACCGGTTTTTGGGAACGCATCCCGCCAACGCCGAACGCAAGGCGCTGGTGCGCGCGGTGCAGGCGCGCCTGCTGGCGGAAAACTGACCCCCCGCCCTCCCGGCCGCCCGCCTGACCGGTGCAACCAATTCCCCCGGCTTGATCTGGATCAAGGCAGCCCCGCCCCGCCAGTCCGACACTCGGGCCAGTAACGGGAAACGAGGCCGCGCCATGAACACCTATCCAACCGCACCGCACGCCTGGAGCCGCACCCGGCTCATGGCCCGCAGTCTGGGCGTCGATCTGCCGCGCGCGATGTTCGACGGCTGGTTGACCCGGCGCGATCTGGACCGGCTGGTGTCAGCCTGCGCAGCCTGCGGGCAATCCAGCTGCCGCGCCACCGCGATGACCCCGCCGACCCAAGCCTGCTCCAACCGGGCCGATCTGGTGTCGCTGCGGTTCTGATCCAGCGCTAGCCGACCGGTTTGACCATCGTCAGCGACGAGGCGAACCCGAACACGTGGCGCAGCAGGCCCAACCGGTCCGTCCGCTGCACGACGAACCCCTGCCGTTCGTACAACGCCCGCGCCCGCCAGTTTTCGCCGATCACATCCAGCCGCACTGCGGTGTAGCCCCGCCGCCGCGCCACGGCCTCGATCGCGGCGAGCAAGGCGGCACCGATGCCCCGGCTGCGGGCGTGCGACGCCACACAGATGCCGTCCAGCAAGAACCGCTCGTTGTCCACCTCGCGGTTCAAGAGTTCCAGCAGGCCCGCCCGCCACGCAGCCCCGAACCAGCCGTAGACCGCCACCAGATCGGCCATCGCGCCGCCCGCGAAACTGCCCTGCGGCGTCTTGAACCCGACCATGCCCAACAGCCGCCCGTCCTCGATGGCGACAAAGGCATGATCGGCGCGGATCGACCGGTCCAGAAACTGCAGCGCCCGCGACTCGGGGCCCATGACGGTGCCCAGCTTGCCGCCAAACGCCTGCCAGTACAGCTGCACGGCGGCGGCGCGCAGATCGTCCGGCAGGCCCTGGATGATCACGACGCTCAAGCCGGACCCTCCAGCGCCGCCTCTAGCATCGCCACGTGACCGGCCCCCAGGATCCACCCCTCTTCCGTGCGCGCCACGCCGTCCGGCACCGGCCACAACGCCGCCAGCCCGCCCGATTGACCAAGCCGCCACAGCGCCAGCGCCAAGAGCCGCACCTGCGCCTCGTCCTTGACCGAACCCGGCCCGGCCCGCGCCAGATCGCGCGCCACCGCCCGCGCCAGCAGACTGGGATAGACCTCGGCCACCACCACGCGGCAGGGGTGATCGTCGAACGGCCAGACCGCCGCCCCGTCCTGCGCCAGCTGATGCACCAGCGGCAATCCCATCAGGCTTTGCGACCCGACCGACCCCGCCCCCATCAGTTGCCAGACCGACTTTGCC
Organism: Paracoccaceae bacterium; assembly: GCA_031398695.1. Lineage (GTDB taxonomy): Bacteria > Pseudomonadota > Alphaproteobacteria > Rhodobacterales > Rhodobacteraceae > JAIYDJ01. Next base: position 196 of record JANNNU010000240.1, on the reverse strand, counting down.
CCGGTGGCCAGCCGTTCGACCAACCGAAACTCCGACAGCGACAGCGCGGCATGATCGACCGCCTTGGTGAACGGCAGGCCCGGCATGTCCAGCGCGGCCGGGCGCCCCCAGAACGGCCCCGGCCCACCCAGTGCGCGGTTCACCTCGGCCGCCACGGCAAAGCGGTTGTTGGCATTGTCCGCCCCGTCGGTGATCC
>JANNNU010000228.1:0-21088 GCA_031398695.1 Paracoccaceae bacterium | reverse complement strand
AAATAAATGAGTGGGTCACTGGCAAAGCGCCCCTCTCGGGGTTCGTGGGCGTCGACAACCCCGTAACTGCTGATCTCCTCATCAGAAAGCGACCGTCGACTTTCGATCATCGTTCTGTGCATGGACAAGGTCACGCTTCGCACAACGAAGAACATACATCGAACGCTGAACCGCGATGGAGGTCTGGTCAGAACGTGTTCACCGAAAAGCCGACCAGAACCTGCTGAGCCTCGAACCGATACCCGAGCCTGAGCCGCACGCGCGATCGAGGGATGCCATACCCAACGACGAGCGTGTTTTCCTGAAAGTCCTCGTCACTGCCCTGGATGGCGAGCGACGCATTCAGCCCACTGGCGGCGTGGGAAAGCTCGCCCAGGAGAAGGTATTCATTCTGGATAGTGTTGAAATCCGTCAGCACAAAAACGCTGCCCCAAGACGTCGGCGACCAACGTTCAAACACGGCTTTGACACCCAGATCGAATTGATCTTCCTCATCAAGTCGAAAGGACGGACCAAACCGGATCAAGGCCCCGTCCCCCAATGCTGGCACACGCACGCCGTAGGTTGTATTTGCGCTGACCGCGCTGCCGGATTCAAAGTCCGACCACCCGAGGGCAAAGCCGAAAGGCCCCCTCACGACGCTCGCGCTTACAGAACTGGCGCCGGACGCATAATCGAGTTGAAAGAATTCACCATCCGCCATTGCCGGCAAAGCACAAGGCAATCCCAGCAATAAGGCTACGACAAACGCCTTTAGGTCCCTGATCGTGGTCACGCGACACCTCTACTTCGTAGCATTGGAATTCCGATTTGCTTTCGCATAACACACGTCACGTCGCGGCGGGCCTCAAAATTGCGGTGCCGGCAGACTAACGCGAACTCGTCTCAGCCAAGTCAGGGGACTGTCCCCATGCGGTGCAGAGATCGCGCCACTCGGCGCATCGACAAGAAGTTCATCTACCGGATGCTGAACAACCGGGTCTATATCGGCGAGGCCGTGCACCAGGGAACCAGCCACCCCGGCGAACATAGGGCGATCATCGACCGAGAGGCTTGGGAGAAAGTTCACTCTATCCTGACGGAAAGCCCGCGCAAGCGCGCCCCCCGAACTCGCGCCGACACGCCCGCGCTGTTAAGGGGTTTGCTCTATGGCCAGGATGGCGCCGCGTTCTCACCAACGCACACGCGCAAGGGTGGGCGGCTACACCATTATTATATCAGCCAGACTGTGCTCAAGCGTGGTGCGGGATCATGTCCGGTCGGCCGCGTCCCCGCCGGCGAGATCGAGGCTGCCGTGATCGACCAGTTGCGTGAGGTGTTCCGCCAACCTGAGATCGTGGCGGGCACTTTGAAGGCGGCGGGGGCAAAGCTCGGCGATATCACCTTGGCTGACACTCGCTTAGCATTACAGAAGATCGATTCACTTTGGGATGAGTTGTTCCCCGCCGAGCAGGCCCGCATCGTCGGGTTAATGGTCGAGAGGGTCGACATCGGCACGGACGGGCTGAACGTCCGGCTGCGCGTGGACGGACTGGCAGGGTTTGCAAACGAGATGCATGTCGGAGAAGCGGCATGACCCGCCCGGCTCCGGTCCCCGACACGACTACCGTGCATGTCCCGTTCCGCCTCCTGAAGCGCGGCGGATGCAAGGAGATACAGGTGCCGCTCGGCTCCCGACAGAAACACAACTCCGACAACACGCTCGTTAAGGCGCTGACCCGGGCCTTTAGATGGAAGCGCATTCTGGAGTCTGGCGCTTTCAATACCGTATGGAACGCGCTCCACGACGTCGTAGCAAAGCGGACGGCGGCACTTGTGGCGCAGATGGCGCTCGACAAGCTGCTTATTCCGCCGGTATTTTTGGGCCATCGCGCGCCGTCTGCATCCGGCGCATCCAAGCCGCCCGGCGTCAGCGCCCTGCAGGCGGCAATAAATGAGGGGGCCGCTGACCATTCTGGCGCTTGGCCCGTTGACCAAAACGAGAACGAGTCCTGAGACTGGGAAACTAGGTGCCCTGCAAGATGAGCTCAGAAGGTCGTCGCTATTTGTCGCGATCGATCTAACGCTTGCCTACGCTCTCGATGATAAACAGAGCCCCTAACAATGCCAAAGCCCACGCCGAAACAAACGAGCCAAAGGTCAAGTCGCCCACGCCGATCACAAGGACAGCTCCGCCGATCATTAACTTGACCGTCCAGTTCTCCGGCACATTCATCCGCTGCACACCCTCATAAGTTGTATCGCCGCCCACAAAACGTGACGTAGGTTCGTATTCGGCATAACGCTTCCACTGAATGGTCTTTCTCAGCCTTTATAGTTAAGCAATGGGGCGAGCCTAATTCGCCAGATGTGCCAATGGTATGCAATCCCGGCGCTGCAATGACGACAGATAGCAACTTACAGCTTACAAAGGATACCCAACAAACAAAACTTGATGCAAAGAAAATGAATCCGACCATTACTACCGAGATTGCGCGGTTCTCAATTGCAGCCGTTTAGACAGATCGATACTGGCCAAATTTTAGATCGAGTAGCTTTGTCAATGCGACGTTCCAGGCAGCAACCCGTTCCAGAGGCGCTGCAAGTGGCAATCGCCGTGCTGATCGTGGCTGCGTCCGAGCCGGGCAGATACAACGCCTAGAGCTTCACTGCCCCCCAACCGATAAAGGCGCAGTCCCGCCTGGAACAACTGCTGGTAAGATTTGTCCCGAGCCAGTTCAAGGTCCGACCGATCGATACCGGCGCTGAGCACCTCACGATAAGCGTTCTTTGCGATCTCCCAAGCGTCGATGAACGCGGCAAGCTGGATCGGATCGACGAGGAACTGAGGCGAGGAAGGTTCGATAAGCCGGGATTGGATCTCGTGCATTGATTGTCCCTTTTGCGGCAGGTTCACAGTCACAAGCTTACCGTTCTCTCGAGTTCAAGTCGTTGCCCGTTTCATCGTAACCTTCTGCGCATCGTAAATGGCAAGATGACCGATGGCTGCCAGCATGAGCGCGGCGCCGAACAGCCCAGGGGCCGTGATCCGCTCGTCGAGCAACAGTGACGCCACCATCGCCCCGAAAACCCCTTCAGCACTCACGATGATGGCGGCGTGGGAGGCGGTCGTGTAGCGTTGCGCGATGGTTTGGAACCCGAAAGCCAGCGCGGTCGATCCGATACCAAGCAACAGAAGTTCCGGTCCGGCCGCGATCGCCGCACCCACCGAAAGCGAACCCCCGATACTGCCGATCGGCAATGCGATGGCCGCGGTTAGCAGGAACTGCGTGCAGGCGGTTCGGACGGGGTGGCCAAAGGTCTGCATGTGACGACCCAGCTCGATCATCCACGCCGCGTAGAACAGCGCCGAGAGGAGGGCTACCGCGTCTCCTTGGCCGAAACCCTGCGTTCCCCCGCACAGCAGGAACACCCCGACCAGCGTGACACCCGCTGCACCCCAGACCTGCGATCCCACCCGTTCGCGCAACACGACCCAGGCGAGGATGGGCGTGATCACGGACGCGGTGTTGACGAGGAAACCGGCGTTGGTGACCGAGGTTGACAGATAGGCAGCTTGCTGCACCACCAATGCCAACGCGAAGATGGCCGCGACGCGAAGCGCACTGGGCCAGTATCCCGTGGCAAGCGGCCCGTGACGGTCAAACCGCATCAAAGGCAGCAATACCATGCCACCGATCAGGCACCGCAGGCCCACCGCGCTGAATGGATCGAGATGGTCGAGCACCGTCTTCTGTGCGACGTTGCCCACTCCCCACAAGGCCGCCGCAACGAGGAGTAGCAGATTGGCTTGTGTTCTCGACATGAAAGGTCACCTTTAGGATCAGGGTTCTTTAAAAAACTAGAGGATAAACAAGTCAAATGGGATGGTAAGGCACTGGCCAATATGCTGAACCGAGATACGTCTCTCTTATTCCGCCCGCACGATGATCTGAAGCTGCCACCGGTGCGACTAGTTAATCTCTACAGCCACCCCTTCCATAGGTGGTCACATAGTACGGCGATTTCAAACAGTACAAGAGTGGCAGTTTCGTCAGGATCAAGGCATACTGGACAGGCAGATGTGGCAAATCCGCCAATAGCGAGCTAAATTTGACATGAGTGCATTATGAACGAACAACACAAGTCCTCTGTCGTCCTTCTGGCGGCGCCGGAAACATCGGCTTCCGTCCTCTACGGGCTCTTTGATGTCCTGCAGTCAGTCGGGTCGGTCTATTCCGATATGGTCAAGGGCAGTCCAGGCGATGGACTGCTAGATGTTTGCATAGCTTCGGCAGACGGAAAGCCGTTTCATTGTTTGGGAAACATTCCTGTCGAGCCGACGGCCTCTATTGATAAGCTTGGCCCGCCTGATGCAGTCATTATCTGCGACTTGTACACCTCGATCTTCGATGTGCCCAAAGGGCGCTACCCACGAGAAGTCGCGTGGCTGCGACAATCCCACGCCTCCGGCGCGTTGGTGACCTCGGTCTGCTCGGGCTCGCTTCTACTTGCCGACGCCGGACTTCTGGACGGACACCAAGCAACTGCGCACTGGGCTTACCGTGACATGTTCCAACGACATTACCCCAAAGTCGCCTTCCGCAGTGAGTCCGTCCTGTGTCTTGCTGCCGAGAGCGACCGTATCGTGACCGCTGGTGGGGTAAGTGCCTGGCACGATCTAGCAATCTATCTGATTGCCCGGTTCTGCGGATATCGGCAAGCCATCGAAACAGCGAAGATATTTCTCATCAGCGGGCATTCAGAAGGTCAGTCGCCATATTCTGTAATGACACGCCCGATGGAATCTGCAGACCGAGCAGTTTCCGATTGTCAAATGTGGATCGCCGACAACTACGCCGATGCAAAGCCAGTCGAGCGGATGGTCCAACGCTCGGGCCTGAACGCCCGTACCTTTTCGCGCCGCTTTCGCGCGGCGACGGGATTTGCACCGATCGAGTATGTTCAGGCCCTCAGGATCGAGGAAGCTAAACAGATGCTGGAAACCAACGCTCTTTCGATCGATGAAATCGGCACGATGGTGGGCTATGATGACCCAGCGTCATTCCGACGGATTTTTAAGCGCGGTGCGGGAATTTCTCCGGCCACCTATCGCAAGAAGTTTCAACGTATCTCACAAGCTGCAAGACCGGCCGGTTCAAACTGACCTTAGTCAGTCCATGAGATGTTCGTTGGCGCGCGCTTTGGTCAGGACTTCGGTAATGGGGTTGCCCCAGTCAAGCGGTTTTGTGCATCCGAGGTCGGCCGCTGGGGCTTGGCATTGAACATCTGTTCTTTCTTGGCCGCTTTGCTGTCACTGCCGCCTTCATCTGAGCTCTGCCCGGGTGCAGCTCAGCTTCGGTCCAATCCGACTCGCTGCACTGATTGAAACCCGGGAGATCGCAATGCAGGCCTATTGCGAAGTCCTGAGCGCCGGCATCAATCGGTCAGATCTTTAACTGGCCCAAGACGAAGCTTATCTGCCTTTGCAGCAGTCAGGATTGCGCATCCACTGGCTGGAAGGCTGCGATTCTTTACGCGTTGTCGCTGTCCGTCTTGAACGTTGCCATCAGCAGGACGGCCACTAAAACCTCCAGCGACTCTGGAATAGATTACTCTCTCTAGGGAATTTCTCGGGACTGTCGGGAGCAGAATTCGAGCCAATTAAGGAGGATCATGTCGGCTGGCGAAGCTACGAGCTGCTTTTTAAGTCGATAATCTTCGCGCGACTTAATATACGCTGATTAACTAAGCAATATCGCTACTTTAAAGTGATCCTTACGCTGGCGTGATGATGGGGAAACGTTCGGGGGCAAAGCCGATGCCAGCCATCCAATTCTTAATCAAGCTGACAGCAGTATCGATACGTTCCGGCGACGTTTCGCTTTTCCTGAACCAGAGGTACGCCTCTCCGCTCCCACGCATTTCATCTTTTGGGCAAATGTAGAAGCATCCCAGATAGACCCCGCTTTCGTTGCGGACAACCCAGGCAAATGCAAACTCACTATCGAACTCTTGAGCATGTCGCACCAAGTCGCTGTAGTTCTTGTCCCATGTGATGCCTACAGGCCATTCACTGCCAAAAAGGCCAGCCAAATATGACTCAGACGATGTGACGGCTGCAAAATCTTCTTCTGCACAATGAGGCCCCAACACAGAAAAGTGGAAGTCTCCTAATCCGAAATCACGGGGCGGGGTGAGTGGAGTTTTGGTCAGGGTCATTTAATACCTCTCATGGATAGACGTTGCCTTCCGCGGCAGGGATTAGGGAAGAGTTAAACGCTACGAACTTTTTCTGCCACTTTATGCAGCTATTGTCTACAAAATCAGTGGTTCGTGCAGGATTGTTACCGCAAAGACGATAGATTTTCAGATCCGTCTGCCGGTCCAGTGTTTCACCTTCCGCAGCCCGCTTCGAACTTTGCGGTTGAGTTGGGGGAGATCTCGCCAAACTACATCCGATTAACCGCTCTTGTTGGTTCGCCGCAGTTGCCTTGCCGCGCTGTCTTCAGTCGGATTTCCGCCGTCCACGTCGATGATCAATGGAAAATGCTGCGTGACGTCCGACTGGCGGCTTTGGCTCAATGCTGCATGTGGCGTGCTGCACAGCCGTCAGGCTGGTTGCCGCCCTCACCTGCCTTTCGAGCCGATCCTTCAAATGCAACAGCCAAGGTTCGACATCAGTCCCAAGACCTGCGGACGCCACTCCGATCCAACCCCAATTCAGAGTTCCTGAAAGCCGTTACTTTGCAACGTCTTACAAGCTGAACACCGAAATGGCGCAGTCATCGGGTCCAGAGAATACCTGCCCTAAGAGAACGCTCCCTAGCCTCTTGGCGCAGAGGCCGGTGCTCAGCCCCACACCCATAACCCTTCAAAACAACGGGAAATTCTGACCGCAGCCAGATCAGGAGAACAGGTTCGCGAGGGCAAGTGGCGGAAGCGGTGGGATTCGAACCCACGGTACGGTTCCCCGCACGCTAGTTTTCAAGACTAGAGCCTTAAACCACTCGGCCACACTTCCCTACCGTCCCGCGCGCGGTGCCGTGCAGCGTCCGGGTGGACGGACGCGGTTCCGGACCAGGATACGACTCAGCGCCCGAGCGCCCGGCGGCACAGTGACGGTGCGCGTAACGGAGACGTGACGATTCGGGAAGGGCACGCGCGGATTTTTGACACGGAGAAATCCGCCGAATGCCTCGGCTCCACTTTCCAGCCGCTCGGGCAGGCGATATGGTGCAACAAACGCAGGCCATGCCTTGCGTCAGGGCAGGACCCGCCGGCAGGGGCGGGATTGAGACAAGCGCGACGCAGAGCGCGCGGGCAATGGGGGCTGGAAATGGCACGATCAACGGTTGGGCGGATCGCCCTGATGTCGGCAGTGGGGCTGGTTCTTGCGGGATGCGAGCCGGGCACGGGCCTGTTCAAGGCCGGTGCGACCGGCGGCGACACGGCAGCGCAGGACGGGGTCACGCAGGCCACGTCGGTCAAGCTGGTGGACCGCGACGTCGAGGCGCCCGAGGTGTTTCAGGTGACCGATCAGGCGTTGTGGGATGGCCGCCCATCGCTGGGCGGCGTCTGGGTCGCCTCGCCGGATGCGGTCGATCCCGAACGGGTGATCCTGCGCAACACCGAAAACGGCAAGTTCGTGATCGGAGCGCTGTTTCGGCGCGAACGCGACAATCCCGGCCCGCCGTTGCAGATCTCGTCCGATGCCGCCGCGGCGCTGGGGCTTCTGGCCGGGCAGCCCGCCGGCCTGCAAGTCACCGCGCTGCGCCGCGAGGATGTCGCGGCACCCCCGCCTGACGCCTCGAACCCCATTCTGGACGCCGCCGAAACGGTGGAAACGACCCCGCTGGACACCGCCGCCATCGCCTCGGCCGCGATCGACGAGGCAGAAGGCAAGCCGATCCCGGGCGGCATCATCGGGGCAACCCGTCAACCGGCGGTGCAAACCGCACCGGCGCCGTCGGCAGCCGCCTCGTCCGCACCCGCCCCGTCCGCGTCCTCCCCCTCCGCATCCTCCCCGTCCACCGGCGGCCAGCTGATCCAGATCGGCATCTTCTCGGTCGAGGCCAATGCCAAACGCGCCGCCGACACGCTGGCAAAGTCAGCCATCACCGCCGACGTCCGCCGCGAGGAAACCCAAGGCAAGGCGTTCTGGAGCGTGACCGCACGCGGCGACGGCGCAACCCTGGCATCGGTGAAATCCGCGGGCTTCGTCGACGCCTACATCCTGAAACGCTGACCTGATCGGAGCTGCCGCCCATGCGCCTGCAGATACGCCGGACCCTGACCTTGATCGCAGTCGTGCTCGCAGCCCCGTTCGTGACGGCAGGCGCGGGCCGCGCGTTTGACACGGCGGCGACGTCGGCCTGGGTCTATGACATGACGACCCACACCGTGCTGATGGACAAGAACGGCAATGTCCCGTTGCCGCCGGCCTCCATGTCGAAACTGATGACCATCAACATGTTGTTCGAAGCGCTGAAGGATGGGCGCGTGACGATGGACACCACCTTCCCCGTCTCTGCCCGCGCGACAGAGATGACGGCGCGGGGCGCCTCGACGATGTATCTGCAGGAAAGCGACCGGCCCACCGTGAACGACCTGCTGCACGGCATGATCGTGAACTCGGGCGGCGATGCATGCATCGTGGTGGCCGAGGGGCTGGCGGGAAGCGACGAGGCGTTTGCCGCCCAGATGACCACCCGCGCCCGCGCGCTGGGGATGATGGACTCGACCTTCACCAACTCGTCAGGCTGGCCGGACCCGAACCACCGGATGAGCCTGAAGGACATCGCGATGCTGTCGCGCCGCCTGATCGAGGAATTTCCCGAATACTATCCGCTGTTTGCCGAAACCGAATTCAACTACAAGGACCGCGCCCCGGCCAACGCCTTCAACCGCAACCCGCTGCTGGATCTTGGCATCGGTGCCGACGGCCTGAAAACCGGCCACACGACCGAGGCGGGCTATGGTCTTGCCGGGTCGGTCAAGCAGGGCGACCGCAGGGTGATTTTCGTGATCTCGGGGTTAGCCTCGGACGCGGCCCGCGCCGAAGAGGCCGAAAAGATCACCGCCTGGGCATTTCGGCAATTCGCGCTGAAAACCGTGGTCAAGGCCGGGGTCCGGCTGGCCGAGGCGGACGTGTTCATGGGCGACGCCGAAACCGTCGGTCTGGTGCCCGCGGCCGATCTGCGGGTGCTGGTGCCGGCGCTGGTTCAGGATGGCGTGCAGGCCGAGGTAGTCTACACCGGCCCTCTCAGCGCGCCGATCGCGAAGGGGGCGCAGGTCGCCGAACTGGTCATCAAGATCCCCGACCTGCCCGAACAGCGCGTTGCCCTGATGGCCGAGACGGACGTGGGGCGCGGCGGGTTCATGACCCGGCTGACGGCCGCGGCCCTGCACCTCAAGGCCACCTATGTGGACGCGGGTCCGGCCAGCTGACGGCCCCCCCGATGACCGGACGGTTCATCAGCCTCGAAGGCATCGACGGATCGGGCAAGTCGACCCAGGCGCGGCTGCTTGCCGATAGCCTGCGCGCGCTTGGCCTGCCCGTCACCCTGACCCGCGAACCCGGGGGCTCTGCGGGGGCCGAAGACATCCGCCGTCTGGTCCTGCAGGGCGACCCCGACCGCTGGTCGCCGCAGACCGAGGCGCTGCTGTTCACCGCCGCGCGCCGCGACCATCTGGAAAAGACCATCCGACCGGCGCTCGACCGCGGCGAAGTGGTCATAACCGACCGTTTCGCCGACAGCACGCGCATGTATCAGGGTCTGCGCGGCAACTTGGACACGGTGAACCGCCTGCACGACCTGATGATCGGCGTCGATCCGGACCTGACGCTGTTGATCGACATCGACCCCGCCTTGGGTCTGTCGCGTGCCGTGGCCCGCGCCGGGCTGGAACAGCGGTTCGAGGAGATGGGCCTGACCCTGCAAACCGCGATGCGGGCAGGATTTCTGGACCTGGCACGCCAGCAGGCGCGCTTTGCGGTGATCGACGGCGCAGGCGACGCCGATGCGGTCGCTGCGGCCGTGCTGTCGCGCGCCCGCGCCCATCTGGGGGTGTAGGCCATGCCTTCGGTATACCTTGCCGATTTTCCGGAACCCGACCGGATCGAGGGCGCGCCCCATCCCCGCGAGACGGCGCATCTGTTCGGCCATCAGACGGCGCAGGCCGACTTCCTCGACAGCCATCGGTCGGGACGCGCCCACCACGCCTGGCTGATCACCGGCCCGCAAGGCATCGGCAAGGCCACCCTGGCCTGGAAGATCGCCCTGTTCCTGCTCGCCACGCCCCCCGACGACGGCGGCATGTTTGCCCCGCCACCGCCGCAAAGCCTGGACATACCCCACGATCACCCGGTCGCCCGGCGGCTGCGCGCCTTGTCGGAGCCGGGCCTTTTCCTGCTGCGCCGCGGCCTGAATGCGGCAGAGACGGCGCATTCGCAGATCATCACGGTCGATGAAGTGCGGCTGTTGAAAGACTTCTTCCAGCACAAGACCACCGATGACACCCACCGCGTCTGCATCATCGACGCGGCCGACGACCTGAACCCCAACGCCGCGAATGCGCTGTTGAAACTGCTGGAAGAGCCGCCGGCCGGCGTCACTTTCCTGTTGCTGTCGCACGCCCCGTTCCGCCTGCTGCCCACCATCCGCTCGCGCTGCCGCGAACTCCGCCTGACCCCGCTGTCTGCGCAAGATCTGTCGGACGCCCTGACCGCGGCCGGCGGCACGGTCGACCCCGCTGATCGCACCGCCCTGGCCGAACTCGCCGGCGGTTCGGTGGGCGAGGCGTTCCGGCTGACCAACACCGACGGCCTTGCGCTTTATGCCCGGCTGGTCGCCGCGTTTGCCACCCTGCCCCGCCTCGACCGCCCCCGCGCCCTGGCGCTGACCGACATCGGCCAGGGCCGCGCCAATGCGCCGAAGTTCGATCTGATCCTGACGCTGCTCGACCTGTTTCTGGCCCGCCTCGCCCGCGCGGGCAGCTCCGGGCACACCCCGCCCGAGGCCGCCCCCGGCGAGTCAGCCCTGATTGCCCGCCTGTCGCCCGACCCGCACGCCGCGCGCGCCTGGGCCGATCTGGCGCAATCGCTGGGCAACCGGGCCCGGCGCGGCAAGGCGGTGAACCTTGACCCTGCTGCCCTTCTGATGGATATGGTTCTCAAGATCGACGAGACGGCGGGTAGCCTGCTGGCCCAAAGGTGACCCCGATGTATCCGACCCCGAACACCGATCACCCCCAGCCCCAGCCCTCGCCTGTTGCGCCCGAAATCGTCGACAGCCACTGTCACCTGGACTTCCCCGATTTTGCCGACGAATTGCCCCACGTGATCGGGCGTGCCCATGCCGCGGGCGTGTCCCGCATGGTCACCATCTGCACCCGCCTGCGCCACGAGCCCCGTGTACGCGCCATAGCCGAGGCTTATCCGGGCGTGTTCTACGCCGCAGGCACCCACCCGATGAGCGCAGCCGAAGAACCGCTGGTCACTGTCGACGCGCTGGTCGCCCTGTCGCGGCATCCGAAATTCGTCGCCATCGGTGAAACCGGGCTCGACTACCACTACACCGCCGACACCGCCGCGATCCAGAAAACCTCGCTGCGCCTGCATATCGAGGCCGCACAGATCACCGGCCTGCCGCTGGTCATTCACGCACGCGCCGCCGATGACGACATCGCGGCGATCCTGACCGAAGGCATGCGGGTCGCGCCGTTCGGCTGCGTGATGCACTGCTTTTCCTCTGGCGCGGCGTTGGCGCGCACAGCGCTCGACCTCGGGTTCTATCTGTCGATGTCGGGCATCGCGACCTTCCCAAAATCGCAGGAGTTGCGCGACATCTTCGCAAGTGCACCCCCTGACCGCATCCTGCTGGAAACCGACAGCCCTTACCTCGCCCCGATCCCGCATCGCGGCAAACGAAACGAGCCGGCCTACACCGCCTTCACGGCCAAAACCGGCGCGGCCTTGTATGGCATGACCGAAATCGCGTTCGCGGCGCAGACCTCCGCCAACTTCGACCGCCTGTTCACCAAGGCCACGGTCGCACCGTCACCGGACGTGGCCGTGCTTGCGGCGCCGGACCGCCGCTGATGGCGACGCTGACCTGCACCATCCTCGGCTGCGGATCGTCGGGGGGCGTGCCGCGCCTCGGCAACGACTGGGGGGACTGCGACCCCGCAAACCCCAAGAATCGCCGCAGCCGCTGCTCGCTTCTGGTGCAGCGCACCACGCCCCACGGGACCACCACCGTGCTGATCGACACCTCGCCCGACATGCGCCAGCAGTTGCTGGACGCAGGGATCGGCACGCTCGATGCAGTGGTCTACAGCCATTCGCACGCCGATCATGTGCACGGCATCGACGATCTGCGCCAGATCGTGTTCAACACCAGGGCACGGCTCGCGGTCTGGGCTGACGGCCCGACACAAGAGGCGCTGCTGACGCGGTTCGGCTACGCCTTCATCCAGCCGGACGGGTCGCCTTATCCCGCGATCCTCAACATGCACACGATCGACGGGCCGGTGACGATCCACGGCGCGGGCGGTGCCGTCACCCTGACCCCGTTTCGCGCCGAACACGGCGCGATGGACGCGCTGGGGTTTCGCATCGGCCCGGTGGCCTATCTGCCGGACGCGGTGGAAATTCCGCCGGAAAGCTGGCCGCACCTCGACGACCTGCAGACCTGGATCGTCGATGCCCTGCGCCGCAAACCGCACCCGACGCACGCGCACCTCGCCCTGACGCTGGACTGGATCGCCCGCGCCAGACCGGCCCGCGCCGTGCTGACCAACATGCACGTCGATCTCGACCATGCGACCTTGCTGGCCGAACTGCCGGCCCATGTCGTGCCCGCGCATGACGGGATGACACTTCACCACGACGTGCCGGATTGACCGCGCTTCTGGACGTCATCCTTCCGGTCTTTTTGATCATCGGGTTCGGCTATGCCGCGGCGCAGTTCGGCCTGTTTTCCGAAACCGCCGTGGACGGTGTGATGCGCTATGCCCAGAACTTTGCGGCACCCTGCCTTCTGTTCTGGTCGATCGCCAACCTCGATCTCGGGGCCGCCTACAACGCCGGCCTGCTGGTCAGCTTCTATGCCGGGGCCTTTGCGGGCTTTGCGGCGGGGTTCTTTGGCGCAAGGCTGCTGTTCGACCGCCCGCTGACCGATTCCGTCGCGATCGGGTTTTGCTGCCTGTTCTCGAACTCACTGCTACTTGGCCTGCCGATCACCGAACGCGCCTACGGCACGGCGGCGCTGCAAGGCAACTATGCCATCCTCTCGTTTCACGCGCCGCTGCTCTATGGGTTCGGGATTTGCCTGATGGAGTGGGCCCGCTCGCGCGGTCAGGGCCTGTCGGCCCCGGCGCTGGCGCTGCAGGTCGGGCGCGCGATCTTCAGCCAACCGCTGGTGATCGGCATCACCCTTGGCTTCGTCGTCAACCTGTCGGGCCTGCCGCTGCCGGGCGTGGCCTCGGCGGCGGTGCAGATGATGGCCGGCACCGCCATTCCGACGGCGCTGTTTGGTCTGGGCGGGGTGCTGCTGCGCTATCGCCCCGAAGGCGACCGCGCGACCATCGCCATGGTCTGCGCGGCGTCGCTGATCCTGCATCCGGCGATCACCTACGGGGTCGCCCGCGCCTTCGATCTTGACACGGCGGGCCTGCGCTCGGCCGTCGTGACGGGCGCGATGGCGCCGGGCGTGAACGCCTACATGTTCGCACATCTTTACGGCGTCGGAAAACGCGTCGCCGCCTCGTCGGTGCTGATCGCCACGGCACTATCGATCCTGACGATCTGGGGCTGGCTCGCCATCCTACCCTGATCGCCCGTCGCTGCGGCTCGCAACGCGCACAAAACCAGCCATCTTTCCTTGCAAAACACACAAACGCCCGTGATTCGCCACGATGCGTCAATAATTTCACCTCAGCGTTGGCAGCGCCCTGAACGGGTCGGCACAGGCGTGTCGGTGCCGCTTCGGGATCCAAGGACGCAGCATCCGGGACAGGCATCCCGCTACAGAGGTGACAGGTGACATGGCGTTGGCGGCCGCAGAGCAATACGAGCTTGAACTTATCAACCGCGCCCGTCTGGACCCCGAGGCCGAGGCGGCCCGCTATGGCATCTCGCTCAACCAGGGTCTGGCACCCGGCACGATCAGCAGCGACGCGATGCAGGTGCTGGCCCCGAACGAAGATCTCGAGGGTGCCGCGCAAAGCCATTCGGAATGGATGCTGGCCAACGACGTGTTCAGCCACAGCGGCGGGGGCGGCAGCAGCGCCGGCGACCGCATGGCGGCGGCGGGCTATCAGTTTGCGGGATCATGGGGCTGGGCTGAAAACCTGGGTCTGATGCTGTCAACCACCGCGGTCGATCTGGAAGCCGCCATCGAACAGCACCATCAAAGCCTGTTTCTTAGCACCAGCCACCGCGTCAACACGATGGACGCCGACATGAGCGAGATCGGCATCGCCCAGGTCGCGGGCGAATTCACCCAGAACGGCACGACCTACAACGCCTCGATGCTGACCGAAAAGTTCGCCTATTCCGGCACCACGGTGTTCGTGACCGGCGTCGCCTATGACGACCGCGACAACGACGCCTTCTACGGCATCGGCGAAGGTCTGTCGGGGATCATCGTCACCGCCGCGGGCATCCGCGATGTCAGCGAGGCTGCGGGCGGCTATTCGGTCGGGGTCGCCCCCTCGCGCGCGGTGTCAGTCAGCGTCGGCGATGCAACGGCCACGCTGGCCACCCTGACGATGGACGTCTCGCTGGGCAACGGCAAGCTCGACCTCGTGAGGGGGGCCGACGATCTTTGGCGACTCGAACTGTCCGCCTCGGCAACGCTGGTGTCCGGGGTGGCCAACGCAACCCTGCTGGGCGTGGGCGATCTGAACCTGACCGGGCACGCCGGCAACAACGTTCTGACGGGAAACAAGGGCGACAATACGTTGAGCGGCGCTGCGGGCAATGATAGGCTTTTGGGCGGAGCGGGGGCGGATTTCCTGTCGGCAGGCTCGGGGATGGATACAATGTTCGGCGGCACCGGCAATGACACCTACGCCACTGATGGCGGCGATGCGATCAGCGAAAACGCAAACGAAGGCATTGATACCGTTCAATCCTCGGCCAGCTTCACGCTGGGGGCGCATCTGGAAAACCTGGTGCTGACAGGCACGCTGTCGATCGACGCGATCGGAAACGTGCTGGCCAACCGCCTGACCGGCAACGACGGCCGCAATTCGCTGGCCGGCACCGGCGGGTCCGACACACTGATCGGCGGCGACGGCGACGACATCTACATCACCGACGGCGGCGACACCATCATCGAGAACCCGAACGAAGGCAACGACACCGTGCAATCGTCGGTCAGCTATACGCTGGGCGCAAACCTTGAAAACCTGACCCTGACCGGCAGTGCCGCGATCAATGGCAAGGGCAACACGGCGGCCAACGTCCTGATCGGCAACAGCGCCGCCAACGCGCTCAGCGGTGCGGGTGGGGCCGACACCCTGATCGGCGGCGGTGGCAACGACATCTACACCATCGACGGCGGCGACACCGTGACCGAAAACGCCAACCAGGGCATCGACACGGTGCAATCCTCGGCAAGCTTCACGCTGGGGCCGAACCTGGAAAACCTGACGCTGACCGGCAGCGCCGTGATCAACGGCACCGGCAATACGCTGGCCAACCGGCTGACCGGCAACACCGCCGCGAACACCCTGAACGGGGCGGGCGGCGCCGACACGATGCTGGGCGGCGCTGGCGATGACCTCTACATCAGCGACGGCAGCGACACGGTCACCGAAAACGCCAACCAGGGCACCGACACCGTGCAAGCCTCGGCCAACTTCACGCTGGGCGCCAACATCGAACATCTGACGCTGACCGGCAGCGCCGCGATCAGCGGCAAGGGCAATACCGGCGCGAACCGCCTGACCGGCAACGGTGCCGACAACGCGCTCAGCGGCGCGGGCGGTGCAGACACCCTGCTGGGTGGCGCGGGCAACGACATCTACACCATCGACGGTGGCGACACGGTGATCGAAAACGCCAACGAGGGCACCGACACCGTCCAGTCCTCGGCCACCTTCACGCTTGGTGCGAACCTCGAACGGCTCAGCCTCACCGGTTCGGCGAACATCAACGGAACCGGCAACGCGCAAGCCAACACGATCAACGGCAACACGGCGGCGAACACGCTGGACGGCGCTGCGGGCAACGACACGCTGACCGGCGGCGCCGGATCCGACACCTTCGTGTTCAGCACTGCGCTGGGGGCAACCAACATCGACCAGATCACCGACTTCAACTCGGTGGCCGACACGATCCGGCTCGAAAACGCGGTGTTCACCGGGCTCGCCGCCGGCACGCTCAGCGCGACCGCATTCGTGCGCAACATGTCGGGCGATGCGGCCGACGCCAACGACCGGATCCTGTACGAGATCGACACCGGCCGTCTGTTCTTCGATGCGGATGGCACCGGGGCCGGGGCCAAGGTTCACTTTGCCACCATCGGGGTGAACATAACGCTGACCAACGCCGACTTCTTCGCGTTCTAGGGCGGTTGCCGTGCCCCTGACCTGCGCCCGGCGGGGCGCGGGTCATCCACGGCTGCGATGGAATGATCCGATCGGTTGCGCGCCCGAGGCGGGAAGTATCTTCGCCGGTCTTGCTGAGTGAAATGGTGCGGATGAAAGGACTCGAACCTTCACGGGAGTTACCCCACAGCGACCTCAACGCTGCGCGTCTACCAATTCCGCCACATCCGCACGTGATCTTCAGGTAGGCAGACGCTGTCTAGCCTCCCTGCATCGCGAAGAAAAGGGGGCCTTTGCGAAAAACCCGGCAAAGCCCGGCCGCCGGTCCCGCAAAGGTGCCTGCCAGACGGGACGGCCGACCCCGCACGTCGCCCGTCCCCGTCTGGCGCGGCGGGGCCTTACGGATTGCCGGTGCCCGTCGGGGCCACCGGGGGCGCTGCTGCCGGTGCGGACGGGGTCAGCGAAAAGGCCGGCAAGACCGGCGCCGCACTGTCGGGCTCGGACTGACCCGCGACCGAATAGGCCGCCTTGCGGATCAACGCCGACCGGTCCGGCAGACCGGGCGCAAACACCGCCGCCCCCGCCGCCTCGGCCTCCAGCCCGGTTTCATACCAGGCCAACGCCAGATCGCCGCGCTGGCCGGTGCCGAACCCCTGCGACAGATGGTGCCCGATCAGTTCGGCATAACCCTTTTCCCCCAGCGCGGTCAGCAACAGCGCCGATCCGATCGCCACGTCCTGCTTGTCGGTGGTATAGCCGACCCCCAGGCAGATCTTCGCCGTGGCGGCCAGCTGGTCGGGTGCCATGCCGCTGCCTTGGGCGAAATTCGAAGCCGAGGTGATCAACGCGTCGCGCGGTTCGACCGAAAGCGCGGCGACCTGCGTCGCAAGAACCGGACCAAAGGCGGCGCACTGCTCGGCGATCTGCGCCGGCGTGGCGCCGATCACCTTGCCGGCCAACTCCTCGCCCGCCGCCATCGCATAGGTCCGCGCAAGGCAGAACTGCTCGCTCAGGGCAAAGTTGGGGTCCTGCAACGCCGCGACGGTCGTGTAGCCGCCGTTCGTGTTGGTCAACAGGCTGATCTTGTTGCAGTGCGAAGCAAGCGAGATTTGCGTGGCCTCCTGCGCCATGAACGTCGGCAAAGCCGGAGCGGCAGGCGCGGCGGCAACCGCGTCGGGCGCGGCCGCGGTCGGCGCTGCAGGCACCGGTTCTATGGCGGCAGGCGCTGGCACGATCGGCGCCAGCGCCGGCAGTGCGGTGACGGCGGCCGCCACCGGCAGACCTGGAACGGCGGTCGCGGGCGCGGCAGGCACGGTCGTAGCCAGAACGGGCGCCGGCACGCTAGGTGCTGCCAAGACGGGGGGTGCCGCCAGCACCGGGGGCGAGCCGGCCACAACGCCGGCGGTGCCGCCCTGCGGCGAGGTGCCGAACTGGTCGTCGCGATAGGTCAACAGCAGCCCGCGCGCGCCCATCGGGTTGGTCGCGATCACCTGATAGGTGGCAGCCCCCCCGGCCTGCGCGCGGTAATAGGAATTGATCAGGAATTCGCGCTCGAACTGGGTCAACTGGCCCGTGGCGGGATAGCCCAGCACCACCTGATACTCCGAAATCGCCGCCCTGGACTTCGGCCCGATCGACCCGTCCGGCGTTCCGACCGGAAACCCGAAATAATTCAACGCCGTCTGCACCTGGCGATTTTCCTCGCGTTGGGCAGAGCTGACCGAAGACGACGAGGTGGACCGCGTCGTGCGGGTCGTGGTGTTCCGGTTCTTGTTGGCTTCGTTCACGATCACGCCGCCAATGATGCCGCCGACAATTCCGCCCACCAATCCGTTGTCGGCCTGCACCGGGGCTGCATGGCCCGCGATCAGCGACGTCATGACACAGACCGTTGCAAATGTTTTCGTTTTCAAGGCACCGTCCTCCACACTGGAATCACCGCGGAAAATGTTACCACAGTCCCCGCCGTTCCAAAGCATTCTTGCGCCCCGCCCGAAAGACGCCATGCCCCCCGTCGAATGGACCATCCTGCCCGGCCTTGCGCCCTATCTCGACACGCTGGCGGCAATGGAGGCGCGGGCGGCCGCGATCGCCGATGGCACCGCGCCCGAGGCGATCTGGCTGCTGGAACACCCGCCGCTTTACACCGCAGGCACGTCAGCGAAACCGGCCGATCTGACCGACCCCGACCGCTTTCCCGTTCACGCCGCCGGGCGTGGCGGGCAGTACACCTATCACGGACCGGGGCAGCGGGTGGTCTACGTGATGCTCGACGTGGGCGCGCGGGGCCGCGACGTGCGGCAGTTCGTCTGCGCGCTGGAAAGCTGGGTGATCGCGACGCTGGCCGAGTTCAACGTCAAGGGCGAACGCCGCACCGGCCGCGTCGGCGTCTGGGTCACCCGGCCCGATCGCCCCGCCAATCCCGATGGCACCCCGTCCGAGGCCAAGATCGCCGCCGTCGGGGTGAAACTGCGCCGGTGGGTGTCGTTTCACGGCATCTCGATCAACGTCGAGCCAAACCTGACCCATTTCGACGGCATAGTGCCCTGCGGCATCACCGGTCACGGGGTCACCAGCCTCGTCGATCTTGGCCTGCCCGTCAGCATGGCCGATCTCGATGCCGCGCTGATGCGCGGTTTCGGACGGGCCTTCGGCGGCTGATCGTTACGTCGTTAACCAGACCTTCACTGGCCTGACCCAATCTTGCCCCAAATCCATGCATTGCACTGGCATGGCCTTGGGGTTGGCTTGGGGATTGCGGAAACAGGACCAGCGATGGCGACGTTTCTTCTGAACATCCGCGGGGATCATCCCGGCACGTTCTCGTCGCTGTCGGGCAACGGCAACGGCGCCGATGCGGTCGGGCAAACCGATCAGGGCGACAACGACGGCGAGCTGGACTTTACCGACACCCGCCGCGATTTTCCCTGCTATGCCAACGGCACGCTGATCCTGACGCCACAGGCCTCGCGCCCGGTGCGGAATCTGGTCGCGGGCGACAGAGTCCGCGATATCGTGGGGCAGGACCATGCGATCCTGTGGTCGGCGTCGCGGCACATCGCGCTCGACGGCGCGGACCATCCGCAGCGCCAGGTGGTCTTTCGTCCCGGCAGCCTGCCGCCGGTCGGGGTCGCCGCCAGGCCCAACCGCGACCTTGTGGTGTCGCCGCAGCACCGGATGCTGATCTGCACGCCGCTGGGCACCCAGATGCTGACGGCGGCCAAGAACCTCGTGGGCTGGCGCGGGGTGCCCCGCGCCCACGGCCTCGGCTCGGTCACCTACCACGCGCTGCTGCTGCCGCGTCATGCCGTGCTGTGCGCGAACGGTGCCTGGGCCGAAAGCGTCTACCCCCGGACCCCACATCCTGCGCCAGTTGCCGGCGTTTCAGCGCCTGCAGGTGCTGGCCCCCTGTCCGGGGCTGCTGCACGATCCCGACTTCGGCTATGGTCCGACCGCGCGCCCGATCCTGACCGCCGCCGCAGTGCGCCAGCTGGGCCCCTCCGCCCTGCTGGTCGCCCCGGCGCGTGCGACAAACTGCCCTACCCGATTGGCCGCGCCGCGCAGGTTTTGTCGGTCTGCGGCAAAGTGAGAGATTGCCCCACCGCCGGTCGCATTCTACAACGCATTCAACACTGGTACCGGAGTCCCGTCCAGCACCGTCTGATCACACCCACGCAGGAGGCACCCATGGCCGACGCAGCCATCCACGGCACCGACCATGAAACCAAGGGGTTCTTCACCCGCTGGTTCATGTCAACCAACCACAAGGACATCGGGATCCTCTATCTGTTCACCGGCGGGTTCGTCGGGCTGATCTCGGTCATCTTCACCGTCTACATGCGGATGGAGCTGATGAACCCCGGCGTGCAGTATATGTGCGAAGAGGGGATGCGCTTCGTCGCCAACGCGGCCGAACCCTGCACCTCGAACGGGCACCTGTGGAACGTCACGATCACCGCCCACGGTATCCTGATGATGTTCTTCGTCGTGATCCCCGCGCTCTTCGGCGGCTTCGGCAACTACTTCATGCCGCTCCAGATCGGCGCGCCGGACATGGCGTTCCCGCGGCTCAACAACCTCAGCTACTGGATGTATGTCGCGGGCACCGCGCTGGCCATCATGTCGGTCTTCGCGCCCGGCACCGGCGGGCAGGCGGGCTTTGGCGGCGGCTGGGTTCTGTATCCCCCGCTGTCGATCCAGGACCCCGACGACTATGCCATCGACCTCGCGATCTTCGCCGTGCACCTGTCGGGCGCATCGTCGATCCTCGGCGCGATCAACATGATCACCACCTTCCTCAACATGCGCGCGCCCGGCATGACCTTGCACAAGGTGCCGCTGTTCGCCTGGTCGATTTTCGTCACATCCTGGCTGATCCTGCTGTCTCTGCCGGTCCTGGCGGGCGCCATCACCATGCTGCTGACCGACCACCAGTTCGGCACCACCTTCTTCAAGCCCGAAGGCGGCGGCGACCCGGTGCTCTTCCAGCACATCCTGTGGTTCTTCGGCCACCCCGAAGTCTACATCATCATCCTGCCCGCCTTCGGGA
>JANNNU010000214.1:0-2005 GCA_031398695.1 Paracoccaceae bacterium | reverse complement strand
CGGTCCTACAAATCCTACCGCGGCATGGGCAGCCTTGGCGCGATGGCACGCGGATCGGCCGACCGGTATTTCCAGAAAGACGCGGCGTCCGACAAGCTGGTGCCCGAAGGGATCGAGGGGCAGGTGCCTTACAAGGGCTCTGCCGCCACGGTGATCCACCAGATGGTGGGCGGGCTGCGGGCTGCGATGGGCTATACCGGCTGTTCAACGGTCGCAGAGATGCGCGCGAACTGCCAGTTCGTGCGCATCACCGGGGCCGGGCTGAAGGAAAGCCACGTGCACGATGTGCAGATCACCCGCGAAAGCCCCAATTATCGGGTCAGCTGAACCGCGCAACCGTGGTGCTCAGTGCTTCCGTGTCACAGCTCGGGTTTACGCAGGCCGCGAAGGTCACCCGAACGCGCCTTGCAAAACGAAGATCAGGCTCTTTGCCAAGCCGTAAAGCACGCCCGCGACGACCGAGGTGGCCAGCACGCTGACCACAACTCCAGCGATGACCCAGACGCCGTCGTGTTCCATCAGACCCAAGGCGAACAGGCACAGCGCGAGCGCGGGCAGCATGTTGCCGAATGGGATCGGCAGGATCAGGATCACCGACAGCAGCAGCGCCACGCCCCCGATCAACCGCTCGACCCGTTCGTGCACGAGCCAGCTGAGCCGGGGCCGCAGGAACCGTTCGGACCAGGCAAGCCACGGCTCCACCCGTTCGATCAGGGCGGCGAAACTGTCGCGCGGCAGGGATCGGTCGGCGATGAACTTCGGCAGCCACGGCAGGCGGCCCAGCATCATCTGGGACGACAGATAGACCAGCGGCAGTCCCAGGATGCCCGAGGTGCCCGGCAGGCTCGGCAGCACGTTCGGCAAGGCGAAGATCAGGATCAGCGCCCCCATCGCCCGCGCATCCATCGCGTCCAATAGGTCGGCAATCGAAATCCGCTCGCGGCTTTTGTCGTTGGCAATGACCGACAGCATGTCGGACAGGCGCACCTTCGCCTTGCCTTTGGCAGCGGGGCCTTGGTGGCGCGGATCGGGCCCGGCCGCGTCGGCGGTCGATGCGGATGCGGCCGGGATCAGCTGCGCATCTGTCGACCGTGCGGCGGGGCCGTGGTCTGGCCCCGTGTCGTCGTTCGACCCTGCTGGTGTGTCGGCCATCCTTGCCACCTTCGCTCGATGTCTCAAACCTAGGCGAGCCGGGCGCCACTTGCCAGACGTCAAGCGTTGCACCGGAAGGTTCGCACAGGTAGGCAGCCGGTGAAACGGAGGGCGACATGCGTGACGTGCGCGGAAGGCATCAGGTGGGGCCAGGTTTGGTCGTAACGCAGCGGTGTTTGCCGTGACCCCGGCCGCCCGGCTCGCCGCCGCGATCGAGGTGCTCGACCGGGTTCTGGACGGCGACGCGGTCGAGGCTGCGCTGACCGGTTGGGCGCGCGGTCATCGGTTTGCTGGTTCCGGCGACCGCGCGGCCCTGCGCGATCTGGTGTTCGATGCATTGCGCTGCCGTCGCAGCTTTGCGGCGCTGGGGGGCGGCATGACGGGACGCGGACTGATCCTCGGCGGGTTGCGGGCGGCAGGCGGTGACGAAGGGGCACTCTTTAATGGTATCGGCCATGCGCCCTTTGCGGTCGGGCCGGCCGACACGGCGCGCGCGCCTGAGTGGCTGGAGGCCCTCGATTGCCCCGATTGGCTGGCGCCGGCCCTGCAGGATGCCTTGGGCAGCGACTTCGATCTGGTGATGCAGGCGATGCGCCGGCGGGCCCCGGCGTTCGTGCGGGTCAACCGGCGCAAGGCGACGCGCAGGCAGGCCCAGGCCGCACTGGCAGCCGAGGGCATCGGCACGAGGCCATCCGTACTGGCGAACTTTGCGTTGGAAGTCACGGAGAACTTGAGAAAAATCCATTCAAGCCAGGCCTATGCCGACGGGCTGATCGAGTTGCAGGATGCCGCCTCGCAAGCCGTGGTCGAGGCGTTGCCGCTGCGCCCGGGCGCACGCGTGCTTGACTATTGC
>JANNNU010000147.1:0-12327 GCA_031398695.1 Paracoccaceae bacterium | reverse complement strand
TGTCCACATGCTCACCCATCATCTGTTCATAAATATCCTCGGGGGGGTGCGGGGGGGCAGACAGCCCCCCCGCTCCGTCAGATCAGAAAAAGCCCAGCTTCGACGGCGAATAGCTGACCAGCATGTTGTTGG
Source organism: Paracoccaceae bacterium (assembly GCA_031398695.1). Lineage (GTDB taxonomy): Bacteria > Pseudomonadota > Alphaproteobacteria > Rhodobacterales > Rhodobacteraceae > JAIYDJ01. The sequence goes on along the minus strand of JANNNU010000147.1, from coordinate 12,195 downwards.
TCTGCTGATAGTGGCTCAGCATCTTCAGGTGGTTCTCGCGCCCGATGCCCGACTGCTTGTACCCGCCGAACGCCGCGTGGGCGGGATAGGCGTGATAGCAGTTGGTCCAGACCCGGCCCGCCTGAATGGCGCGGCCAAAGCGATAGCAGGTGTTGGCCGACCGGCTCCACACGCCCGCGCCCAGACCGTACAGCGTGTCATTGGCCTGCGCCAGCGCGTCGTCGTCGTCCTTGAACGTGGTGACGGACACCACCGGCCCAAAGATTTCCTCCTGGAACACGCGCATCTTGTTGTGGCCCTTGAACACGGTGGGCTGCATGTAGAACCCGCCTTCGAGCCCGCCGGTCATTTCGCGCTTCGCCCCGCCCGCCAGCACCTCGGCGCCTTCCTGGCGGCCGATGTCCATGTAGGACAGGATCTTTTCCAGCTGCTCTTCCGAGGCCTGCGCCCCGATCATCGTGGTGGGGTCCAGCGGGTCGCCTGCGGTGATCGCCGCCACCCGCGCCAGCGCCTTTTCCATGAACCGGTCATAGATCGATTCGTGGATCAGCGCGCGGGACGGGCAAGTGCAGACCTCGCCCTGGTTCAGCGCGAACATCACGAAGCCTTCGATCGCCTTGTCGAAATAGTCGTCATCGGCGTCGCAGACATCCTTGAAGAAGATGTTCGGCGATTTGCCGCCCAACTCCAGCGTCACCGGGATCAGGTTCTGGCTGGCATACTGCATGATCAGGCGGCCGGTGGTCGTCTCGCCGGTGAAGGCGATCTTCGCGATCCGGTTGCTGGACGCCAGCGGCTTGCCCGCCTCGAGGCCGAACCCGTTGACGATGTTCAGCACGCCGGGCGGCAGCAGGTCACCGATCAGCTCGGCAAACATCAGGATGCTGGCCGGGGTCTGCTCGGCCGGCTTCAGCACCACGCAGTTGCCCGAGGCCAGCGCCGGGGCGAGCTTCCAGGTCGCCATCAGCAACGGGAAATTCCACGGAATGATCTGGCCGACCACGCCCAGCGGCTCGTTGAAGTGATAGGCGACGGTGTCGTTGTCGATCTGCGACAGCGACCCTTCCTGCGCGCGGATCACGCCGGCAAAATAGCGGAAATGGTCGATCGCCAGCGGCAGGTCGGCGGCCATCGTCTCGCGGATCGGCTTGCCGTTGTCCCAGGTTTCGGCCAGCGCCAGCATCGACAGGTTCTGTTCCATCCGGTCGGCGATCTTGTTCAGGATTACCGACCGTTCGGCGACGCTGGTGCGCCCCCAGGCCCCGGCTGCCGCATGTGCCGCATCCAGCGCCGCCTCGACGTCCGCCGCCTCGGACCGGGCGATCTGGCACAGCACCTCACCGGTGACGGGCGAGGTGTTGTCGAACGTGCGGCCCGATCGGGCCGGCACGAACTTGCCGCCAATGTAGTTGCCGTAACTGGTCTTGAACGGCGACGCGGACGTGCGGAAATGTTCTAACTTGTTCATGGTGTCTCCTCCCAAAGATGGGCTGCCTCCTCGCAGCCTCTGCGTGCAAACATGGCACCCGGCAAACATCCGTCAACCGGGCGGTGGCCGACCTGACGCGCTACCCGTCTCACATCTGCGACACATGCGGCCCCAAAAGCGTCAGTGCCGCGGCCCGGACCCCAGCTTGCGATGGAACGTCGCGCGTGAAATCCCAAGGCCTCGGGCGGCGGCCGACACATTTCCCCCCGCCCGCGCCAAAGCCCGCGCCAGCACCGCCCGTTCCGCATCCGGCAGCAGATCCGGCCCGTCCTGACCCAGCACATCCGACGCGGGCCGCGGCGCGCGGCGCAGATCGCCCGACAGTCCCAGCGCAGCCCGCGCCACCCGGTTGGCGCCGATCACCAGATCGTCGGCATCGACCGCCAGCATCCCGTCCCCGCCCCACTTGTCGCAGCGGGGCACCATCACGATCCGCGCCCCCGCATAGGCGGCCAGAAACGACTCCGCCTCGATCCGCCGCGCGGTTTCGGCCACCGACTGCGCGATCAGCGCGGCAAAACCCTCGGTCAGATCGGCCCGGCAGCTTGACACATCCAGCGCGCCCGCCAACCCGCCGCTGGCATCGAAGATCGGCGCGGACATGCAGCTCAGCACCGTGTTGCGCGTCAGGAAATGCTGGTTGCGATGGATCGTGACCGCGCGCCCTTCGGCCAGGCAGGTGCCGATCCCGTTCGTCCCCTCCTGCGCCTCGGACCACAGCGTCCCCGGCCACAGCCCCCAGTCGTCGAAGGTGGGATCGTCCACGGCCGCCCCCCGCCGATCCAGCGGCACGCCGTCGCGGTCGGCCAGCAGCACGCAGCACCCGACCCCGCCGACCGACTGGAACAGGCGGTCCAGCGACGGGGCCGCCAGCCGGATCATCGGCCCCATCCGGTCGCGCGCTTGCACCAGTTCGGCGGGGGTCAACCGCTCGGGTGGGCGTCGCTTGGCCGGATCCAACCCGTGCAGGCGGGCCGAGCGTGCCCAGCTCGCGACAAGCGGAGACCGGGCGGCGTCGCTGCCCAAGACGGCGCGTTCGATGGTGGTGGAATGGCTGGTTGCATCAATCCTTCGCATGGCATCCTCCCAAATGCTGTGCAGACCGGCGCGTCTGTCGTGTCCCCCCGAACCGACAAGCCCGCATCATGCGGCAGAACGCCCGCCCGCACCAGCGTTTTGGCAAGGGGGTGTCGCGGCCCTCAGCCTGCGACGAACAGCGGAAAACTGACCCCCAGTGCCCAGGCCAGAATCGCCCCCAGCCCCAACCCGGCTGCACCCGCCCCGCTGTGCCGCGCCACCCACCGGCCCAGCGGCCCCAGCACCAGAAAGAAAAGAACGATCACCGGCAGGATGATCAGAACGAACATCAGTCGGTCCAGATCCAACAGCGCCGCCGCCGTGACCGACAGGATGAACCCCAGCCGTGCCACAAACCGCCGCCACCCGCCGACCGCGACGGACGCATCGGCGATCATGAACGGCACCGTGCCCACCGCCAGGGCGGCGATGATGCCCAGCCGCTGGGCGGTGGGCACGAACGACGCTGCATACCGGTCGATCGCCAGCCCGAACACCGCCACCCCCCAGACCACCAGCGCCAGCGCAGCCAGCCAGACCACGCGCGGCAACGGCCAGACCCGCAGGATCGCCAGTTGCAGCGCCCCGAACAGCGCGAGGTGGATCATCAGATAATCCGCGACCAGCACAGGCAGGAAGGGGCGATAGACCAGCACACCCACGACTGGCACCACGACCGTCGGGATCAGCACCGCCGCCAGAAACCGCCCGACCGGCACCGCTTGTCCCAGATCTTCCATGCGAAGCGTCCCACCCCCCGGCAAAAACCGCACCAGCGGCCGGAACAGCGCCACGATCCCGCCCAACAGCAGCAGCACCCACAGCCCCGGCTTCACCACCGGCCCCGCACTCTCTCGGCCGAACGTCGCATCCAGCCACGCCCGCGCCTCGCGCAGCGCCGTGCCGCTGAACAGTACGCCCACATGCTCGACCCCCGGCGCCACCACGACCCGCCGCACGGCATCTCCCGTGCCGACCGTCTCGCCCTCTTCTGCCGCCGCATCGACCAGCCGCGCCATCCGCAGCGCCGCCTCCCGCAGCATCCCCTCCCATTGACCCGAGATCACCAGCAACCGCTCCGGCTGATCCGCCGTCACCGCCTGCGAAAACATCGAAATGCCGACCACCGCATCGACCCCGCCATCGGCGATCGCCGCCCGCGCGAGGATGTCGGTCGCCATCGAATGGCCCAACAACGCCACACTCGGCCCTACCCCCGGCAGACCACGCCCGTAGGCCAGAACCCGCAGCGTCTCGTCCACCAGCCGCTGCGTCGTGCCTTCGATCGCGTTCACGTCCCCCGACATCGGCACCGGGTTGCGGCCGTGCCCTTCGAAATCGAAGGCGAGCACCCGGTAACCAGCCTGCGACAGCGTCAGGGCATAGGCCCGCATCAGCTGCCGCGACCCGGCAAAGCCGTGCGCCACCACGACCAACGGCCCCGCTGTCCCCGCGCGTTGGTAAACAGTCGCCGGCGTCGTTCCGACCGCCACATCGGCGATCGAAACCCCTACGCGCCCACGCTCCAGCATCCAGACGGACAGGGCGATAGCCACGACGGCCAGCGCGCCGGTGACCAGGTCTTTCCAACGCTGCACGATCCGTTCTCCTGTTGCGCCCAAGGGACCTAGCCCGCGTGCAGGCCTGCGACAAGCGGATCACGCCAGCCCGAACCACGGCCGCAGCCGCAAGCCGATCCAGCTTCCGGCAAAGGCCGCCACCACCCAGACCCAGGCCGACACGCTGCCCGACGCAAGCGCCGAAAAGTATGCGCCGATGTTGCACCCCCCCGACAGACGCGCGCCGTAGCCCATCAGAAATCCGCCCATTGCCGCCCCGGCCCAGGCGGCGGGCGGCACCCGCCACTGCCACAGGAATCGACCGCTAACCACCGCCGCCAAGGTGGCCCCGAGGATGATGCCGAAATCCATCACCGATGTGATGTCGGCAAAAACCGATGCCGTCAGCGGGCCGGGATCACCCCGCCAGTAAGGCCAGGCGGCCACATCGAACCCGGCCCACAGCGCCCATTTCGACCCCCACAAGGCAAAGCCTGCCGTCTCGCCCCAAGGCCGCCCCGCCAGCAGCAGCGTCGCGCCGTTCAGCAAGGCCAGCCCGATTGCGCCAGCGATCAGCGACCAGGATCCCAGCCAGCTTCCGCGATACGGCCTCAGCGCCGGCGCGCGACCCGGCGCAAACCGCCACACCGCAGCGAACACCGTCAGGTGTACCGCCAGGGCCACCGGCCAGCCCAGCGCCCCCTGCGAGGTCCAGGCCGGCAAACGGGGAAGCCCCCACCACCAGTGCACGGTCGCAGCCCCCACCGCCGACCCTACGATGAAGAACAGCAGCGTCATCACCAGCCGCAGATTGCCACCGCCCAGCGCGAACAGCGTCCCCGACGCACAGCCGCCCCCGATCTGCATGCCGATGCCGAACAAAACGGCACCGGTCAGAAAGGTCACGCCGACCGCAGCGTTGAACCCACCCAGCCGCTGCCCGAACACCTCGCCCATCCCCAGCAACGGAAAGAAGATCACACTGGCAACGGCCAGCGCCACCGCCTGCGCCTTGAAGCCGGATGCATCGCCCCGCTCCAGCACAGCTCGGAACGCGCCCGCAAATCCAAACGTCGACTGGAACAGCACGAACCCAAGCCCCACGCCGACCAGCGCCAGCACCGGCACCCGGCCATCGGCGCCATGCTGCGCGGCAAGCGCCACAAGCCCGGCGATCGCCAGAACCGGCAGACCGGTGCCATGCGCGTGCGTCCGCGGCCCGTCCGGTCTTGCCCCAATGTCATCTGCTGCCGTCACCGCGAGGCTCCTCTGCCGTCCTGCAAGAGCGTACCCAGCCGCCGTGCGGCGATCCAGCGGTGCAACATCGGATGAACCGAAGGTGATGGCGATGCACCCTGCGCATCCGGGTCGCAAAGGCCAGAAAACCGCTCGGCCGTCCTGCTCCTGTGCGCTCGATCGGACCGGCGGATGCGGTCAGGGCCGGCGGGTCACTCGGCCAGTTCCCAGCCGTCCGGATAGAAATCATGCTTGAGCGCGATCGTCGTCGCGGTCCGCTCTTGCAACCAGATCGATTCTGGGGTGACCGGCATCGGTCCGTAGCTCGCGATCAGCGTCACCCCATCTTCAAGCCGCCGCGGGCGAAATCCCTCGGCCTTCAGCGCCCGTTCCAGCTTGGACCAGTCCGCGTCCAACTCTTCGATGAAGAAGATGAAATCGACCACCGCCTCCTTGGGCAGCTTGACGCCCTTCGACTGGGCGAAGGTCGCGTAGGTATCTTTCCGCTGCGCCTCGTAGTTGTGTGACATGTCACCCCCTCAGTTTCACCGCGAGCCGGTTTTGCCGTTCGATCACGCGCGGCAGATCGACCGTCAGCATCTGTCCATCGCCCACCACCTGCCGGCCTTCGACGAACAGGTGCTTGACCCGCGCGGGCCCCGCCAGCAGCAGCGCCACCGGGTCCCACGACCCGGCCGTGTCTACTCCGCTCACATCCCACACCGCGACATCGGCGCGCAACCCCACCTCCAGCGCGCCGCAATCGGTCCGCCCCAGCACCCGCGCACCGCCAAGGGTGGCGATCTCCAGCGCCTCGCGCGCGCTCATCGCATCCGCCCCGCGCGACACCCGCTGCAACAGCAGGGCCATGCGCGCCTCGCCCACCAGACTGCCCGTGTCGTTGGATGCCGATCCGTCCACACCCAGACCCACCGGCACGCCGGCATCGCGCATCGCGCGCACCGGTGCGATCCCCGACCCCAACCGGCAGTTCGAACAGGGACAATGCGCCACCCCGGTGCCCGACCGCGCAAAAAGCGCGATCTCGGCCGCGTTCAGCTTGACGCAATGCGCATGCCAAACATCCGGCCCGGTCCAGCCCAGACCTTCGGCATACTCGCCAGGCAGACAGTCAAAGCGCGCGCGCGAATAGGCCACGTCCTCGTCGTTCTCGGCCAGATGGGTGTGCAGCATCACGCCCTTGTCCCGCGCCAGCACCGCCGTGTCGCGCATCAGATCGCGGCTGACGGAAAACGGTGAACACGGCGCCAGGCCGACCCGCAGCATGGCACCTTCGGATGCGTCGTGAAACGCATCGATCACCCGGATCATGTCGTCCAGAACCGCCGCCTCGGCTTCCACCAGTCGGTCGGGGGGCAAGCCGCCCGCACTTTCGCCGATGGTCATCGCGCCGCGCGTGGGGTGAAACCGCAAACCGACTTCGGCCGCCGCGGCGATCGTGTCATCCAGCCGCGCCCCATGGGGATAAAGATAAAGATGATCCGAGGTCATCGTGCACCCCGTCAGTGCCAGTTCCGCCAGCCCGACCTGCGCGCTGACGAACATCTCTTCCGGCCCGAACCGCGCCCAGATCGGATAGAGCGTCTTCAACCAGCCGAACAGCAGCGCATCCTGTGCGCCCGGCACCGCCCGCGTCAGGGTCTGGAACAGATGATGGTGCGTGTTCACCAACCCGGGCGTCACGACGCACCCTGCCGCTGATACGATGCGTCCCGTAGTGGCCAACCCAGCCCCCACCCCGGCGATCACCCCGTCGCGCAACAGCACGTCTGCGCCGGCCAGTTCGGCCCGCGCCGCGTTCATGGTCACGACCGCATCGGCCCCCCGGATCAGGATTTCCGACATTGCCCCTCCAAACCCTTTCGGAGGACACCGACTCCGGCGCGACAGAAAGGTCAAGGAGTCGCGCCCGCGTACAATAGCGGGGCACCTTGCGGGCACAATGCCGATTTGATGGCCTTACGCGCCGTCGCAGCGGGGGGCGGCTGCGTTCTGCAAGCGATGCCGGCCAGCGCGCCCCGACCTTGCGCCGAGGATCGCTATCCGGCCAGCAGCGCCATCGCCTCGGCATGGATCGCGGCATTGGCCGCCGCGATCACGCGCCCGCCTTCGGGGCAGGGCCGCCCTTGCCAGTCGGTCACGATGCCGCCCGCCGCCTCGATCACCGCGATCGGGGCCTGCACGTCATAGGCCTGCAAGCCCGCTTCGATCACCAGATCGACCTGCCCCGCCGCCAGCAGCGCATAACCGTAGCAATCCATCCCATAGCGCACCAGCCGGGCGCGGGGGGCCACACGATGAAACGCAGCGCCCTCATCGGGTGTGCCCACTTCGGGGAAGGTGGACAGCACGATCGCCTCGGCCAAGGGGCGTGGCGATCGACAGCGCAAGGCGCGCGCACCCATCGGTCCGGCCATCTGCGCCCGGCCCAACCCGCCTTCGAACCGCTCGCCGATATAGGGCTGGTCGATGAGGCCATAGATCGGCCCCCCGGCATCGCGCACGGAAATCAGCACCCCCCAGGTCGGCGTCCCCGCCAGATATCCGCGCGTGCCGTCGATCGGGTCCAACACCCAGGTCAGCCCCGATTTGCCCGCCACCGCGCCGAATTCCTCGCCAAGGATCCCGTCGTGCGGGCGGCGGCGCGCCAGTATGTCACGCATCCGTTCCTCGGACAACCGGTCGGCCACTGTCACAGGGTCGAATCGGTGGCTTTCTTTGGTCTCGGCGCTCAGACCTGCGCTACGAAAGTGCAGAAGCGTCGCCTGTCGCGCCGCTTCCGCCAATTCGGCCGCTGTAGCAAAGATGTCGTCCGCATCCTGCCGTACCATGTCACACCGCCTTGCCCGTCAGGAGCGTGTTGCCCCCGTGTTCGCCCCGGCGCTAATCGCTCAGGGCAGACAGGTCAAGCGGGGTGTCCTTTCAAGCGGCGTCGGACAGCACCCGCGCCAGATCGAACAGACGGCGGCGCTGTGCCTCGGGGATCGCGTAATACGACCGCACCAGTTCCAGCGCTTCCTTGTCGGCCAGAATGTCGCCGCCGGCCTGCAAGGTGCCCGACGCTTCGTTCAGGCCTTCGAAAAAGAAGCTGATCGTCACGCCCAACGCTTCTGCCACGTCCCAAAGCCGCGAGGCGCTGACCCGATTCATCCCGGTTTCATACTTCTGGATCTGCTGAAACTTGATGCCCACCTTGTCGGCGAGTTGCTGTTGGGTCATGCCCACCATCCAGCGGCGATGGCGGATACGTTTGCCCACATGCGCGTCCACGGGGTGCTTCATCATTACTCTCCAATACTTGCTGCAACTACGTAGTCTATCCAATTACAAGCAAGAACCGTGCCAAAGAGGATGCATCCCGACACCCGCGCAGGATAAACTTGACGACTCAGGGAAACCTGTCTTTTTGGATATGTCCAATTATACAGGTGAACAAGAAAACTGCCTGCGGTTGTCTAGATCGCTTATCGCGCATACGAAGATTCACCAACTCGCCCAGAGTGGGTTTGCCATATTGCATTGCAAAATGCAATCATTCAGTGCGAGTATTTCGCATTTTGCGAACATTTTCAGATTGTTTAGCCGTCGCCGTCGCCGCTACGCTGCCGATGTGCCGGACACGCCACCCCGGTTTCCGCATCTCACGAGGTTCGCTTGCGACAGTGGTCCCTCTCTGCCCTCGGTCAGGCCCCTACTCTCGGCCACGCGCCCGACCCGGTGCCCAAAGCGGGCGAAGTCGTGGTCGCGGTCGCGGCCTGCGGGCTGAACTTCGCCGATCTTCTGATGATCGAAGGACGCTATCAGGAACGCCAGACCCTTCCGTTCACGCTGGGACTCGAATGTGCCGGAACGGTTGTGGCCCTCGGCCCCGGCGCGACCGGTCCCGCGGTGGGCACCCGGGTTCTGGCCTTTGCGCCGGGCGCCATGGCCGAACGGGTTTGCCTGCCCGCCGACCAACTCGTCCCGATCCCCGGCACCATGGGTTTTGAACAGGCCGCCGGCTTTCCGGTCGCCTATGGCACCAGCCATCTCGCGCTCGGTCACCGCGCGGGGTTGCAACCGGGCGAGACGCTGCTGGTCACCGGCGCGTCCGGCGGGGTCGGGCTGACCGCCGTGGAACTCGGGGTGCGGATGGGGGCGAGGGTGATCGCCATGGCGCGCGGGGCCGACAAACTGGCCGTGGCCCGCGCCGCCGGGGCACAGCATCTGATCGACAGCGACACACCCGAGCTGCGGGCCGCGCTGCGCGATCTGGGAGGCTGCGACGTGGTCTATGACACGGTGGGCGGGCCACTTTTCGATCCCGCCTTGCGAAGCCTGCGCCCGGAGGGCCGCTACCTGGCCATCGGCTTTGCCAGCGGCACTGTGCCCCAGATCCCGGCCAACCTGCTGCTGGTGAAGAACCTGTCGGTGATCGGACTATACTGGGGCGCCTACCGCACCTTCCGCCCGCAGGTCCTGACCGACAGCTTGTCCACCCTGCTGGACTGGTTCGCGTCGGGCGACCTGCATCCGCACATCAGCCACGTCCTGCCGTTCGATGCGCTGCCGCAGGCGCTCGACCTGCTGCGCGACCGCGCCGCCACCGGCAAGATCGTGCTCACGGTGCGCTAGAGGCTACCATCAGGTCGGCCGGCCCGCGCACCGCGCGCACCGCATAGGCCCGCCGGATCAGCACGGCCAACGCCTCGACCGCCGGCGAATGCACCGGGTCGGCCACATACAGGTTGACCTTGATCCGGCCCAGATCGGGCAACGCGCCGTGATGGACGATCTGCTCCATATACGGCGGCTCGGATCCGGCCAGCACCGTATGCACGGCAAGATCGGCACTGATCGTTGCCTCTGCGGCGCGCGTGCTGTCGCTTTCCACCGCCATTTCCCACGCGATGCCCGCATCATCCAGCGCCGCCTGCACGCCCATGCGAAAAATGCAGTTCGTCTCGTGGGCCAGCCGAAGCGGGCGCTGCCGCCAGGCCTGCCCCCCCGGCGCGCCGATCCAGACCAGCGGCACATCGGCCAGGGTTTCGCCCCCCGGCTCGACCGTATCCTCGGTCGTCAGGATGATGTCGCACTCGCCCCGCGCGAACTGCGCCTTCAGCGTGCGGGTGAAGGCCGAGATCAGCTGCACCCGCATCTTGGGAAAGTCCTTTGAAAACCGTTGCATGACCTGTGGGATCGCCGGATAGACCAGATCATGCGGCACGCCCAGCACCACTTCGCCGTGATGGGCCGCCTCGGTCAGCCGGCCGAACACCTCGTCGTTCAGCGCCAGCATCCGGCGCGCATAGCCCAGCAGTTGCTCGCCCGCCGCGGTCAATGTCACCTTGCGCCCGGACCGGTCCAGCAGATCGAGGTCCAGAAGATCCTCCAGCCGCTTGATTTGCATCGACACCGCCGATTGCGTCAGGTTCAGAAACCCCGCCGCCCGTGTCACGCCGCCGGCGTCCGCAATCGCGACGAACGAGCGCAGAGAAGTCATGTCCAGATTGCGAACCATATCACAATTCCTGATGCCAGAAGTCAAAACCATTCATTTCAAGAATGTCCACGATTCGGGTAGACAGATCAAGTGAATTGATTGCCGAACCCGCCTGTTCACCGACGACGATGAAACCCTGAAAGGAAAGACCATGTTCGCCTCGCTCCACACCTCCACGCTAACGGTTCGTCGCGTGCAGTCGCGCGGCATTTTCGACGGCCTCTATGCCAATCTGCGGCTGGCCTACCACGCCCATTCCCAGCGCCGCCAACTCGCCACGCTGGATGATGCCGCACTCGCCGACATCGGCCTGACCCGCGCCGAGGCGATGGTCGAGGTGAACCGCCCGCTGTGGGACGTGCCCGCCACATGGCGCGTCTAGAAAACCTGGCCAAAAAGTCGCGGTCCCGGTTCGGGTTTCGCTGAGGAAATCCTTGAAACCTGCGGCAATCCTCCCAATATTGATGCCACACGGCAGCGCGGGCCCCCGCGCTGACTTTTGGTCAAACTGGAGGCTCACAATGGCTGAATACCAAACCGCACGGCCGATCGGGGTAGGCACCCGGACCGCCGCTATCGATGCCGGGCTTCGCGCCCACATGAATAAGGTCTATGGCCTGATGTCCGTCGGCATGGCGCTGACGGCCGCAGTCGCCTGGGCCGTTGGCACGAACGAACAACTGCTGGCTGCCATCTTCGGCACCCCGCTTAAGTGGGTCGTGATGTTCGCGCCGCTGATCATGGTGTTCGCGTTCAGCGCAATGATCAACCGGCTGTCGGTCGGCGCGGCGCAACTGTTTTTCTACGTTTATGCCGCCGCGATGGGCCTGTCGCTGTCGTTCATCTTTGCCGTCTACACCGGTACCTCGATCGCGCAGACCTTTCTCGTGACCGCCATCGCTTTCGCCGCGCTGTCGCTCTACGGCTACACGACGAAGAAAGACCTGTCGGCCATGGGAACGTTCCTGATCATGGGCGTCGTGGGCCTGCTGATCGCCTCGGTGGTCAACATCTTCCTCGCTTCCTCGGCGCTGGCTTTTGCGATCTCGTTCATCGGTGTACTGATCTTCGCGGGTCTGACTGCCTATGACACGCAGAACATCAAGAACACCTACCTGCAACATGCGGCGATGGGTGATCAGGAATGGCTTGGCAAGGCGGCCGTCATGGGCGCGCTGAACCTTTACATGGACTTCATCAACATGTTCATGTTCCTGCTGCAATTCCTCGGCAACCGCGAGTAAATGCAGACGCCTGACACGCAAAGGGCCGGGGGAAACCCCGGCCCTTCTGCTTTACAGATCGCAGATCATCCGCACGGCGGGAAATCC
>JANNNU010000099.1:0-22419 GCA_031398695.1 Paracoccaceae bacterium | reverse complement strand
TGCTGTGGCTGAACATTCTGGCGGTGCGCCAACAACCCGTCGCGACCATACTGGCCGAACATTGGGCGACATACGGGCGCAACTACTACTCGCGCCACGATTTCGAGGCGATCGCGACCGACAAGGCCGATGCGATGATGGCTGTCCTGCGCGGCTCGCTGCCCGACCTGACGGGACTGGAGCTGGAAGGGCTTACGGTCGCTGCCGCCGATGACTTCGCCTACACCGACCCGGTGGACGGTTCGGTTTCAGAACGGCAGGGGGTGCGGATCCTGTTCGACGATGGCAGCCGCATCGTGCTGCGTCTGTCGGGCACGGGAACCGAAGGCGCGACCTTGCGGCTTTACCTCGAACGGTACGCGCCGGGGCCGGACGGTCTGGCGCATGACCCGCAAGAGGCGCTGGCCCCCGTGATCCGCGCCGCCCACCGGCTTGCCCAGATCGAGCCGTTCACCGGTCGCGTCACCCCGGATGTGATTACCTGATTGCATCTGACGGTCCGCTGTCGTCCGGCGGTGCAGCCTTTTGCCAATCCGATGCTCCGCGTGCCGGCTCGTTGTAACGGTAAACTGCCGCGTGCCTGTCTTGATCGTGAATGGCTGTTCGTTTAAGCCGCAATTAAACGAACGGTCATTCATGAAAGCGTAATCGGTCAGATCAGGCCGGTTTCCTCGAGCAGCCCCAGCCGCTTGGCCTCGTAGTAATACCCTTTCGAATACCACATCACCGCCGCCGCCTGATCGCCGCGCGACACGATCCACGCGCCTTTGAGGTATTTTCCGGCATAGGTCAGGTTCGTCTCTGCATCGAGCAGACCTTCCGCCGGGCCGGTGTAGCCCATGCCCCGCGCCGTGTCGGGATGGATCTGCATCAGGCCATAGTAGGGGCCGTTGCGGGCAGCCGCATTGTAGGTGCTTTCGCGCTGGATCACGCGGTGCAGCAGGCTGGGAGGGATGTCGTGGATCGCGGCGTATTTCTGGATCAGCGCGCGCATTTCCGGCGACTCGCCGTTGTAAAGGTTGGCAGGTTCCACCACCGGGTCGGGGGCTCTGTCAGCGCAAGCGGACAGCAGGAACCCGGCAGCGGTCAGAAACAGGGCGTTGCGGCGGGTCAACATGGGGCTTCCTCGTGCGATTTGGCGCGTGATAGCGGCGTGCCCCGCGGGAAGATACCCTGTGGCGCCCGCTTGGCGGAAACTTGCCGGGCCGCGTTGCCGGGGAACTCCGGGGTTGCGGCCCGCCAATGCGCCATCAGCGTCACGCCGCGACCCCGCCAGCGTGGGTTTGTCATTTTGCCGTCATCTGCACATGTCAGAAGCAGCGCAGGCACGGGGGTGCGGCGTTCCACTACACATGGGGGGGCTTGCCATGCCGGACGCGCCAGATATAGTTTCGGGCGATGGGACGGGGTTCGCCGTTCCGGGGCCATCGGGCAAGCGGTGCTGCGACGGAGTCTTTCAGGATGGACGGCGATTTCAGGACACAGTTCGTGCGCGACCCTGCGGCGCTAAAGCATCACCCCGCGCTGGTGCTGAACGCCGACTATCGCCCGTTGTCCTACTATCCGCTGTCGCTCTGGCCCTGGCAAGAGGCGATCAAGGCGGCCTTTCTGGACCGCGTGACGATCGTCGCCGAATATGACGAGGTGGTGCACAGCCAGCGCCAGACCTTCCGAATACCTTCGGTCGTGGTTCTGAAAGATTACGTCAAACCGCAGAAGCGTGTGGCCTTCACACGCTTCAATCTTTTTCTGCGCGACGAATTCTGCTGCCAGTATTGCGGGGCAAAGGGCGACCTGACGTTTGACCACGTGCTGCCCCGGTCTCGCGGCGGCATCACAAGCTGGGAAAACGTCGTGGCGGCGTGCAGCCCTTGCAACCTGCGCAAGGGTTCCACGACCTTGCGGGCCTCGGGCATGTCGCTTGCGAAAAAGCCGCGCCAGCCGACAGCGGAAGAAATGCAAGCGCATGGCCGCCGCTTTCCCCCCAACTACCTACATGACAGTTGGATGGATTATCTCTACTGGGATTCCGAACTCGACGCCTGATTGAAGGGGCCCGAGATCCATTGAAAAACGACCCATAAATGTCCCAAATCGGGGGGTTTCGGTTCCGTGCGGAAGCATCGGCTTCACTGGGATTTGTTTTTGCTGCAATTTCTTCGACAGCTTTGGTGTTCGTTGAACTAGAGAAACGCCGCCATAGTCAGTTCGCCGCGATGAACGCATACTTCACCGGGATTCCCTGGCAAAGTATGCGGTGGCCTTTTTTAGAATATCCCGCTCCTCCGTGACCCGCGCCAGATCGCGCTTGAGGCGACGGAACTCGTCGGCCTTTGCATCGGCCTCCTGGATCATCTTCGCAGGTCGCGAAAACTGCTTCTGCCACGTGTAGATCGACTTGGTGCTGACGCCCAACCGCTCGGCAACCTCGTGGACCGGGTAACCCCGATCCTCGATTTGGGCTACGGCATCGCGCTTGACCTCGTCTGTGAATTTGTTTGCGGACATCTGGTCCGCCTTGCTTCAAAAATTACCAAGCAAGGCATCTACAAATCTAGGGGCTATTCACACGGACGAAAACAGGGTCCGTCACGAACTGCTGCCGAACCGGCGCTGGGACGAAGCGCGCGGCTTCTGACCCCTATCGACCGTGCACCTGAGTTGCCCGGCGTCCATCTACCGCGGCGCACATCCGGAAGCCTGCCTACCGCTCTATTGACCGGATTGATCGAATCACCCGGAGATTGTAACGTCAAAGTTGTAATTCAATTCCAAATTTAAATAGCTTACATCGGATTGGGACCATGCTTGGCGTTAACCCTTGCACGCTCGGCTTTGCAACTCTGTTTCTTGTGATCTGTCTTGGCGAGAATACGGCGATTGCGGAGCCACTTGACCCCTATGACGCACTCGGCACCAAGCTGGAGCGTGCATATGGCGTGCCGCCGAATGCCCTGGCCTCTGACAGCCCGCAGATCACGAACACGGACCAGAACGACGATCTGAAACAGGTTCAGATCGACACCGGCGACGCAGCGCAAACGCAGGTTCCAGTGCGCCGTCTCAGCACCTACATGGTCCAGTTCGCGCCGGATGCTGATCTGGACGAGATCCAGCAGGTGCTCGACGCGCACGGCCTGCGCGTTGCGGACGAGCCGCAGAAGAATGAACAGCTCAGCCAGATCGGCACCTTGATCGTCGAACCGATCGTGCCAGAAATCGCTACAGACACCGGCACAGAAATTGGCGAGATCGGCGAGGTATTCGTGGATCCGCTGATCCAGAGGCTGCGCGCCGACCCGCTTGTGCGCTCTGCCGTGCCGGACCTTGTCATCTCGACCCAGAAAATCCCAAGGCCGCCGAACGATCAGCCCACCGGGCCTGACCTGTGGGACTGGAGCGTGCGTGACGCCTGTGTCCCCGCGTTCGCCCATCCCGCATCTGCGGGCGTGCGCGACGGCAACTGGGGGCTCAAGGCGGCGCGGTTTCCGACCGCATGGCGTCTGGTGGCAAACCGGCTTGCGATCGAGAGCCGCGACCCGGAAATCAAGGTCGCCGTGCTGGATGCCGGCTTCGAGACGAACGCCGATCTCGATTTCGACCTCTTCCCGCGGGTCGAGCATCGCCCTCACTCGCACGGCACGCATGTCGCGGGCATCATCGGTGCCACATTCGACAACGGACGCGGCATCGACGGTGCATCTCCCTGGGCGCGGATCCTGGCGGTGCCGCACGCCCGCCAGCAGGTCGACCATGTCGAAGGCAACATCGAAGAGAAAGTGATCGGCTTGCAAAGCGACATCATGGCAACGCTGATCATGCTGCTGCAAGAGCCGGACGTGCGGGTCGTCAATGTCAGCCTCGGGTACAACTGGAAAAAGTTTCTCAACATCGACCCCGGCGGTCAGGGCTTTGCCTCCCTGCGCAACGATATTTCCAACACCGGCATTATGGTGCAATCGGTGCTGGGGCTGGCGGCGGCACGGGGCATCCTGTTCGTGTCCGCGGCGGGCAACGATTCCGGCCTCGATCAGCCCGTCGCGCTGGACGTGAATGCGCAATGGGCCAGTCCGCTGAACTGGGCCGCGCTAAACCGCAACGAACGGTTTCCGGTCGATAACGCGATCGTGGTCGAGGCGATAGACCGCAGCGGCACACGAGCCCCATTTTCGAATCGGGGCGGCCATGTCTCGGCGCCGGGAACCGGCATCCAGAGCACGGTCGGCGGTGGCATCAAGGTCGATGATGGAACGTCGATGGCGGCACCCCATGTCACGGCGCTGGCGACGCTGCTGATCGCCTATGATCCGGCGATAACCCATGTCGAAATCGCCCGCGCGATCCGCACCGGGGCACGCCCCGCCGAAGGCGGTGCAGCACCGCGGATCGACGCGCTGAACACGCTGGTGGCGCATGACCCGAACGCGCTGCGTTTTCTTGCCGATCTCGATGCCGACGGACAGGTCGGACCCGCCGACGTCGCGCTTTTCAAAGAGCAGTGGCGCAAGCTGCAAGGCCTGATGCCCGGCGGAAACGCCGTCGCCGAAGCCGACGAGCCGCTGGTCGAGGCGGTCACGTCGGCGAATATCGCGACCGAAGACCTGAATGGCGATGGCGTGGCCGATCGAAACGAGGCGTCCTGGCCGCTGATCGATCTGAACGGCAGCGGCGTGGCCACCGATGACGCCTGCGACGCGGTCGTGATCGGCGGCAAGCGCCTGGCCGACTACGACGTGCTGGGGGCCACCTGGACCAACCAGACCATCCCGTTCGACAGCATCGACGCCGAGCTTTGCCCCGACTGCCCGCAACAGTGACGGAAATGATCCCATGCAGGTCAAGACGATACTCCTCATCCTGCCGCTTCTCGCAACGCTGATCGCCGGATCGGCGGCGGCTCAGGAAAGTGTGTCGGTTGGCGCGCCGCGCACCGCCATGACGGACACTGCTCGGGTCGAGCAACTGTTCGAACCCAGCGCGACCGCCACGGACGGCGACGCCCCGGTTGCGTTTCCCGGCACCAGCGAGCGCCGCGACGAATTCGCCAGCTCGATACCCGTATTCGTCCCCGGCGGCCTGTTCGAAGAGCTGGAGCGCAACGCGATCCCCTTCGCCGGAACATCGCGCGGCTTCGAAGGCGAGGCCGAGGGTGCCTCGATCCTGTTCGATGAGGCGGGCTACTTTGCGACGCTCGATTTCGAACGCTTCCGGATGACCGTGGAAGGCACCAACGTGGTGCACGGCACCCCGGCGGAACTCGAGGCGACTGCGTCGGTTCCGGCCGTGGACTACTACACGCCGTTTGCCTTGGATTATGCCGGGGCCGCCATTCAGTTCGGGTTTGCCGGGGTCGATTACCTGGTGCAGTTCGAATGCAAGACCGGTCCGGTCGAAGACGGCGAGGGTCTGTCCTGCATCTCCGAAGAAGAGGCCGAACGCCTGTTGTCCGCTTTCCTCGTCTGCAACGCCGATGCGCAATGCCTGCGCCGCGATCCCAAGGACTTGACCGCGCCATGACACATTTCACCCTTCCCGCCCTCGCGGCATTGGCGTTCGTGGTGTCGGGCTTGCTGGCCGCGCCTTTGGCCCAGACCATCGGAAACCCCCGGTTCACCATCGAACGCCCCGGCAAGGTCGCCGCCGGAACAGGTGCTGCCGATTTCACCCTGCGCGCGCCCGACATGCTGTTCCCGATCCCCAAGGCGTTTCCCGCAACGGCGAACTCGCAGGTCCACAGCCCCGGCGGCGGAGGATTTGGCGGCGGCGACCAGTGCGATGCCTCGAATTATGACGAGAACTGGCAGGACACGCTGTGCGAAACTCGCGGTCCCAGGCAAGTGATCCCGCTCGGGTGCGTGGTCAACACCGTGCATCAGGGCATCGACCTGCGCGGCGGCACGTCTGACACCGGCAAGCGCATCGTGAGCGGCGAGCGCAAGGTGATCCCGGTCGTTGCGGCAGAAGCCGGAACCATCGCAAACATCTCGAGTTTTGTCGTGACCCTGCGTATCGGCGATGGCCGCAAATACCAGTATCTTCACCTGGACATGGTGCGGCTGGAGGTCAAAGTCGGTGACCGGGTCGCCAAGGGCGATGTCCTCGGCTTCATGGACAATGATTTCGGCGGTACCGCCACCACCTTCCATCTGCATATCGAACACTGGGTGAACATACCCGGTCGCGGCATCGTTCCGGTCCCGCTGTACTGCGATCTGGCCGAAGCCTACAGCCGCCTGCATGGCAAACCCTACGACGTGGTGGGGGGCGGGCAGCGCTGCGACGGTGCGGCGGCAACGCCCTTGACGGTCGTGGACGAGCCGGCCCTTGGAACGGACAAGCTGGTGTCGTTCTGGGATCACAACGGGTCAGAGATGGGGCTGCTTGCCGACGGCGACCGGCGCACCATCGTCTACATGACGCCGCGTCCCGCGCTGGCCGGGATCGTCGAGGCGGGCGATGTGCTGTTCAACGGCCGCAAGGACGGCAACCGCTATGTCGGAAAGGCGCGGGTGTTCAGCAGCCAGTGCCCGCCCGAGGCCTTTGACGTGTCAGGCCCGATCCTTGCCGAGGGACGCAAGGTCGAACTGACCGGCGACGCACCGCAGCGCAACGCCGCCTGCGACACGGTCGGCCGTGCGGCGCAGACGCTGACCTTCGACTTTTTGCGGCAGAAGGGTCAGGCGGTGGTATCCGAACCCGGTTGCGGACCAGACCCGGCGCAGCGGCAGTCGCTGACCGAAAAGACCCGCAACTGGGGCGCGATCACCATGTTCGTGCCGTTCGAAAGCTGGTTGCCCTATATCCGCGACTGGCCCGGCCTGCGGCTTGATGCGTCGGGGCGACCGATGGACATGGGACGCGACAGCTTCGGCGGCTTTCTTCCCGCATTCGATACCGACGAGGCTGGTGTGGGCATCTGGTGGTACTGGCTTTTGGTGCGCAAGGGCTTTGGCGAAGCGGGCGAGCCGGTGGCGCAACCGACCTTCCGCCAGATTGCGCGCGGCATTGCCGGAGACGACGCTTCGGCCGCGGCGCTGGCCGCCTACACGAACGCCTACACCGGCCTTTCCGCGCGCTATTTCGGGCAGGCGGTGGGGCTGGATGTGCCGCTTGATCTAACCGACGCGGCCAAACGCTGGGCGCTCGGGCAAGTCATGTTCCATCACGAGGCCGGACGGCCCCCCCTGATCTCGCGCGACATCTTTGATCGCGGCATCTCCTTTGGCGGCGACGTGATGAAAGAGACGTTCAAGGGGCTTGATGCGTACCGCGCCGATTGTGCCATTGACGGGTCGGATGTGGTCGCCAGCGATGTCACGACGCCGGAACCCAATCCCGCGGCGGGGCCCGCGCCGGACCTTGCCGCGCAGATCACCGCACTGGAAACCAGGCTGGCCACGCTCGAGACCGAGACCGAAACGGCAAAGCGTGCCAATGCGCAGCTTACCGAACTGGTGACGGATCTGCGGTCGCGTCTTGTCGACATCGCAAAGATCGCACAGCCATGAACCGCCATCGCACCTTGCCCGCAACCCTGCTGTTTCTTGTGGCTCTGGCTGCCTGCGTGCCGACCGGACCCGACCTGGTGACCGGTGCCGGTGCAACCACGGCAGACTACATCGCCGCGCGTCGTGCCTTCGCCGCGGCCCTGGGCGAGGCCGTCGCCGACCGGCAGGGCCCAGCTTACCGCATCGTCGCGATCACCGGGCCGCAGTTTCCGGTGGGCAGCGCGCTCGACCCGCAGAACCCGGCGGATGAGGTTGCGCCCGCGTGCGCCCTGCCTGAACAACCCCTTGTGGCATGGGCTCCCTTGCCAGAAATCACCCGGTCGCGACAGATCTCCTTTGGCGTGCAACTGCCGCCCCTCGTGGCCCGCACCGAGACGGTGCTGACGCAACAGGGCGTCTCGGTCTCGGCGGGTGGCACGGCCATCTGGCGGATGGAGGACGTGGCGCAGCGACTGGTGCCGCAAAGCAGCTTCGAACGGGCGATCGCGACAGGCGCGTGCCGCGCCGAAACCGCCGGTCGCGACGTTTTGTTCGTACGCGGCATCATCTTTTCGCGAGAACTGATCGAAAGCGACCGCGACTTCACCGCCAGCGGCGGGTTCCAGACCTCGAGCGGCGGAATCTCTATATCGGTTGCCGACAATGGCGCCTTCCGGGTGCAGGACGAGACGGCCATCGCCCGCTATCACATCGTCACGCTCAAGCCCGCCGAGCAGATCACCGCCACCACAAGCACCGAACCCGTGGCAGAACTGACCGCTCCAACGGACGCGATGCTGAGACGGCTGGCAGGGGGCTGACCGCGCGATCGGACAGCCTCGCGCTGGTCAGCGCTCGGTGGCCGTCACAATGGCATAACCCTTGTCCAGACCCAATAAATCCCCAGCGCCATCGAAAACAGGCTGCCGACCCGCACCAGGATCGTTCCGAAGCCGAGGAAGCTCAGGGCGGGCAGCAATACGAAGATGACGCCGATCTGCGCTGCTTCGATGCCCAGATTGAAGCCGACCAGCGCCAAGGCGAAACCAAATCCCGAAAGGTCCAGCGCGGACAGCGCAGTCGCAAAGCCGAAGCCGTGGATCAGACCAAAGAACGACGCCACCGCCGCGCGCGGGGCAGGGATGACGGGGCGCAGGTTGTCGAACGCGGTGATGACGATCGAAAGGGCGATCAGGGTCTCGATCAACGCGGTCGGGGGTCTCAGGATATCAGTGGCCGCCGCCGTCAAGGACAGCGCGTGCGCAATGGTAAAACCTGTCACCGCCCCCACGACCCCCAGGATCTGGCGTCGGCGGTCGTCGCCCGAGGCCAGGGCGGGCAGCAAAAGCACCACGAGGAACACCAGATGGTCTGCCCCTTCGAGCAGATGGCGCACGCCTTCCTTGAAATAACTAAAGAAGCTGTTCAACGCACCGCCGCTGTCGGCCGTCACGACGACGGCGTTTTCGGCCGACCCCAGCACCGCGTTGGTCATGACGTCCGTCCCGCGTGCGGTCAGGAAAAGCCGGTGATCGGGGTCGAATTCTGCAAAGAGCCGCGACGTGACGCGCAGATCGCCCGCCGGTTCGGGGCAGCGACCGTCAAACGTCAGATCGAGATAGGCCACGTTGCCATCTTGCGACGCACCCGCATCACGCCGTCGCATCTCGCAAAGCCCGACCGTCTCGAACCGCAGGGCCGAGGTCACGTAATCCGAAACGGCATCGATCCGTCGGCTGGTTTCGCCCCAGGTGATCTGACCGTCCAGATCCTCGTCGATCCAGACCGCAACTTCGATGTCGCGAAAGGCAATGCGCACGTGTGCGGTCAACGCGGGTCCGTCTTGCGTCAGCGTCAGGTATGACCGTGTCGTCTCGTGCGCCAACGCCGCCCCGGCCCAGCCGAGCGCGATTAGCACCACCAGAACGAAGGCCTTCATCGGGCCGCCTCGCGCACCGCTTCCGGCAGACGGAAAGCCGGGGCCACGAGGGATTGTTCCTCGAACCAGCGCACGACCGGCACGGCGGCCTGCGGCTGATCTGCAAACACGGCGGCGTCGACCAGCAATTGCGCGTCCTCGATCTCGTGTTGCAGGTCCCAGTTCACCAGCGCGCGCTGCAGCGCCATCGCAGGATCTTGGGCGATGTGCAGAAAATACAGCGTCTCCTCGCGCGCGTGGGCAGTCAAGCCAAGGTCGATGTTCTGCGTGAACCGCGCCGCCAGTTCGGCGGTGTCGGCGGCGGCCAACGCCGTGTCCCCCATTGCCCGCGCCGCGATCACCCGGCGGATCAGCACGCCGTCGGCGGCGATGGCGGGTGCGAGCACCGCTATCGCCTCTGCCGGCAGGTCCTCGGCCAACAACACATCGGCCAGCAGCATCCGTTCGCGCAAAGCCAGCGGGTCGGCGTCCACGACCGCCTGGAACTGGCGACGGGCGGTGGCGGTGTCGCCTTGCAGCATCGCAATCTCGCCCAGCAGGCCGCGCGCCCAGCCGTGCAGCGCCGGGTCCAGAAGGCCCGGCTGCGCGAGGATTGCCTCCAGCCGCCCGGCGATCTGCGGCGCCTCGGGCGTCAGAAGGCGGTTGGTCGCCTGACACAGAAAGCCCAGATCCACCCGCGACAGGGCATAAAGCCGTTCGCAATCGGCGGCGGCCAGATCGAACCGGCCCAGAACGATCTGGATCGTGGCGCGGGTCAGGATCACGTTGACGTCGCGGGGGTCGCGGCGCGCGGCATCGTCCAAAAGCGCCAGCGCGCCCGGAAAATCGTGCTGATACTGCCGCGCCGTCGCCGCGAGATACAGCGTTTCGGCGTCCGCGGTGCCCATGAACCCGCGCAAGACCCCCAGCGCTGCGCCCACCAGACGCGAGTCGCCCGCCGCACGCCCTTCGTCGATCAGGATGCGGGCGGCGTTCTTTGCGGTGGCCAGGTCGTCGGGGGCCTGTCTCGTGGCGCGCAGGGCCGCCTGGACCGCCGCAGAATACGCAGTGCCGTCGGGTTGCAGCGTGGCCACAACTGTGGTGTCGTTCAGCGTTTGCGGCTCCGATGGGCCGGTGGGGGCGCGCGTTCCCAGCGTGGCACCAGCGACAAGCAGCAGACCAGCGGCGACCACCGCCCCGTATTGCCACAGGGTTCGCGACCCGGAATACATCATCCGATCACCGCCAGCGGGCGCAGGCGCAGGGCGAGCACCATCACGGCAATCGCAGCCACCCACGATCCCGCTACCCGGATCGCGATCCGTGCGACCGGCCGCTGCGCGACCGACGACAGCGCGGCGGCATTCAGACAGATCAGAAAGACCCCGACAAACACCCCGGCAAACGGCGCATAGGCGGCGACGATGTCAGGCGACGCGGGCGCCGGCACATCGGTGTCGCTGCCCGCGACCCACCCCGCCACGGCCGCACAGACGGCCATCGCCATGACCGGCAGCGGACTCGCGGCTGCGAGCAAGCCGCCGAATACCAGCGCAAGACCAAGCATCGTCAGGCCCGCATGATCCAGCACGACACCCGCCGCCAGACCAACCCCAAGTCCCGCTGCCAGAAACAGGATCGGCAGCCGCGCATGGGTGCCGGTTGTCTGGCCCATCAGCAGCCCCAGGCTCAGCAACGCCAGAAACTGCTCCAGCGCCAGAAAGGGGTGGGCCGCGCCGCTGTAAAAGCCGCCACCACCCGGCAATCCGCCGTGCGCCGCTGCCGAGCCCGGTGCCATGACCAGGATCACCAGCCACCCGGCCTGACTACGTATCATGCAAGACCCGTCAGGAACGCCCCGCCCGCGAGGGCGATCGCCGCCCCGGTACCCCGCACCGCCACCCGCCCGGCAGGCCACTGGCCCAACATGCCGATGCCGATGCCCGCAAGGTGCAGCAGGCCGGTCGCCACAACAAAGCCGATCGAATACTCCAGCGGATTGGCAGAGGCGGGCAATTCCGTGCCATGCGCGTGGCCGTGGAACACCGCGAACACGCCCACCAGCATCATCGCAAGCCAGATCGGCGCGCGCACGGCCAACAGCACCATCAGCCCCAGAACGACGCCGGACAGGGCGATGCCGACCTCGACCCCCGGCAGGGGCACACCCGCGGCCCCGGCCGCCCCGGCGACCGCCATCGCCAGCGGGAACACGATGGGCAGCAGCCACAACGCCGGCGCCCCAAGGATGCCGCCCCACAGGCCGACGGCGAGCATCGCCACAACGTGGTCCAATCCCGAGATCGGGTGCAGGAACCCGGTGGCAAGGCCGCCGATGTCTTCACCGGTATGGGCAAGGGCCGGCGCGGCCATCAGCATCGACAGGGCAAAAAAGACGCCAAAGGATTTGTGAAAGTTCAATCTGTCTCTCCCTCTGATGGGGGTCATCGTCACGTCGACCCGTCTGGTGCGCAAACGAAGCATGGCACACACAAGTTTCAACCCCGCGTCAAAGTCAATTGAAACGTTGGCGAGGCCCGTCCACCGCGGGTTAAGGCAGCGTCACCCTCAGCCACGCGACAATGAACCCCAGCGCGATCCACGGCCCGAAGGCGATCGCCGACGCCCCGCGCTTTCGACGGATCAGCAGTGCTGCGGCCAACCCGGACAGCGAGGCGACCAGCAAAACGCCCGGCAGGGCCTGCCAGCCCAGCCACGCGCCCGCCGCGCCGAACAGCTTGGCATCACCCAGTCCGAGCGCCTCCTGCCCGGTGCGCCGATGGATCGCCTCGCCCAGTGCGGCAAAAAGCAAGAACGCCCCGCACGCGCCGACCAGATGATCGGCGAACGTGGTGTCGAACCGCAGCACGTCCTGCAAGGCCCAGGCCAGCACCAGCCCCGCTGCGATCAGCGGCAGGCTCAGCGCGTCGGGAATTCGAAACGTCTTCAGATCCACAACCGCAATCGCAATCAGATTGGCGAACAATGCCCCCGTCAACCCCAGCCAGACCACGGTTTCCAGTGTCATCGCGGTCCCCTGTACCCAGACTGAATGGCCATGCCGAAATTGTGTTCAAAAGTGGAAACGGTTTTGAAACTTCCAGCGCCGACCCTGCGTACCCGGTGTGCTATCCTTATGGAATGGAGAACTGTGACGCGTTCCGGTGTTGCCAGCCCGAGACGAAATCCCGTCAGGGTCCACGACAGTCGGGGGTGTCACCCATCCCGTAATCTTAATCGCCCATAGGGCTGCCACCAGGAGGAACGGATGACCAAACGATCCCACTACATGCTGTCAACCTTGCTTGCCGGATCTGTCGCCATGACAGGTGCGGTTGCAATGGCGTCCAGCCATCGCGAAGCACCGGCGATTGCCGGCATGCCGCGCGTCGACGCCACAGATTTTTACATGTTCAAAAGCTATGAGCCGGGCCGTCAGGATTACGTCACGCTGATCGCGAACTACCAGCCGATCCAGGCACCCTATGGTGGTCCCAACTACTTCGTGCTCGACAACGACGCCGTTTACGAGATTCACATCGACAACAACGGCGACGCGATCGAGGACGTCACCTTCCAATTCGATTTCTCGTCGGCGCTGAAGGGCGAGAACGGGATCGAGCTGGATATCGGCGGTCAGATGGTGGCCATTCCGCTGCGTCAGGCCGGTTCGGTGCCGGGTCTGTCGTCCGACAGCGATAACATCAACGACACCGAAAGCTATGCCTTGACGATGATCAGCGGCGATCGGCGGTCGGGCACGCGCCGGGCGCTGTCGCCGTCCGAGGGGTTCACCAAACCGATCGACAACATCGGCAACAAGACGATCCCCGACTATCCGGCCTATGCCAACAGCAATATCAACACCGTCAATTTCGGGGATTGCGGAACGGGCAAGGTGTTTGTCGGACAGCGCGCCGAAGCCTTTGCGGTGAACCTGGGCGAGATCTTCGACCTGGTGAACCTTGTCCCGCTTCAGGGTGCCGCCAATTCCGCCTATCCGCAATACAACACGGCGACGCCCTTTACCGGCGGCATCGTGCAAGACCGCGCCAATGACGACCTGATCGGCAAGGCCAACGTCACGTCGCTGGCGCTTGAAGTGCCGATCGCCTGTCTGACGGGCGAGGGCAACGGCGTCATCGGCGGCTGGACCACGGCCAGCCTGCCGCAGGCCCGTCTGCTGGACCCGTCGCCCGCGTTCAACGGCTCGGACCTGCAGGGCGGTGCCCTGGTGCAGGTGTCGCGTCTGTCGAACCCGCTGGTCAACGAAGTGGTCATCGGCCTGAAGGACAAGAACCTGTTCAACGCGGTCGAACCCACGGCGGACGGCGCGGTGGCGACCTATGTCACCAACCCGACGCTGCCCGCGCTGCTGGACCTGCTGTTCCGCGATGCCGTCGGCTCGCCCACGAACATCGCGCCCAGCAATTTTCCGCGCAACGACCTTGTCACAGCGTTCCTGACCGGCTTTCCGGGCGTGAACCAGCTGGCGACCGTCACGCCGTCCGAAATGCTGCGGCTCAACACCGCCTTCCCGGCCACCCCGCGCGACCAGCAGAACACCTTCGGTCTGGTCGCGGAAGACCTGGGCGGCTTCCCCAACGGGCGTCGTCCGGGGGATGATACGGTCGACATCGCCCTGCGCGTTGTGATGGGTGCGCTGTGCCACGATCTGCCGCTGGCGGCCGAACTGGGCGTGCCGGGCGCGGTCGAAGACACGCCGACCGACCTTGTCAACCTGACGCTGTGCGGCGCCGATGCCGAGGCCAGCCGCGCCGCCGCACCCGTGGGCACGGCAGCCTTCACCGATGGCGCACCGCTGCGCGCCAACGAACTGCTGAACGCCTTCCCCTACCTGAACGCGCCGATTGCCGGCTCGCCCAACAACGAGGGCTGATGGCATGACCCAAAAGCGCAAGTTCCTGACCGGGGCAGGGCTGTCCCTTCTTGTCCTAGCGGCCTGCGACGGCAGCGACGGGACGTTCGGAAACCCGTCGTTCCAGTTCGGCGAGGTCTTTGCCAACGCGTTCAACGCGGGGGCGAACACCACGCCGACCGACACGCTGCAGATCACCTATCTCGGCGCCGAAGGAGTAAACCTGACAGCCGATCCGGTCGATTTCTGATCGGCATGGCCCGGCCACGCGCCGGGCCTCGCCCACCAAGACCCGGGGCGGCAGAGCGATCTGCCGCCCTTTTGCGGTTCGGCCAAGAAAGCCGCCGTGCGTTCAAAACACCGGTGCCACGGCTCTGTCCCGTTCGATCACCACGACGACGGGCGCGCCGCCCGCGCCCTGACGGCGCTGCAGCAGGCCGCGCAGGCTTTGGGTCGTCTGGTCGACCTCCACCGTGACCGTCACCCAATAGAACCGGCTTGCATAGCCCGCGCCCGGCGGCAGGATGGCCTGCACCGCCGCCACATCCGCCGGCGTCAGAAAGCCGTTGCGCGACCGGATGCTTTCCAGTTGCCGCGCCTGAACCGGATTGTCCGCCAGCGCTGCCAGCAGCGCAGGCGGCGCGGTGTTGATGTTGACGGGCGTGCTGCCGGGCAGGACGGTGATGAGGCCTGCCAGCAGGCCCACCTCGTCCGGCGTCAGGCCCGCCTCTGCCACCAGATCCGAAAGACGCTCCAGCGGGGCGGGCTGCGCCATGCGCGAGGCGATGCGCGCTGTCACATCCGGGGGCAGAGCGACGGCGGACACCAGCCGTTCCAGCATCTGCAGGCCCAGCGTCCCGCTGCCGCGCAGGTTGTTGAGGTTGAATTGCGCCTGCGCATCCTCGATGCGCAACGCGAACCGGCCCCCTTCGATCGCAACCGGCTCCTGGCCCGCCTGCGCCCAGGGTTCGGCCAGGTGATCGGATTGCCCGGCATCGCGCAGGTCACGGCGCAGGGCGGTGATCGCGCTCGCCTCGCCCGCGCTGATCAGGGCCTGCGCCTGCGCCGCCGCGCTGAAGCGTTGGCTTCGGGTGATCGACAGCTCTGACAGACTGACCATCGCAAAGACCACCGATGCCGTCAGCGCAAGGATCACCAGCACGTTGATCAGCACGACCCCCGCCTCGCCGCTTCGCATCCTAACCTCCGTCGCGCGGCAACAGCGCGACCCGTCGCAGCCCGCGACCATCTGCCAGCGTCAGGCGCAACTCGACTGCGCGGGGGTTGGGGGGCGCTTGCCCCGGCACCTGACCCGCAGGGGGCCAGTCCGCAACCCATCCCGCCTGCGGATCATAGAACCGCCAGTCGGCCGTCGTCACACCGGCTACAAGGGGTTGCCGCGCGATCGGTGGGCCCGATGCACGACGAACGACCCGCATCAGCACCCCGTCCTGCACCAGATAGCTCAGCTGCACGGCGCCTTCGTTCAGTTCGGCGGCATTCCGACGCAGGGCCACGACAGCTGCGCCGTCGCTGCGCGCGCTGGTGAAGGACCGGCCCCGCGCCTGCAAAAAGTCGTTCGTCACCAGATACATTGCGCGTTGCAGCCCGGCGAGCCGTTCCAACCGCCCGTCGGTCTGCCGCTGCGTGCGCAAGACCTGATCCAGCATGGCAAACCCCGCGCTGCTGATCAGCGCAAACAGGGCAAGCGCCACCAGAACCTCGATCAAGGTGAACCCAGCCGCAGGGGCGCGGCGCGTGGTCATGTGCCGGCCACTTCCCCCAGAACGGTGATGCTGCCGCGTTCGATGCCCAGAACCGATAGATCGCGCTGGCAGCGACCGGTGTCCAGAAACCGGAACGCCCCCAGCACGCCGGTGAACCCGGCGCTGCGGGTGACGCCCTTGCGGTTCATCGCCCGCGCGGCAGCCAGACCCACGGCCATCAATGCGGCGTCATGGCCAAGGCCCGCGACGACGCCTGGCTGTTCGCCGAACGTCGCCTCGAACCGGTCGGCAAAGGGCAGAAAAAGATCGGGCGGCGGGGCGGCGAACCACGCACCCGACAGATCGCCATTTGCCGTCACGTCGCTGACGCCCCATTGCACCGAGCCCAGGACCTGTACGCCCGAACCTCGCAGCGCCGCCGCGAACGACCGAAGCGCGGTGCCGCCATCGGGCAGAAACACCGCATCCGGCAACGCGCCGCCACCCGCCGCGCGCAGGGCCGCGACCACCCCGCCTTGACCGGGGTCGCGCAGCAGGGTCGCGGTCAGCGTGATCCCCCCCGCCGCCGCGATCCGCGCCGCCGCCGCAGCCGAGGCCGACCCCAACGGGCTGTCCGCAGCAAGCAAGGCGATCCGGCTCGCGCCTTGCGCGCGGGCATAGCTGAACATCGTCGACACCGATTGCGCCGGCGTGATGCCCATCACGAACGCGCCCTGTTCGCCCAGCGTGTCGTCGTTCGAAAAGGTGATGACCGGCGCATTGCCCGCGACGGCCAGCACAGCCGGTGTCTGATCCGCCCGCAGCGGACCCATCAGCAACCTCGCCCCGCCCGCGATCGCCTGTCGTGCCGCCTCCGCCGCCCCCGACGGCGTGTCACCGGTGTCGAAAACCGCCGGTGCGGACCCGGCCGTCATTCCTTGGGTGACAAGACTGGCCGCGCGCCCCATATTCTGACCGACCGCCGCAGCCGATCCGGTCAACGGCAAGAGCAACGCCGCGGCACTGCCATCGCCGGCAGAGGAACCGGCCCCACTCAAGTCCGGCAGGGCCCCGCAGCCCGTCAACGGCATCAACGCAGGAAGAGCAACACTTGCCAACACAGACCGACACAACCCGCGCCGGGTCAGGACGCTTTCGCAAGCTGGCAGTGAACTGGGCTCTCGCGTCATTGGTCCTGCTCCTTGGGCTTGCGGCATTTGTCGGGTCGTTGGTGTGGTATATGCCAGTTCGGTTCGTTGCGCATCAAGCGGGGCTTGCGGACACCGGCCCCGTGGCAACCAGCCGCCTGTCCGTGACGGTTTGGCGCGGGCAGATGCAACTCGACGGCGGCCACACCGCCACATGGACGGCGCGACCGGGGGCGAGCCTTTGGGCGTTTGGTCTTGCCGCCGATTGGCGGGTGACCGGGCCGGGCACCGACCTGGCCGGACCGATCGTGATCCGGCCCGGTGCGGTCGATCTGGGGCCGGTGTCGGGCGCTGCCGCCTGGCCGCTGATCGCCGCCCTGATGCCGGGACTGCCGATCACCTGCACCGGGCAGGCGCGCCTGTCGGCCGTCGCGGTGCGACTGGCCGAGGCCGAGCGGACCGGCGCGGGCACGGTGACGTCGCCCGACGCCGAATGCCGGCGGCTCGACGGCCAGTCGGGCCCGGTTCCCGCGCCCGCCCTGCACGCCCAGATCAGCACGCAGCCCGACGCGGTGCAGATCCTCGTCACGCCGCAGGTTGGCGCCCGCGTGGCGCTGCTGACGGCCCGGCTGACCAACGCGGACCGGCTGGTGGTCACCATCCACCCAGACGGAGCGGCCCTGGTGCCGGGCATGCCCGCCACCGCGGACAGCGAGATCGACCTGCCACTGGCGGTTCTGATCGGCGGCTGATCACACACCGGCAAGCCCGTTCATCGACACGATGGGCAAGAGGATCGCCAGAACCATCACCATGACCAACCCCCCCATGACCAGCAGGATCGCGGGCTCGACCAAGGCGACCATCGCCCTGACCCAGGCGTCCAGATCGCGTTGCTGGTCCGCCGCCGCATGAGCCAACGCCGCGCCCAGGCTTCCGGTTGCCTCGCCGCTGGCCACCATCGCTACCAGCATCGCGGGAAATACCCGCGCCTCCTCCATCGCGCGGCGCAGGGTGCTGCCCTGACGGACCTTGTCGGTCACCTCGGCCACCTTGGCGCGCACATGCAGGTTGGGGGTCACATCCGCCGCGGCCCCCAGCGCCTCGATCAGCGGCACGCCGCTTTGCACCAGCGTGGCCAGCGTTCCGGCGAACTGGGCCGCGTTGGTGCGCTGCACCAGACGGGCGGTCAGCCGGCCCTGCGCCAGGACCCGGTCCACCGCCAGCCGGTTGCGCGGGGCCTGCATCCAGCGACCAAAGCCCAGCACGGCCAGCGCCACCCCAAGCCCCACGAACAGGCCATAGCCTCGCACGAAACCCGACACCGCGATCAGGGCGCGGGTCAGGAACGGCAGATCGGCCCCGCGCGCCGTGAACACCCGCACGATGTCGGGCACCACGAAGGCCATCAGCAGGATGATGATCGACAGGCTGACCAGCGCCAGCAGCGCCGGATAAAGCAGCGCCAGTTGCACTGTCTGTCGGTTGCGCGCCCGGCTTTCCACGAACGCGGCGAGGTGGGTCATCACCTGATCCAGCTTTCCGGCCTGTTCGCCCGCCTTGACCGAAGCGTGATAGAACTCGGAAAAGACCTGCGGGTAACCGGTCAGCGCGTCGGCAAAACTGCGCCCTTCCAGCACGGACGCGCGCAGGGTCAGCAGGACGCCTGCAACCTTGGGCGGCTGGCCCTGCGCGATGGTCGACAGCGCATCCTCGATGCGCAGGCCCGATCCCAGCAGCGTCGCCATCTGCCGGGTCACCAGCGTCAATGCCGATAGCGGCATCCGACCGCCGGTGCGCGCGGCGGGGCTCGCCGCAGACACTGCCGCCATGGCTTTCGGTGCGGCGCTGGCGTGAACCTCCAGCGGCAGCAGCCCGCGCCCGCGCAGCATCTGCCGCGCAGCAGCCGGGGTGGCGGCCTCGATCATGCCGGACTGCGCCTTGCCGCCCGCATCCATCGCCTTGAACCGGTAGGCCGCCATCGGTCAGCTTTCCTTTGCCACGCGGGCCACATCTTCGACCGTGGTGATCCCCGCCCGGATCTGACGCAGGCCGTCGGCGATCAGACCCGGACCGTCGCGGCGGGCAGCGACGGTCAGGTCGGCCTCGGACGCACCGGAATGGATCAGCATCTCCATCTCGCGCGTCACGGCGATCACCTCGTAGATGCCCGACCGGCCACGATAGCCCTGACCGTGACAGTCGGGGCAGCCACAGGCGCGCCACAGCGCGTCGCCCGCGGCCAGCCCGTCGATCAGATCGGCCTCGGCTTGCGTCGCGGTGCCGGGCAGGCGGCACGTCGCGCAAAGCCGCCGCACCAGCCGCTGCGCCACCACACCGACCAGCATCGGCGCCAGCAAAAACCGTTCCACCCCCATGTCGATCAACCGCGAGATCGCCCCGATAGCGGTGTTCGTGTGCAACGTGGACAGCACGAAATGCCCGGTCATCGCCGATTCCACCGCCACCTGCGCGGTTTCGCGGTCGCGGATCTCTCCCACCATGATCACGTCCGGGTCCTGCCGCAAAATCGCGCGCAATCCGCGTGCGAACGTCAGGTCGGTGCGCGGGTTGACCTGCATCTGACCGATGCCGTCGACCGAGTATTCGATCGGATCCTCAACTGTCATGATGTTGCGGGTCTTGTCGTTCAGATGGTCGAGTGCGGCATAAAGCGAGGTCGTCTTGCCAGACCCGGTCGGCCCGGTGACCAGCAGCAGCCCGTCCGGCCTCGCGAGCAACTGCGTAAACGCAGCCGCGTCCCGCGTGCTCATCCCCAGCCGGTCAAGGCCCAGCCGCGTGGCGCTGCGGTCCAGCAGGCGCATCACCACCCGCTCGCCGTATTGCGACGGGATGGTCGACACCCGCACGTCAACCTCGTGCCCGCCGACGCGCAGCGACACCCGCCCGTCCTGTGGCAACCGTTTTTCCGCGATGTCGAGCCGCGCCATCACCTTGATCCGGCTGACCAGCAACGGCGCCAGCGCGCGTTTTGGCTCGACCATGTCGCGCAGCATGCCGTCGATCCGGAACCGCACCTTCAGCGCACGTTCCTGCGTTTCGATGTGGATGTCCGATGCGCCCTCCTTGATCGCTTCCTGCAGCAGGGCGTTGATCAGCCGCACCACCGGCGCGTCGTCCGACTGGTCCAGCAGGTCATCGACCACCGCCGCACTGTCGGCAAGGCTTGCCAGATCGCCATGCGCCCCCGCCGCGTCGGACGCGTCCGACGCATTGTCGCGGTAGGCCGCTGCCAGCCGCGTCTCGAACACGTCGGACGACACGGCGTCAAAGCGGACCGGCCCGGCAACCCGCTGCACCTCCGCCAGCGCAGTCAGCGGCGCGTCGGGTCGGACCGCGCAAACCGGCCCGTCGGCGGACGATTCGACGATGACGCCATTCTGGCGGGCAAACGCATAGGGCAGACGCTGCACGGTCATCGGGCTACCTTTCCAGTGCCAGGGTGGCATTCACCACGCCCGGTGCGGGGCGGCGCGTCAACTCGAGTTCGGTGACCCGCACCGCCCGATCGCGCTGCAGCGCGTCCAGCCACAGGATCACCGCATCGAAAGGCACTTCGTCCAGCACGACGCGGATGCGCGGCCCTTCGGGTTCCAGCCGGCGGATGGTCAACTGAAACGCCGCGGCGGTTTCGGTGATGACGATGTTCAGCGGCCGATCGTCCGGCGCCGACACCGGTGCCACGGCGACCGGCTGCGATTGCAACACCACCAGCGCGCGGTCATAGCGCAGGATCTGCTCGCCCAGCCTTGTCCGCGCGGCCTGCAACGGCTGCCACAGGGCGACGACGACCAACCAGACGGCCACCACGACCAGCAGAACGGTCAGCAGCAGTCGCTCGCGCGGCGCACGCAGTTCCCACCACAGCAGAACCGGGGCCAGCGTCAGTTTCATGTGCCACCGCCCCGGATCGTCATCTGCACTTCGGCAGCGCCGTCGCGGGTCGTCGCAGCGCCCGCCGTCACGCCCAGCCCCGCCGCGGCAAGGGCGGATTCCACGGCCTGCAGCGTGGCCAGATCGGGCGCCTCCAACGTCAGCACCGCGGCATCCTCGGCGGCCGCATAGCGCAGGGTCTGCACCGACACGCGGCCCGCCTCTGCCGCGATCGCCGCGAAGGTGCCCGACAACAGACCCAGAACACCACTCTGATCGGTGGGCTGACGCGCGACCAGGGCCTGTGCCAGAAGCAGATCGAGATCGCTGCCGGGCGGGGCGTTCAGTTCGGCGCGCAAATCCTGTTCGCGTTGACCGGCCAGCCGTGCGAGGGCGGTCACGTCGACCACCAGAAGCGTCAGGTGCGCCAGCATTGCCACCCCGCACACGGCCAGCAGGTGCCGCGCGCCCCGCGACAGGAATTGCCCGCCGCCCGATCGCGGCAGACCGGCGCGCAGATCGAACCCGCTCAAGGCCGGATCGGCAGTCGCGGGCAGGTCACCCTGCGCGACGACGGGAACCGTTGCGGGCAGCACGCCACCGAACAACGTGACGCCGGGCGATCCGGCCGCGGCCCAGAACGCCGGCCATGCGGCTGCCGAGGTCGCAAAGCCCGTCCCGTCGGGCAGCCGCACCAAGACACGCCCCGGCTCGGCCAGCACAGCCCAACCGGCGCGCGGCACCGGCACCAGCAGCACGTCGGGCCACAGCAGGGCCTGCGGGTCGGTCTTGGCAAGCCCGCTCAACACCGACCGCGCCGTCACGGCCACCAGCCAGACGCCCGGCGCCATCTGCGGACCAAGCACCACCTGCACGTCGTCCAGCGCTTGCGCGATCCGGTCTTCGACGGCAAACCCCACCGCGGCGCGGCGCTGCGCCGCCGCCATTGCCGGCAATGCGACGACCAGCAACAGGACGTTTTCCGTCGGAACCAGCGCAATTCCGTCCGGCGCGCGCAAGCCAGCCGCCCGCGCGGGCTGGCCCGGTCCTGTCGTCTCGCCCCCGACCGTCACCAGCACGGGCACCAGCAAGGGCGTCGCTCCTGAACTGGTGATCATCATGCCGGTCCACCCTACTTGCCGTGACATTGTTTTCCCGCCACACTCGATACGAAATGAAACTCTATCGAGTTTCAATCCGTATCAGGTCCAGTTTCCCTGAATGCGCCGAAAGAGTTGTCCACATGTCCGTGACCGGTTCCTTGTTTCGATCCGCAAACAGGCGCGCCCGCCCGCGTCGGGTGCGCGATGCCGGGGTGACGCTGATCGAGATGATGGTCGTTCTGGTCATCATCGGCATCGTGGCAGCATTGGTGGTGCCGAACGTG
>JANNNU010000036.1:0-2026 GCA_031398695.1 Paracoccaceae bacterium | reverse complement strand
CAGAATCTCGGGGCCGGTCGTGGCCGCATGCACGGCGATCCCCTCGGCGGCGTGGAACTGATCGACGTAGAACGCCCCCTCGTCGCCCGCGATCCGCACGGCCATCGCGGCGGCGGCGGCCACATCGGCGCCGGTCACCTCACCCGGCACGCCATCGACCTGCGGCACTAGAACGACGCGCGCGCCCAGCCCCTCCATCATCCGGGCCCGCGCGGGGCTGTTGCCCGCCGACATGGTGGCGATGAACGGATGGCCAAGCGCCGCGCAGACCACCGCGAGGCCCGCCCCCATGTTGCCGCTGGTCATCTCGACCACCGGCATCCCGGGTCGCAGCCGCCCGTCCTGCCGCGCCGCGAGGACAATCGCCTTTGCAGCGCGGTCCTTGACGCTGCCCCCCGGTTGCAGAAACTCGGCCTTGGCCACGATCCGCCCCGGCCCGGCATGGCAGCGGTAGAGCGCCACCAGCGGCGTGCCCCCGATCAGGTCCAGCGGTGAGCGCAGCTTCAAAGCGATCGATTCTCGCACAAGGCCCCGGCAGTATGCCGGGCGACACGCCGTTCTTCAACCGGACGCGGCCGGACTGGCCACCATCCGACCCGGATCAGGGACCGGACGGCCGCCGACAGCCCGCACCGACGTGCTTGCTGCCTGCGCCTGCGCGCCTCAGTTGGCGACGCGCGCGCCGTTTCGCGCCACAAAATGCAGCGAGGCCAGCCACAACTCGTGCGCCAGATACACAAGCCGTTCGCCATTGGCGGTCCGTTCGCGCGCCAGCTCGCCGATGCCCACCTCTTCGGTCGTCACCGTGCAGCCGGTGCCGTTGGGGGTGAACAGCCAGGAATGCGCGTAAAGCGGCGGCGGGCCGGGCGGCGTCACGGTATAGCCGAGGCGACGGTTCGGTTCCGCGACATAGACCTCGGCCTCGATCGGAATGCCGAAGATCGTCCACTTGAAGCGCGACCCCACGGTTAGCGGCGCGCCGGGCTCGGCAAGTTCGACATCGGTCGCGAAAATCAGCCAGGTCGGCCAGTCCTGCGGGGCGGACAGCCAGCTGAAGACCACCTCGCAGCTTTGCTGCATGTCCAGCTGATTGTGGTTGAAGATCTCGGCCACGGACGGATCGAGGCCCGTAGGCCAGGTCACGTCGGGGTTGGCGCGGGGCAAGTCCTGTGCCGTGGTCTGCGCCGCCACGGGCGTGCCGGCGCACAGGCTGGCGAGGGCTAGGTTACGGGTCATTCTGGCAAGCATCGTCAGGGACCTTCCGGTTCAGGGTGGACGGGCGCCGGATCGACGACCGCCACGGTTGCGGGGCCCCATCCGGGGCCGCGATGCCTGACGGTCTAGCAGCCGGAGGCTGCGTGGCCGTAGCAAGCTTCGCTCTAATCTTTGCCCAATCCTCTCTCCGGCGAGAGAATCCGGTTGTCCGCAGGGGCTGCGGGGGCGTAGGTGTGTACGCGCCGGCGCATGCGGCGCCGCCCCGGTTCGAAAGATCGCCTTCATGAGCCTTGACAGCCTGCGCCAATCCTTGATCGACGGTTTCGCGGTGTGGGCGCCGAACGAAGGCGCCACGCCGGGGCCGGTGGCGGGGCTGGCCTTGCACCGGCACACCACGCCGATGCCGCCCTTCGTCGGGATCATGGATGCCAGCCTGTCGCTGGTCCTGTCGGGGGGCAAACAGGTGGTGCTGGGCCGGCACAGGTTCGACTACGGCCCGACGCAGTTCCTGCTGACGTCGGTCGATCTGCCTGTGACCGCCCGCGTGAACGAGGCGAGCGTCGCAGAACCCTACCTTGGCCTTTTGCTGCGCATCGACCTGTCGCAGGTGCGCAGTCTGCTGGCTCTAATGGATCATCAGCGGATCGGCACGGTCAGCCCTTTGGGCGCGGCGCGGGCCGAGGTGACGGCGGACCTCTTGGAGTCGGTCCTGCGCCTCTGCCGTCTGGCCGAGCGGCCGGGCGAGATCGACCTGTTCGCAGATCAGGCGCTGCGCGAGGTGATCTACCGGCTGATCACCAGCCCCGTCGGC
>JANNNU010000035.1:0-2015 GCA_031398695.1 Paracoccaceae bacterium | reverse complement strand
CAGAATCTCGGGGCCGGTCGTGGCCGCATGCACGGCGATCCCCTCGGCGGCGTGGAACTGATCGACGTAGAACGCCCCCTCGTCGCCCGCGATCCGCACGGCCATCGCGGCGGCGGCGGCCACATCGGCGCCGGTCACCTCGCCCGGCGCCCCGTCGACCTGCGGCACCAGAACGACCCGCGCACCCAGCCCCTCCATCATCCGCGCCCGCGCGGGGCTGTTGCCCGCCGACATGGTCGCGATGAACGGATGGCCGAGCGCCGCGCAAACCACCGCCAGACCCGCCCCCATGTTGCCGCTGGTCATCTCGACCACCGGCATGCCGGGCGTCAGCCGCCCGTCCTGCCGCGCCGACAGAATGATCGCCTTGGCCGCGCGGTCCTTGACGCTGCCGCCGGGTTGCAGGAACTCGGCCTTGGCCACAATCCGCCCCGGCCCGGCATGGCAGCGGTCCAGCGTCACCAGCGGCGTGCCCCCGATCAGGTCCAGCGGTGAAACCAACATTCAGACGACCCCTTTTCGCGCAAGGCTGCGGCAAGTCTGCCGAGTGCCGCGCCGTTCTGCAATCGCGCCACGCCAGAATGGCTGCCATCTGGCCCGGATCAGGGATTAGATGGCGTCTGACGGCCCGCAACAACGCGCGGGCCGCCTGCGTCCGGGAGTTCTTCAGTTAACGACGCGGGCACCGTTTCGCGCCACGAAATGCAGTGAGGCCAACCACAGCTCATGCGCGAGATAGACAAGCGGATCTTCGCGGGCAGATCTCTCGCGTGCTTCTTCTCCAATGCCCACCTCTTCGGTAATCACAGTACACCCCGTGCCCTCGGGGACAAATAGCCAGGACTGCGCGGCGACCGGCTGGCCGTCGAACAGCACGGTATATGAAAAGCTTCGGCCCGGTTCCGCGGCGTAGAGTTCCGTCTCGATCGGAATGCCGAAGATCGTCCACTTGAAGCGTGAGCCGACGGTCAGCGGCGCATCCGGCTGCCCAAGTTCAACGTCGCTCACGAAAATCAGCCAGGACGGCCAGTCCTGGGGCGCGGACAGCCAACTGTAGACGACATCGCAGCTTTGCCGCATCGTCAGCTGGTTGTGGTTGAAAACATCCGCCACACTCGGATCAAACCCGGCAGTCCAGGGCATGTCGGGGTTGGCGCGGGGCAGGTCCAGTGTCGTGGTCTGCGCCAAGAGGGGCGAACCTGCGCAGAGGCCGACGAGGGTGAGGCTACGGGTCAATTTGGCAATCATCGCTGAGTCCTTTCGGTTAGAGGAGGATGTGCGCCCTGCAGGGTCACGCGATCCCATCGTGGGCCGCGGTGCCTGATGGTCTAGCAGCCGGGGGCCCGGTGGCCGTAGCAAGGCTCGCCCGAATGTTTGCCCAATCCTCTCTCTGGTGAGAGATTCAGGTTGTCGGCGGAGACTGCGTGGGCGTAGCTTTCCGGTGACCGGCGCACGCAGGTGCCGCCCCGGTTCGAAGGATCGCTGCCATGACCATCGACAGCTTGCGCCAATCCCTGATCCACGGTTTTGCGGCCTGGGCGCCGGACGAGGGTGCCACGCCGGGGCCGGTGGCGGGGCTGACCTTGCACCGGCACACCACGCCAATGCCGCCCTTCGTCGGGATCATGGATGCCAGCCTGTCGCTGGTCCTGTCGGGGGGCAAACAGGTGGTGCTGGGCCGGCACAGGTTCGACTACGGCCCGATGCAGTTCCTGCTGACGTCGGTCGACCTGCCTGTGACCGCCTGCGTGACCGAGGCAAGCGTCGCCGAACCCTACCTTGGTCTTTTGCTGCGCATCGACCTGTCGCAGGTGCGCAATCTGCTGGCTGTAATGGATCATCAGCGGATCGGCACGGTCAGCCCTTTGGGCGCCGCGCGGGCCGAGGTGACGGCGGACCTCTTGGAGTCGGTCCTGCGCCTCTGCCGTCTGGCCGAGCGGCCGGGCGAGATCGACCTGTTCGCAGATCAGGCGCTGCGCGAGGTGATCTACCGGCTGATCACCAGCCCCGTCGGC
>JANNNU010000002.1:0-7791 GCA_031398695.1 Paracoccaceae bacterium | reverse complement strand
GAGGTGACCGGCGCCGATGTGGCCGCCGCCGCCGCGATGGCCGTGCGGATCGCGGGCGACGAGGGGGCGTTCTACGTCGATCAGTTCCACGCCGCCGAGGGGATCGCCGTGCATGCGGCCACGACCGGCCCCGAGATTCTGCGTGATCTTGGCCGCCTGCCCGAGGCTTGGGTGGCAAGCGTGGGCACCGGCTGCACTTTCCTGGGCGTGGCACGCGCGCTGAAGGCCGCCGATCCCGCCACGCTCTGCGCGGCGGTCGAGCCGGAGGGGTGCGAGCCCTTGGCCGGGAAGGCCGTGGTCAAGCCGCGCCATGTGGTGCAGGGCACCGGCTATGGCACGGTTCCGCCGCATTGGGACGCGGGCCTGATGGACCTGTCGCTGACCGTGACCGATGCCGAAGTGGCCGACTGGCGCGCCCGGCTGGCGCAGCGCGAGGGGCTTTATGTCGGCCCCTCGGCCGCGGCCAATGTCTGTGCTGCGGCGAAGCTGTTGGCTTCGGGCCGCTTGCGTCCGGATGCCACCGTGGTAACCGTGCTCTGCGATACCGGGTTGAAGTACTGACGGCCCGCCCGCCGTCACGCCTCCCCCGACCCTTCCGCATCAAAGCGGCGCTGGCAGGCGCCGATCTCGGCCATGTTGGCGATGGTCCAGGCGAACAGCCCGGTGAACGGGCCGTTCAGCGATTGGCCCAGCGGAGTCAGCGCATACTCCACGCCCAGCACCCGCCCTGTCAGCACCTTCCGCGTCACCATCCCGTTGCGTTCCAGCCGCCGCAGCGTCTGCGTCAGCACGCGCTGCGTCACGCCTTCCAGCCGCCGCCTGATGGCGTTGAACCTCTGGGGGCCGGCCAGCAGCACCGCCAGAACCATCATCGACCATTTGTCGGCGATCTGGTCGAGAATCGCGCGGCTGGGGCAGGTCTGGCTGAACACGAACCCGCCTTCGGGCGGGAGGGCAGTATCATCGGGCATACCTGGCATCCCTAAAGTGCGTAATTGATCCCAGATATTCGATGTATACTTAAAGCTCCGGATCGGCAATCCCGCCGGGCGTCCGGAGAAAGAACATGACACAGAACGCTTATCAGCGGCTGCGCGTTGCGCGCGATGCCGGGGTTATGACGGTGACCTTCGACAACCCGCCAGTGAACCTGCTCGACGCTGCGCTGATGGCCGAGGTGCGGCAGCTTCTGCACGCCGCACGCGCCGACAGCGGCCTGTGCGTGATCGTGTTCGACAGCGCCGATCCGGAGTTTTTCCTCGCCCATGTCGACATGCGCCTGGGCGAGGACCCAGCAGCGGTGGCCGACCTGTCGCGGGATGTGCCCGAAGGCCTCAACCCGTTCCAGGCATTTGCCGAACTGCTACGCCAGCAGCCGCAGGTCACCATCGTGAAGCTGGCCGGCATGGCGCGCGGCGGCGGGGCGGAGTTTGTGGCGGCGGCGGACATGGTGTTTGCCGCCGAGGAAACCGCAGCGCTTGCGCAGTGCGAGGCGCTGATGGGCATCACGCCGGGCGGCGGGGCCACGCAGGTTCTGGGCGCGCGGATGCCGCGCGGCCGGGTGATCGAGGTTATTCTGGGCGCCGACCTGTTCGACGCCCGCACCGCCGAACGCTATGGCTGGATCAACCGCGCGCTGCCAGCCGCTGAACTCGACGCTTTTGTCGATCGTCTAGCGAAGAACATCGCCGCCCTGCCTGACGGGGTGATCGCAGCGGCGAAATCCGCCATCGGCGCGGCCGACCTCGCGGCAGGCTTCGGGCGCGAGACGCAGGCCTGGGCTGGGCTGGTGTTTCGCCCGGAAACCGCCGCGCTGATGGGCGCGCAACTGGCCGCCGGGGCGCAAACGCGTGACGGCGAGCGGGACCTTGAAGCCGTGCTGCGCCGCGCCCAGGCTGGACTGGCCCGCTGATCCAACCGGGACGGAGGGCGCCCCGGCGGCGCCCGCCATGACTTGGCCTGTCCCCCTCTCAGACTGCCCCCCCTCAGCTTGCAATCCCGAACTGCTGGCGATAGGCGGCGGGTGGCAGGCCGGTCAGCTTCTGGAAGAGCTTGCGGAATGCGGCCGGGTCCGCATAGCCCACCTCCCAAGCGATGCGGTCCACCGGGGTCAGCGTGCGTTCCAGCGCCTCGCGCGCCTTCGCGATGCGGACCTGTTGCAGGTATTCCACCGGCGTGAACCCGGTCGCGGCACTGAACCGGCGCAGGAAGGTGCGCCCCGTCATCCCCGCGCCTTCGGCGAGATCGGCCACCCCCTCCATCGTCGCCGCGTGGGCATGGATGTGATGCTGGCTTGCGCGGACCGCATCGTCACCGTGGTCGAAGCGCGGGATGAACTGGGCGAAGGGCCGCTGGCTGGATCGCGGCGGCTCGATCAGCAGGAACCGCGCGGTGGCCAGCATCGTGGCCGGCCCCAACAGGCGGCCCACCAGCGTCAGGCCAAGATCGGCCCAGGCCAGGATGCCGCCCGCTGTCAGGATATCGCCCTCGTCGACCACCATGTGTTCGTCGGCAAGCTGCACCTTGGGAAAGCGCTGCGCCAGTTGCTTGGCGAAGGCCCAGTGCGTCGTGGCCCGCCGCCCGTCGATCAGCCCGGTTTCCGCCAGCACGAAGGCGCCGGCGCACACCGAACACAGCGTCGCCCCGCCAGAGTGTTGATTTTTCAGCCAGCGCGCGGCGACGGGCGCGGGCGCCATGCGTTCGGGCATCACGATGCTGGGCGGCGCGATGATATGGGTCAGGCGGTGGGCCGTGCCGGGGTGGCTGTCCCAGACGCAGGTGACCCCCTCGCCCTCGGGCTGCCAATGCGTCACGCGAAAGCCGCGCCTCGGCACGCCCGTCCAATCCTCGGCAATCCGGAAGAGGTCGGTCAGCCCGTACACCGCCGCTAGCGCGCAGCCCGGATAGATCAGCAGGCCGATCTCGGCGACGGGGGCCGAACCTGTCTCTTTCGCCTTGGTTATTGTCATTTTCGCCACGCGCCACCCCGCCCGCAAAAGCCTAACTTATCCTCACCGAAACAAGAAAGGCACCGCAATGAACCCGATACTGA
Organism: Paracoccaceae bacterium; assembly: GCA_031398695.1. GTDB lineage: Bacteria > Pseudomonadota > Alphaproteobacteria > Rhodobacterales > Rhodobacteraceae > JAIYDJ01. Next base: position 4,739 of record JANNNU010000002.1, on the reverse strand, counting down.
CCCGACGCACACTGCTTTCCACCGGGGCCGCCGCGGCTGCCCTTTTGATCCTTGCCCGCACCACCACTGCCCAACCCTCAGGAGACCTGATCATGGCAACCTTCAAAACCACAGACGGCACGAACATCTTCTACAAGGACTGGGGCCCGCGCGATGCGCAGCCTGTGGTCTTCCACCACGGCTGGCCCCTGTCGGGCGACGACTGGGACAACCAGATGCTGTACTTCCTCGAACAGGGCTACCGCGTCATCGCCCACGACCGGCGCGGCCATGGCCGGTCCGACCAGACCGACACCGGCAACGAGATGGACACCTATGCTCAGGACGTGGTCGAACTTGCCCGCGTTCTGAACCTGCGCAACGCCATCCACATCGGCCACTCGACGGGCGGCGGCGAAGTGGCGCGTTATGCCGCGCGGGCCGAAGCGGGCCGCATCGCCAAGGCGGTGCTGATCGGGGCCGTGCCCCCGGTGATGGTGGCGTCTGCCGCCAACCCCGACGGCGTGCCAATGGAGGTGTTCGACGGCCTTCGCGCGGCGCTGGTGGCCAACCGGGCGCAATTCTTCCTCGATCTGCCTTCCGGCCCGTTCTTCGGCTTCAACCGGCCGGGTGCTGTGGTCAGCCAAGGCCAGATCCAGAACTGGTGGCGGCAGGGCATGATGGGCGGGGCCAAGGCGCATTACGACTGCATCAAGGCGTTCTCGGAAACCGACTTCACCGAGGATCTGAAAGCGCTGTCGATCCCGGTCCTCTTGCTGCACGGCGAGGATGACCAGATCGTGCCAATCGCCAACTCGGCGCACAAGGCGATCAAGCTGCTCAAGAACGGCACGCTGAAAACCTACCCAGGCCTGTCGCACGCCCCTTTCGCGACCCACCCTGACTTGGTCAACCCCGACCTTCTGGCCTTCGCACGGGCCTGAAAAACCAAACCGGTCCTTACCGGCCCTAACCCGGGCCGGTAAGGATGAACTCCCGACCTTGGCCGTAGGTCATAGACCCTGACCGCCCGAGACCTCGATGCGAATGCCCGTGGTCCACGCCATGCCGTCCGAGAGGAGGGCCGCCACGGCACCGCCGATATCATCGGCCTCGCCCACACGCCCCAGCGCTGTCATGGACGCCACGAAGCCGTTGATGGCCGGGTTATCCCGCACACCACCCCCGGCGAAATCGGTCGCAATGGCGCCCGGCGCGATGCAGTTGACGCGGATTCCGCGCTCGCCCAGTTCTTTGGCCGCATAGCGCGTCAAGACTTCGACGGCCCCCTTCATCGAGGCATAGGCCGCATAGCCCGGCAAGGTGAACCGCGCGAGCCCGGACGATACGAACAACACGCTGCCCCCGTCGTTGAGATGGGGCAGCAGGGCCTGAGTCAGCAAAAACGGTGTCCGGACATGGATCCGGTAGAGCCGGTCGATCTGGTCGGCCGTCGTCTCGTCGAACGCGGCGTGAATGCCGATCCCGGCGTTGTTGACGATGTGGTCGAACTTTTCGGACCCGAAAGTGGTGCCGAGAGTTTCGGCGATCTGGTCGGCGAAGGCGGTGAAGTCGCTGCTTTCGGCATCGAAGGGCAGCATGGCCGCCTTCACGCCTTGCGCCTCGATGTCGCGGGCCACCTTGGCGGCCTCGTCCCTGGCGACGTTGTAGGTGCCGATGATATGCGTCCCGGCTTGGGCGAGATGCAGCGCGCTGGCGCGGCCAAGGCCGCGGCTCGCACCGGTAATCAGGGCGATCTTGTTTGGCATGGTTTGACCTTTCTGTGTTGGAATGCCACCAGAGGCAGCGGACAGGCCGAAACCTACCGCTTGACGCATAATCCGAAAACCGGGATTTATCAGAACAGGTCATTCGGAATGCCGAACAATGATACAGCCTGATCTCAACGCCCTGCAGCAATTCTGCGTTGTCGCGCGGTACCTGAACTTCCGTCGTGCTGCGGCAGAGCTGGCGATCTCGCCCTCGACCCTGAGCGGCCGGATCCGCGACTTGGAAGACCGCATGGGCGTTCGGCTGCTGAACCGGACAACCCGCAGTGCGTCGTTGACGGAAGCGGGCGAGCGTCTTTATACCCGGTCGCGCGAGGCGCTGGAAACGTTGTTGGAAGCGGCGTCACCTGTCGAGTTCGGCACAGGCAAGGGTGGCCTGACGGGGCGCATCCGGATCAACGGCCCCCGCCCGGCAATCGAGTTGCGACTCATGCCGCTGGTTGCCGAGTTCCTCGCGGAGAATCCGGGCGTCCGGATGGAGATCGTGACCCAAGGCGAACTGGTCGATGTGATCGAGGCCGGTTTCGATGTCGGCGTACGCTACGACGACAAGCTGGCACAGGACATGATCGGTGTGCGCCTCGGCCCAGAGCAGCGGATGTTGATCGCGGCGACGCCCGAGTACATCGCGCGTCGCGGGATGCCGGCAGAGCCGCCCGATCTGGCAAGGCACGATTGCATTGCAACGGTTTTCGCGGGAGGCAACGTGCTGCCATGGTTGCTGGAACGTGGCGGAACTTCTATCGAATTTGTGCCGCGCGCCCAAGTGTTGGTGAACGCCATCGAGACGGCGTTGATTGCCGGAAGGGCGTCATTGGGCCTGACCTACACCTTCGAGGACTACATTGCCGCGGATCTGGCCGATGGCCGTTTGTTACCTGTTCTTGCGGACTGGACCCCGCCTTTTCCGGGACCCTCCCTCTACTTCTTCGAGAAGCGGCTGATGCCGCCGGCACTTCGGGCGTTTATCGACCACATAAAGGCTCGATGCGGGCCATGAGCCGACACAGCTCTGGTCTTGCCATAATGCCGCCATCCGCTCAACGAAGGGTGGCATCTGTAAAGGACACCCCAGTCAGTTGCTCTGACACGTCCCACAACCGCCCGGCTGTCTTGGTATCCTGCGCCTTCGGCGGCACGCGCGCCACAGCGGGATGCCCGCGCGTCTCGCCCATCCGGTCAGGTCCGTAATAGACGCCTGGCACCGCATCGGGCGCAGTCGCGGCGTAAAGGACGGGCAGGGCCGCCTGCGCAACCGGCTGGAACAGGAAGGCCAGATAGGTGCGCGCGATCCGGCCCATGTCCCATCGTCCGGGAGAATTTAGAAGGAGGTCGGTGCGCGCGATGCCGGGATGGGCTGCAATGCTGGACAGCCCCCAGCCATGCGCCGCGCTTCGCCGCTGCAGCTCAAACGCGAAAAGCAGACAGGCCAGTTTGGACTGGCTGTAGACCGGCATCGGGCGGTAACCGCGCTCCGCATGAAGATCGTCGAAGTCGATCACCCCGCCGCGCGCTGCAACGCTGCCAAGCGATATCACGCGCGCGCCGGATCCCTGATGAAGCAGCGGGAGGAGGTGCGCGGTCAGGGCAAAGTGGCCGAGGTGGTTCGTTCCGAACTGCAGTTCGAACCCGTCTTCCGTCAGGCGCCGCTTAGACGGCGTCATCACCCCAGCGTTGTTCACGAGAAGGTCGATCCGGTCGTGAGTTTCTTTCATCCGTGCGCCGAAGGCTGCAATCGAGACAAGACTAGCGAGGTCGATCACCTCGAAACTGACTTTCGGGGCAGCCGCAGCCTGACGCAGACGCGCAACAGCGGCCTCGCCATTTGCCGGATTGCGGCCAGCAACGATGACTTCTGCTCCTGCAATCACAAGCGCGCGGGCAACTTCAAAGCCGATTCCGCCTGTGCCGGTGACGATGGCACGGCGACCGACCTGTGAGGGGATATCCTTTGTGGACCAGTTGGTCGTCATGCAGCCGTTCCTGTTGAAAAGTCCGAGGCCTCGCGATCATCCGTTCGGGCTGGTGTGCGACGACTGATCCGGTAGACCGAGGCTGGCGGCAGGTTGCGGAACGTGCCTCCGATGCGGCGTGCTTGAAGTCCAAGGCGTTGAAGGATTGCATCGGGTACTGGGCAACGAGGACCGTATGTAAACTGGTAAATTGCACCTGCAGGACGGAGGCAGCCGATCGCGGCATGCAGGATCGACGCCACCTTCTCTTGTGGCATCGACAAAAGCCCCAATCCGCTGATCACAGCGCCCGCTTGGCATGCGGGAAACAGCACGGCAGCTGACACTGTTGCAACATCTGCAAGGATGATGCGGGCCCTAGGAAATCTCCGGTTCAAGAGATCTGCAAAATCCGCGTCCATCTCAACCAGGGTCAGGTCCGATTCGTCGATTCCACGGCCCAAAAGCGCGCGCGTGAACACGCCCGTGCCCGGTCCCAATTCGAGCACGGGCGCGTGCTCGGGCTGGATTTCGCGGGTGATCAGTCGCGCCAGGGCGGCACCGGAGGGCGCAATGGCCGCGACGCGCAACGGATTGGACAGCCAGGATCTTAGAAATCGCACATGATCGGACCCTTGCGGTTCCGCTGACGTTGAAGCGAAAATCGGTCTCGGCCGCTGCACTGCCAGATCACCCTGCACGCCGAACGAAGACAAGCGTGCGCCCGGCAATCGGGGTGCCGCGGTAGGCCCTAAGGTGCAGCTGGTCACCCTCCATCGTGGCGCGGGCCGAGGCTGCATTTCCGGTATTTGCCTGATAGATTTCCCCGTTTTCCCAGCGTTGATCATCGCCATCCCAGCTCAATCCCGAGACAAAGTTGACCTCGGTCAGCGACCGGGACCGCAGCGCGGGATCGGGTTCATCTCGTCCTTCTTGAGCGTCGTCCCGTCGGATTCGACGATCAGTTCGCCGAAAACGTACCGGGCCGCATAACTGCTGCCCGTCTCATAGACCTCAA
>JANNNU010000238.1:0-18815 GCA_031398695.1 Paracoccaceae bacterium | reverse complement strand
GTGCCCGACTGCCCCGACACCCGCCCTGTTCCAGATCAACCCCCGCGTCTGGACTTCGCATGCCGAAGTGCCTATCTCGACCCGATCATGATCAAACTGTCCGACCCGAACTCCAAACTCATCGCCGAAAACCGCCGGGCGCGGTTCGACTATGCCATCGAAAGCGATCTCGAGGCGGGCATCATGCTGATGGGGTCCGAGGTCAAATCGCTGCGGCAGGGCGGCTCTAACCTTGGCGAGTCCTATGCCTCGGTCGAGGGGGGCGAGCTGTGGCTGATCAACGGCTACATCGCGCCCTACCTGCAGGCCAAGCAGTTCGGGCACGAAGAACGCCGTCGCCGCAAGCTGCTGGTGTCGCGCAAGGAGCTGTCGCGCTTGTGGAACGCCGTGGGGCGCGAAGGCATGACGCTGGTGCCGCTGAAGATGTATTTCAACGAACGCGGCATGGTGAAGGTCAAGATCGGCGTCGCCAAGGGCAAGAAGCTGGCCGACAAGCGCGAAACCAGCGCAAAGCGTGACTGGGACCGCCAGAAGGCGCGGATCATGAAGGAAGGCCACCGCAACTAGGCGAGAGCGGTTCCGCAACAAAGTTGCGCGCCGGCTGCGCCGCCCTTGCCACAGCGCCCGCTCCGGTCTATTCCAAGGCACCCCCCGCAGGAGCCGCCCATGACCGCTGATGACCCCAAGACTCTGGTCTCAACCGACTGGCTGGCCGCCCACCTGCGCGACCCCGACCTGCGGGTGCTCGACGCGTCTTGGTATTTGCCGGCGGCCGGCCGGGATGCGCGGGCCGAATACGCCGCCGCCCATATTCCCAGCGCTCGGTTCTTTGACATCGACGAGATTTCGGACCATCGAAGCGCCCTGCCCCACACCGCCCCGCCGCCCGAAAAGTTCATCAGCCGGATGCGGGCGATGGGCGTGGGCGACGGGCATCAGGTGGTGGTCTATGACGGCAGCGGCATCTTCAGCGCCGCGCGCGTGTGGTGGACCTTCCGCCTGATGGGCAAGCAGGATGTGGCGGTGCTCGACGGCGGGTTTCCGAAATGGCAGGCCGAGGGCCGCGACGTCGAAGACATGCCCCCCGCCCTGCGCGACCGCCACATCACCGTCAGCCGCCAGAACCAGTTGATCAAGGATGTGACGCAGGTCGCCAATGCCAGCAAATTGGGCCATGCAGAGATCATCGACGCACGCGCGGCTCCCCGGTATCGCGGCGAGGTGGCCGAACCGCGCCCCGGCCTGCGGTCGGGACACATTCCGGGATCGAAGAACGTGCCCTACACGGACCTGCTGACCCTCGAAGGCACGATGAAGGATGCGACCGCCCTGCGTGCCGTGTTCGGCGCGGCCGGGGTGGATCTGGCGAAACCGGCGATCACCACTTGCGGGTCGGGGGTGACGGCAGCGGTGCTGTCGCTCGCGCTGGAGCGGATCGGGCACCGCAATCATGCGCTGTACGACGGATCCTGGGCAGAATGGGGCATGTACGACGATCTGCCGGTCGAAAAGGGCTGAGTGCCATGTGCGGGGGCCGCAGCGGGGTTTCGCACCCAGTGCTGCCGCGTCGAAGAGCGGGGGTTTCACACCCCCGCACCCGGGTCGAAAAGCGGGGGTTTCACACCCCCGCACCCCCGTGGGATACTTGTGCCAAGGCGAAAGCAGCAAATTTTAGACGAATTCGAAGGGGTTAGGGAATGTTTGACGCGCTCAGGCCGCAAGTGCAGGACAAGATCCTGATCCTGATGCAGATGTACCGGGAAGATCCGCGTTCGGGGAAGATCGACCTTGGGGTCGGCGTTTACAAGGATGCGTCCGGCCTGACGCCGGTCATGCGCGCGGTGAAGGCGGCGGAACGGCGACTGTGGGAGGTCGAGACGACCAAGACCTATACCGGACTGGCCGGCGATCCCGCGTTCAACGCGGCGATGGTGCGGTTGATCCTGGGGGCCGATGTGCCTGCGGCGGCAGTAGCGACGCCCGGTGGGACCGGGGCGATTCGGCAGGGGTTCGAGCTGATCCGCATGGCGGCGCCGGCGGCGACCGTGTGGCTGCCCGAGCCGACCTGGCCGAACCATCCGTCGATCCTGGGCTATCTGGGAATGCAGACGGCCGGGTACCGGTATTTCGACGCGGCGACCGGTGATCTGGACATGGCCGGGATGCTGACCGATCTGGCGCGGGTTGCGCCCAGCGATGTGGTGCTGCTGCACGGCTGCTGCCACAACCCGACGGGGGCCAACCCTTCGGCTGATCAATGGGTGCAGATCGCCGCGGTGCTGGCGGCGCGCGGGGCGGTGCCGTTCATCGACCTGGCCTATCAGGGCTTTGGCGACGGGCTGGAGGCGGATGCCGCCGCCACGCGTATGATCGCGGCGCAGTTCCCCGAGGTGCTGATCGCCGCGTCCTGTTCGAAGAACTTCGGCATCTACCGCGAACGCACGGGGGTGCTGATCGCCCTGGGGGGCGACCTTGCGGTGACGCAAGGCAACCTCGCCTTTCTCAACCGGCAGAATTACAGCTTTCCGCCCGACCACGGGGCCCGGCTGGTGACCATGATCCTTGCGGACGATGCCCTGCGGGCCGACTGGATGGCGGAGTTGGAAGAGGTCCGGCTGAACATTCTGGCCCTGCGGCAGGGTCTGGCCGACGCGCTGCGCCGCGCCACCAATTCCGACCGGTTCGATTTCGTCGGTGCGCATCGCGGGATGTTCAGCCGGCTGGGCCTGACCGAAGCACAGGTCACCCGCCTGCGTCTCGACCATGCGATCTACATGGTGGGCGACAGCCGGGTCAACATCGCTGGGCTGAACACGGCAACGATCCCCGTTCTGGCCGCAGCGATTGCCGGGGTGATCTAGCGATCCGGCCAGACGGCCATCGCGAGTTCGGCCACTGCCAGCAGCTTGGCGCGCGGGGCACCGTCGCGCGCGAGCGTCGACAGGCCTTGGGTCACCGCCATCACGTGCGCGGCCAGCGACGCCGCCTGCGGCACGCCTTCGGCCTCGGCCCGCGCGCGCAGCTGGGCCTCGATGCCCTGCCGGATCGCCGCCAGTTCGGCCTGCACGTCCGCCGCCGCCGCCGAACAGCTGATCGCGCCCGTCGCGAGCAGGCAACCGGCCGGGGTATCCTCGCCCGTGTTGCCGACGGCTGATGCGCGCAGCAGGTCCGCAGCCGCCGTGCGGGCATCCGGCGCCCCGGCGATGATGCCTTCCGTGGTGACCGCACCGTTCAGGTACCGTTGGACCGCCGCGCGAAACAGAGCCTTCTTGTCGCCAAACGCCGCATAAAGGCTTGGCGGGGTGATCCCCATCGCCGCCGTCAGATCGGCAACCGAGGTCGCCTCGTAGCCATGCCGCCAGAACAGCAGCATCGCGGCCTGCAACGCCGTCTCGCGGTCGAACGACAGCGGGCGGCCGGGTTTTCTGGGTCGAAGTGTATCCATAACGTTCACTATAAAACAACTTGCGCCCGACGCAACTGCCTGTCATGAGGTTTCATATCAATCACTAGGAAATAAAGATGCCCCTGTCCACCTACCGCACCCTGGGCCGTTCCGGCCTGGTTGTCAGCCCGCTTGCCCTTGGAACCATGACCTTCGGAACCGCGCGCTGGGGGGCCGACGAAGCCGCCTCGCGCGACATCTTCACCGCCTATACCGAGGCGGGCGGCAATTTCATCGACACGGCCGACGTCTATTCCGCCGGGCAAAGCGAGACGATGCTGGGCCGGTTCATGGCCGATGCGGGCAACCGCGACCAGCTGGTCATCGGCACCAAATCCGGCTTCGCGACCGGCGTGCCGCTAGCGGGCGGCAACGGGGCAAAGCACATCGGCACCTCGGTCGACGCCTCGCTGCGCCGCCTGCAGACCGACTACATCGACCTTTACTGGAGCCATGTCTGGGACGGTGTAACCCCCGCGCAGGACCTGCTCGAGACGATGACCAACCTGATCCGCGCAGGCAAGGTCCGCTACTGGGGCATCTCGAACACGCCCGCGTGGTATGCTGCTCAGGTGGTGACGCTGGCGGCCCAGCAGGGCAAACCGGGGCCAATCGCGCTGCAGTATTTCTATTCGCTGGCCAACCGTGACGTCGAGGATGAACATCTGCCCCTAGCGCAGTCCGCCGGCATGGCGCTGATCCCGTGGAGCCCGCTGGCCTATGGACTGCTGGCCGGAAAGTACGACCGGGCCACGGTCGAGGCGGCCTCCCCCCGTCAAGGGGGCGTGCCCCGCGACGCCGCAAATCCCGGCGAGACGCGGCCCGAGGACGACAAGCGGCTGGATGGGGCCAACCCGTTCGGCGACAGCCTGTTCACCGACCGCAACTGGGCCATCGTCGATGCCCTGCGCGCGATTGCAGCCGAGATCGGCCAGACCCCTGCCACCGTCGCGCTGTCGTGGGTGGTGAGCCGTCCGGGAGTCGGATCGACCCTGATCGGCGTCAGCCGTCCGGCGCAGCTGACGGCAAACATCGGCGCGCTGGATCTGACGCTGTCTGCCGAGCATCTCGCCACGCTCGACGCGGTCAGCACGGCCGAACCGCGCATGCTTTATGCGCTGTCGAGGCCCCCCCTGCGGCAGCATGTGGTGTTCAGCGCGCCTGTCACCGGCTGGACTGCCTGAAACAGAAAAACGGCCCGCAGGGGGAGGACCCGCGAGCCGTTTCAGTTTGCGCCAGGCGGATGTGATCCGCAGGGCGCGTGCGGCGGGCCGGGGGGAGGAGAACCCCGGCCAGCAACCCCTTACATGTTGTAGGCGCGCTCGCCGTGTTCGGCGACGTCCAGACCTTCGCGCTCGATCTCTTCCTTGACGCGCAGGCCCATCACCAGATCGACCAGCTTGTACAGGATGAACGACCCGATGCCCGAGAACAGGATGGTGAAGATCACCGCCTTTGCTTGCGCCGTGAACATAAAGGCGAAGTCGTAGGCCGCCACCTGCAGCGTGCCCGGAACCGAGGTGTAGTCGGGGATACCTGCCCCGCCCAGCGCCGGATTGACCAGGATGCCGGTGCCCAACGCGCCGATGATGCCTGCCATCCCGTGGATGCCGAACACGTCAAGGCTGTCGTCCATCTTCAGAGCGTTCTTGGCATAGGCCACGAACAAGAAACACACCACGCCGGCGAAAAGGCCCAGCACGATCGACCCCATCGGCCCAGCAAAACCGGCCGCAGGTGTCACGGCGACCAGACCGGTCACCACACCCGACAGCAGACCCAGCAGCGACGGTTTGCCCTTCAGCAGCCATTCCGCGAACATCCACGCCACACCTGCCGCCGCCGTGGCGGCAAAAGTGTTGAGGATGGCCAGCGAAGTGATCGAGTTCGACTCGAAGTTCGAGCCTGCGTTGAAGCCAAACCAGCCGACCCACAGCAGCGCCGCCCCGATCATCGTCATCGTCAGCGAGTGCGGGGCCATGCTGTCCTTTCCATAGCCGACCCGGCGGCCCAGAACCAGACAGCCGACCAAACCGGCGATGCCTGCGTTGATGTGCACGACCGTGCCACCGGCAAAGTCCAGCGCACCCATGTTCCAGATCAGCCCGTTGGCGGCTAGGTTGGCGGCGGCAGCCTCGGCGGCGGCGGTGTCACCGGCGGCTTCGGCGATCAGTCTGGCCGTCTGCTGTTCTGCGAGGAAGTCGGGACCGCCCCACCACCAGACCATGTGCGCCATCGGGAAGTAGATGAAGGTCACCCACAGCACGATGAACACCATCAGCGAGCCGAACTTGATCCGCTCGGCGAACGCACCGACGATCAGCGCGGGCGTGATGCAGGCAAAGGTCATCTGGAAGGCAATGAAGGTGTATTCCGGCAGCCAGATGCCGTTGGTGAAGGTCGGCACTAGCGTGGTCGCGTCGACCCCCGCGAGGAACATCTTTGACAGGCCGCCGACATAACTATCCATCGACCCGCCGTAAGAAAAGGCGAGCGAGTAGCCGTAGGTCACCCAGATCAGGCAGACGATGGCGGTGATCGCAAAGACCTGCGTCAGTACCGACAGCATGTTCTTGGTGCGCACCAGACCGCCGTAGAACAGCGCCAGGCCGGGCACGATCATCAACAGCACCAGCACGGTCGAAATCGACATCCAGGCGACATCGCCCTTGTCCACCACCCGTTCGTAGACGTAAGGCGCCAGCGCCGCGGCGGCGTCGGTTACGGCGGGCGCGGCCTCTGTCGTGGCCTCCTGCGCCCAGACGGGCAGAGCGGCAAAGGCGGATGCCCCGAGTGCTGCCAGTCCGGATCGTTTCATCAGGTTGTTCATTGTCACGTTTCCCCTTCCCCGCGTCTTAAAGCGCGTCATCATCGGTTTCGCCGGTCCGCACACGCATCGCGTGTTGCACGTCCAGCACGAAAATCTTGCCGTCGCCGATCTTGTCGGTCTTGGCGGTCTTGGCGATGGTGTCGACCACCGCGTCGGCCAGTCCATCGGCCACCACGATCTCCAGCCGGACTTTCGGCACGAAATTCACGGCGTATTCAGCCCCGCGATAGATCTCGGTATGGCCGGATTGCCCGCCAAACCCCTTGATTTCGGTCACCATCATGCCGCGCACGCCGATTTCGGTCAGCGCTTGGCGAACCTCTTCCAGCTTGAACGGCTTGATGGCTGCTATGATGAGCTTCACGTCGCACCCCTTTCCATGCAGAGGCCTCTCGAAGGGCCTTGTGGGCATCAGGCGCGGTTTTGCCGGGGCCAACAAGTTTGTGGCGGCTTTGTGACGAAGGCGGACCGGCGCAAACCCGCGCATTTTTCTATTATTTGTGCAATAGCACATATTTTGGGCAGTATAGACACTCGAATCGCGGTGATGCCTGCTCCACATTCGGCACGGGGCTTGGTAAACTCGGACTCAAAGACGTGTAACGAACAGGCACAGGCAGGCATGGCATCTTCGGGCAAAGGGCGCGGGCCCATCGTGGCGGACAAACGCTATGCAGCGCCCCGCGCGACTTCGGCTGCGGCTAAACCGCCCGCGCGCCGCCGTGCGCCGCCGCCGCGACGGTCGCGCGGGTTGATCGGCGGGCTGGTGCATCTGGTCTGGCGGGTGATATGGGGCACGACCTGGCGTCTGGCCGCGGTCAGCGCGATGATCCTTGCGGGGATCGTGTTCTACTTCTACGCTCAGTTGCCGCCGGTCACCGACCTTCTGGACGGCCGATCGCGCGGATCGGTCACCATGCTCGACCGCGACGGACAGGTCTATGCCTGGCGCGGCGAGACGTTCGGCGGGCAGATCACGTCGGACACCGTGTCGAAAGACCTGCTGAACGCGGTGATCGCCACTGAAGACAAGCGGTTTTACGGCCATCTCGGCATCAGTCCCCGCGGGATCGCATCGGCCATCCGCATCAACCTGTCCGAAGGGCGTGGCCCGCTGGAAGGCAACGGCGGATCGACCATCACCCAGCAGGTCGCGAAACTGCTGTGCCTCGGCGTCGCCTATGACGCCAGCCAGTGGAAGACCGAGGCCGCCTATGAGGAAGACTGCCGGTCGGGCGGCATCTGGCGCAAGCTGAAGGAAATTCCCTACGCGATGGCGATGGAGGCGAAATACTCCAAGGCCGAAATCCTGACGATCTATTTCAACCGCGCCTATCTGGGTGCGGGGGCGCGCGGATTCGAGGCGGCGGCGCAGCGCTATTTCGGCAAATCGGCCAATCAGGTCGGCCCGGCCGAAGGTGCGATGCTGGCGGGGCTGCTGAAGGCCCCGTCGCGCTATGCCCCCACCAACAACCTGCAACGGGCGCAGGACCGCGCCAACGTCATCATCGGGCTGATGCAAGAACAGGGCTATCTGACGGCCGAACAGGCGGCAGACGCGCGTGCCAACCCGGCGCAACTGTCGGCGGCAGCGGCGCAGAACGCCGGCGGGGCCTTTGCCGACTGGGTGATGGAAACCGCGCCGGCGTTCCTGGCCTCAGAGACGACCGAAGACGTGATCATCCGCACCACGCTGGACCAACGCATGCAGAAGGCGACCGAGGACGCGCTGGCCTATATCTTTGACAACAAGGTCAAGGCCGGGTCCGAGGCGCAGGCCGCCATCGTGGTGATGGGCGCGGACGGCGCGGTGCGCGCCATGGTCGGCGGGCGCAACATCGTTGCGGCGGGGTCGTTCAACCGCGCGACCCAAGCACTGCGCCAGACCGGGTCGTCCTTCAAACCGTTCGTCTATGCCGCCGCCCTTGATCTGGGGTGGTCGGGGTCCGATTTCGTGCAGGACGAACCGCTGACGCTGAACATCCCCGGGTCCGGGGCCTGGACGCCCGACAACTATGACCATGAGTTCAAGGGCGTCATCACGCTGACCGAGGCGCTGGCCGAAAGCCGCAACATTCCGGCCGTCCGGGTGTCCGAGGCGGTAGGGCGCGACATCGTGCGCAAGATCGCCGCGGACTTCGGCATCGAAAGCGACCTAGCCGCCGGGCCTGCGCTGGCATTGGGGGCCTCGGAATCGACGCTGCTGGAAATGACCGGTGCCTACGCGGGCATCCTGAACGGCGGGTCGTCGGTGATCCCCTACGGCCTTGTCGATCTGCGCCTGCAAGGCGAGGAAACCCCGATGATCGGCGCGGGGGGCGGGATCGGCGAACGGGTGATCTCGGAACGGGCCGCGCAGGAACTAACCTACATGATGACCCAGGTGATGGACGTCGGCACCGGGGGCCGCGCGCGGCTGAACGACCGTCCCGCGGCCGGCAAGACCGGCACCACCTCAGCCGCGCGCGACGCCTGGTTCATCGGGTTCACCGCGGATTATGTGGTGGGCGTCTGGATGGGATACGACGACAACCGGCCCTTGACCGGCGTGACCGGCGCGGGCCTGCCCGCCGAGATCTGGCATGAGGTGATGGTGCGCATCAACGAAGGAGTGCCGGTCACCGACCTGCCCATGGTGATCCCCGAATACCGCGCGCCGCCGTTCAGCGGCGGTTCGGGGGGCGGCTCTGACGGTGGCTTTGACGGCGGCTTTGACGGCGGCACGTCCGGCGGCGGTCTGACCGCCTCGTCCGACAACGTGGTCGAAGAGCCGTTCCTGCGCGACGGCACGGTTCCCGAAGGCCGCGTGCCGGAAGGTCGCGTCGACCCGATCGAGTCGCTGCTGCGCAACCTTTTGGGCCAGTAGGAACCGCACAGAAAGGGGGGCAATGCCCCCCCTCCCCTAGAAGTCTTGCCGAGGTGAAACGGATCAGATCCGCTTCAGATCCTCGATCAGCGCGTCGATGTTTCCGCCGCGCTTGTCCAGCAACGCTCCGATCTCGGTCCGCTCGGACGCCAGCATATTGACGCCTTCGATGATGATGTTGAAGAACAGCTGCTTGCCCGACTTGTCCGATACGTGCCAGCGCAGATCGAACGGCGCTTCGCCCTTGAGGTAGGCGACCGAGCTGACCTCGAAATAGCTCTTCACCGGGCGGGCGTCCGTCACCTCGATCGTGCCGCCGATGAATTCGCGGAACCGCCGGCCGTACTTGCGGCTGACATAGCCCTGATAGGCGTCGGTGAACGCCGCCATCTGCGCTTTCGACGCCGACCGGGCGGCCACGCCCAACGCGGACCGCGCGATCACCGGAACGTCCGAATAGCGCGAGAAGATGCGCTCAAAATCCACGAACATCGCCGATTCCGACTTGCCCGAACCGATCGTGGCGTTCACTTCGGAAATCGCCTTGTCGACCAGCGCACGGGCCTGATCGACGGTCAACGCCCGCACCGGCAGGGCCAGCGCCAGATAACCGGCGCCGGCGGCAAGGCCGGCACCAAACGAACGGCGGGTCAAAAAAAGAGGGTCATTCGGCATAGGGATCCTCGAAGTTGTCATCGCCGACGGTCTGTCCAAGCTCGTAGCGCCGGTTCTGCAGGTACAGCAGACGCGCCTGAGCATAGCTGTCTGCACTATCATACAAGATGGAGTCGACCGTATCGGAATACCGCCCTCTATCACCGACTTTTGATGCCAGGCCCGCCGCGGTCGCGACATAGCTTTCCGGCGGATCGAGCAGGATGCTGACGGGGTTGATCACATAGTCCACCGCCATCCCGACCACGTCCCGTTCGGTCGACGGGCCAGCCAGCGGCAACTCGACATAGGCCCCTTCGCCCACGCCCCAGACGTGCAGCGTCTCGCCGAAGTCGGTGTCCTTCACCTCGACGCCCAGTGCGGTCGACGGATCGAGGATGCCCGCCAGCCCGACGGTGGAGTTGAAGGCAAACCGCAGCGTGCTTTGCGCCGCATCGGGAATGTTGCCCTGCAACAGGCTGTTCACCACGCGGCTCGGCTCGCTCAGGTTGTCGGCAAAGTTGGCGACGCCCCGCGACACGAGGCCGGGTTCTCCGTCGCCCGCGAATACGCCCGAGATCGGCTTCACCAACGACGTGTCGATTGCCTTGTTGAACGCGTGAACCTCGCGGTTCGCCGCCTCGTTCGGGTCGTTCAAGTCTTGCGGCACCGGCGCCGGGGCGCAAGCGGACAGGGCGATCAGGCCGGCCACCAAGGGCAGCGTCGTGCGACGCGCAACCGGGAGATAAACGTTTCGCTGCATCATGCCCCTGCTGAAAGCCAACCTTTAACGCTTGCCTGATACGGCATATGCTGCGAGCACGAAAGTCACAACGCAGAACCAGCCGCGTCACCCCATGGTCGGAACAAACGTGCCGAACGGGGGGGGGTCCGGTGACGGCACCGCTGCGTCGAACATGGGCGACAGGAATGGCAGCGCTTGAAACCAGACGCGGGCAAGACGAGATCGCGGCAACGCGGGCGGACCAGCGCGGTCTGCTGATCGCGGTGTTCGTCTTTTCGGTGTTCGTGAACCTGCTGATGCTCAGCGGGCCGCTTTACATGCTGCAGGTCTACGACCGGGTGCTGGGCAGCCGGTCCGAGGCGACGCTGGTGGCGCTGTCGGTGCTGATGGCGTTCCTGTTTCTGGCGATGGGCGTGCTCGATCACGCGCGGGGCCGCGTTATGGCGCGGGTCGGCGCGCGGATGCAGGACCGTCTGGACCGCCGGGTGTTCGCCGCCGCCTTGCGCCGCCTGACGCTGCAACCGGGCGATCCGGTCGCGCTGGCCGCGCAGCGCGACCTTGAATCGGTTCAGCGGCTCTGGGCCTCGCCGGTGCTGCTTGCGATCTTCGACATCCCGTGGACGCCGCTGTTCATCGCCGCGATTTTCATCTTCCACCCCTGGCTCGGCTGGCTGGCCGTCGGGGGCGGGGTGATTCTGGTGATCGTGACGCTGCTGAACCAGCAGATGACCGCCGGGCCGTTGCACCGCAGCACCGCCGCCACGATGCGCGCCGAGATGATGTCGGACAGCATCAAGCAGGAAAGCGAACTGGTGCAAGCGCTGGGGATGACCGAAGCGGCATTCGACCGCTGGCAGAAGGCGCGGTCGCTGGCGCTGGCCCAAGGCATCGCCGCCGCCGATCTGGCCGGCAGCTTTGGCGCGGTGTCGAAAACCTTCCGGCTTTTCCTGCAATCCGCGATGCTGGGACTGGGGGCCTATCTGGTGCTGCAGGGCCAGTTGACCGCCGGCGCGATGATCGCCGCGTCCATCCTGATGGGCCGCGCGCTGGCTCCGATCGAACAGGCGGTCGGCCAATGGGCCGTCGTGACCCGCGCACAGGAAGGCCGCGGGCGGCTGGCCGATTTGCTGACCCGCCAGCCGGTCGAGCCCGTCCGCACCGCCCTGCCGCGCCCCCGCGCAATCCTCGAGGCGCAGAACCTGACCGTCGTCCCGCCCGGCGACACGCAGGCGGTGCTGCGGATGGTCAGCTTCCGGCTGGAACCCGGGCAGGCCCTGGGCATCATCGGGCCAAGCGGGGCCGGCAAATCCACGCTTGCTCGCGCCATCATCGGGGTCTGGCGCCCGGCCGGTGGCAAGGTCCGGCTCGATGGGGCGACGCTCGACCAATACGACCCCGACGTGCTGGGCAGCTACATCGGCTACTTGCCGCAGCGCATCACCCTGTTCGAAGGCACCATCGCCGAAAACATAGCCCGCCTGCAGGCCGACCCCGATCCGGTCAAGGTCGTGGCCGCCGCAAAGAAGGCTGCCGCGCACGACATGATCACCAAACTGCCCGACGGATATGACACGCGCGTTGCCACGCTGGGGGGCCGTCTGTCGGGCGGGCAGGTCCAACGCATCGGCCTCGCGCGCGCGCTTTACGACGACCCTGTGCTGCTGGTGCTGGACGAGCCAAATTCGAACCTCGACAACGATGGATCGATGGCGCTGAACCTGGCCATCCGGGCCCACAAGGCCGAAGGGGGAGCTGTGATGATCATGGCCCACCGCCCCGCCGCGATCCAGGAGTGCGATACGTTGCTGGTACTCGAGGATGGCACGCGCCGCGCCTTCGGCCCCCGCGACCAGGTCCTGCGAGAGATGGTCAAGAACCATACCGACATCGTACGCGCCACCGGTCCTGGAGGTGTCACATGACCGCCGAAAAACCGGCCGCCACGCCTGCGCGCAAACCTGCCGTGCCACCCGCTGGCCCCACCGGCTGGTCCGCCGCGCGCCCGCTGTGGACCGGGTTTCTGACCCTGATCGCGCTCGTCGCGGGGTTTGGCGGCTGGGGTTTCTTCACCTCGATCTCGGGCGCGATCATCAGCCCCGGACAGATCGAGGTGGAGCAGAACCGCCAGATCGTCCAGCACCTCGACGGCGGTGTGGTCGCCGAGATCGCCGTGCAGGAAGGCCAAACTGTGCAGGCGGGCGACCTGCTGCTGCGGCTCGACGGCAGCCTGCTGACCTCGGAGCTGACCATCGTCGAAGGCCAGCTTTACGAAACGCTTGCCCGCAGCGCCCGTCTGGCGGCTGAACGCGACGGCGCCGACAGCGTCACCTTCCCGCCCGACCTCGTGACGCTGGCCACGACGCGCGCGGACGTGGCCGACCAGATCGACGGCCAGGGCCGCCTGTTTCTCGCCCGCCGCGAGACGGTGGCAAAGCAGACCGAGCAGCTGCAGCGCCGTCTGGAACAGACCGCCGCACAGATCGACGGCCTTGATGCGCAAAAGGCGGCGCTGTCGCAACAGCTGGCGCTGATCGCGGCAGAAACGACCAGCCAGCAATCGTTGCTGGCCAAGGGGCTCGCACAGTCCAGCCGGGTGATGGACCTGCAACGCGAAGCTGCCTCGCTCACCGGGCGGATGGCGGAACTCGCCGCGACGCGCGCCCAGGCCGAAGGCCGCGGCACCGAGGTGGAGCTTGAGATCCTGCGCCTCGCGGCGGCCCGCCGCGAAGAATCGAGCACCCAGCTGCGCGATCTGGGACCGCAAACGCTGGAACTGGCCGAACGCCGCCGTGCACTGGTCGAACGCATCGCCCGGCTGGACATCCGCGCGCCGGTGTCGGGCATCGTGCTGGGGCTCGCCGTTACCACGCCCCGGTCGGTGATCCGGCCTGCCGATCCGGTCCTGTATCTGATCCCGCAGGACCGCCCGCTGGTGATCGCCACCCAGGTGCAGCCGATCCACATCGACGAGGTGCATGTGGGTCAGCCCGTTCGCCTGGTGTTCACCGCCTTCTTGGCCCGCACCACCCCCGAACTGTCCGGCCATGTGGTGCTGGTGTCCGCCGATGCCTTTACCGACCAACGGACGCAAGCCACCTACTATCGTGCCGAAATCATGCTTGACGACGGCCAGCTTGCGAAACTGGGCGACGTCACGCTGGTGCCGGGAATGCCGGTCGAGGCGTTCATCCAAACCGGCGCGCGCACCCCGATGGCCTATCTGATCAAGCCGTTCACGGACTATTTCGCCCGGGCATTCCGCGAGAGTTGAGGCGGTAACCATTTGCAAACCCGCCTGTGCCCTTGAAACACAGTTAAGCGCCGTCTTCCCGTTTGGTCAGAAAAGGCAAGGCCACTGCCCACTGCTGTGGGATGGTCGCGCACATTGCAGGACGAACCGCCCTATTGGGACACCTCTCACCCGCCCCCTATCAGTGCCCCCGCCGCAAATACCAGCGCGCCCCCCACCACAACCTGCAACGCGGCGCGCCAGAATGGCGTCTCCATGAACCTGTTCTGGATCCAGGCGATCGCCCACAACTCGACGAACACCACCACCATCGCAAGGATGGTCGCGGTCCAGAAATCGGTGATCAGATACGGCAGCGCGTGCCCCATCCCGCCCAGCGTGGTCATCACGCCCGAGGCCAGCCCCCGTTTCCACGGGCTGCCGCGTCCCGACAGCACCCCGTCGTCATGCGCGGCCTCGGTGAACCCCATCGAGATCCCCGCCCCGACCGACGCCGCCGTGCCGACCAGAAACGTCGTCCAGGTGTCCTGCGTGGCAAAGGCCGTCGCAAAGATCGGGGCCAGCGTCGACACCGACCCGTCCATCAAGCCTGCAAGGCCGGGCTGCACCCAGGTCAGGATGAATTGGCGCTTGGCGTTGAAATCCTCGGCGCTGCGGGCGTCGTCGGGCAGATGCGCGGCTTCCAGCCCTTCGGCATATTTCTCGTGCCCGGCCTCGGCGGCGGCCAGATCGCCAAGCAGCTTGCGGGTGTCGGCGTCGCGGGTGCGGGCTGCGGCGCGCAGGTAGAAACCCTGCGCCTGTGCCTCCATCCCGCGCGCCTCGCCGCGGATCGTCTCGAGGCTCAGCGTCTTGGCCAGCCATACCGGACGGCGGGCGTAGAACCCCGCCACATGCTCGCGCCGGATCAGCGGTATCATGTCGCCGAACCGCGCCTTGTGCAGCGCGATCAGTCGCTGGCGGTGACCGTCCTCCTCGGTCGCCATCCCGTCGAACACCGCCGCCGTGGCGGCATAGTCGGCGCGCAGCCGTTCGGCATAGCTGCGATAGATCTGCGCGTCATCCTCTTCGGACGAAATGGCAAGCGCCAGAACCTCCTGTTCGGACAGGTCGGAAAAGCGGCGGCGGTTGGACAGGCCTGGGATCACGGAAGTTCCCTCGAATTGGAATGATTCCAATCTAGCGGCTCCGCGGCCAACGGCAATCGCGAAAAGTGAACCTGTAAGTTCAGATTAGGCTTGAAAAAATGAACGACTCGGTTCAGATTGCGAAAGTGAACTCAACCGTTCATACATGGAGACTTCGATGGCCCGTTTCGTTCCGCTGCTGATCGCCGCCGCGCTGTTCGCCACGCCCGGCGTTGCCGCCGGCTATCTCTTTGACCTGCCCGACCTGACTTTCCCGCAAACCGACGCGCCGGTCACGCCGTCCAGCTCGGGGGCCGCGACCGAGGCGACCCTTGCGCAACAAGGCTGACCGCGCCTTGCCGCCCGCCGTCCCCCTGGTCTATGGTCAGCCCAGGGGGACTGCCATGAACGCCACAGCGCACACCATCCGCCGCGGACGCAAATTCGATCAGGTGATCGACGGGGCCCGCGCGATCTTTCTGCGCGACGGGTTCGAGCGCGCCTCAGTCGATGACATCGCGCGCGAGGCGGGGGTGTCAAAGGCGACCCTGTACAGCTATTTTCCCGACAAGCGATTGCTGTTCATGGAGATCGCCAAGTCGGAATGTCGCCGCGTGGCGGACGAGGCGGAAGAACTGATCGACGACACGGCCCCGGTCGCGCAGGTGTTGCAACTCGCTGCCGAACGGATCGTCGGCTTCATGATGTCGGATTTCGGCGCACGGATGTTTCGCGTCGCCGTCGCGGAGTCCGAGAATTTTCCGGCGATGGCGCATGACTTCTACCACTCGGGCCCGCTGATGATCCGCGAACGGCTGTCGACCTATCTGCGCAAGGCGGTGGACCGCAACGAGCTGGCGATAGACGACATCGCACTGGCCGCCGACCAGTTTGCCCAACTGTGCAAGGCCGACATCCAGGACCGCCTGATCTTTGGCGCAGCGGGATGCTGCACGCCGCGCGACCTGTCGCGCACCGTCGAAGGCGCGGTGGCGATGTTCATGGCGCGCTACGGCGTCAGGGCGTGACGTAGACCAGCAGCGACACCGGCCTGCCGTTGCCAATGTTGATCCCGTCGATCCGCGCAATCGGGGTGGCCTGAACGCCCACCGCCTCTTCGACGGGCAGTGCGATCACCTGACAGGTCGGCGCATCGAACCCCGCCAGCGCCTCTGCCGCATCGACGAACTGCACCCGGTTCTGCGTCAGAAAGATGACCGACGGCTCGCCGTAGCCCGCCACCCGCACACCGCAGCCGGGATGTTCGGCCACCACCTGCGCCAAGGGCACGGCGGGCCACAGCGGCGCAAAGCGCGCGAGGCTCGCGAACACCCCGGTCGACAGCGCAAGCCCGCCCATGGCCAGCGTCACTGCCAGCACCCCCAGCCGCCGCCGCGCATAGGCCCACACGATCAGCGGCACCGTCCAGATCAGACTTGCGACACCGATCCACAGGGTCGCGGGCAAGCCAAAGCCCCGATCCGCCGCCGCAAAGGCCAGCGCGGCCAGCACCATGAACGGCATCAGCCCCAGCAGGCCGGCCAGCCAGACGCGCGGCCGCGAGGCCAATGCCAGCGCCGCGACCAGCGCCAGGGCAGGGTAGGCGGGCAGGACATAATGCACCAGCTTGGTCGCCGTCAGCTCGAACACGATCCAGGTCGGCACAGCCCAGACCAGGGCAAACTGAACTAGCGGCGTCGCTCGATCGCGCCAGAGCGCCGGCAATCCGGCCGCCAGCAGCAGCGACCCCGGCCAGAACGTGACCCACACCAACGCCAGGTAGGTGCCCGGCGGCGCGCCGTGGTTTTCCTGCCCCGTGCCGATCTTGGCCAGCATGTCGGCCCCGACCGAGGCTTGCCAGAACGCACCGTCAGACCGGATCGTGATGGCGATCAGCCATGGCAGCACCAGCGCCAGCATCAGCGCCACCCCCGGCAGGGGCCGCAACGCCCGCAGCACCGCCGTATCCCGCCGCAGCGTGCACAGCCCCGCGATGGTGAACACGGCCACCATCGGCCCGATCGGCCCCTTGATCAGGATCGACGCCGCCAGCGACACCCAGAACCCCATCGCCCAGCCAAAAGGCAGGTCGGGCCGCTGCCCCCGCCCTCCCGGCAACCACAGCTTGGCCAGCACGTATTGCCCCGCCATGATCGCCGCCAGCAGGGCGGCGTCGGTCTTGGCCAGCCGCGCCTCACCGCCCAGCAGCAGGCACGCCCCCAGCATGACCGCCGCGACCAGCGACGGCCCAGCAGGCAACACCAGCCGCGCCGTGGCATGGTTGAACCCCACCGCCACCAGCGCCCCCATCAGCGACACCAGACGATAGGCCCAGATCTCGGTTTCGGCCCCGGTCACTGCCGCGGCCACGGCCTGCACCCAATAGATCCCCACCGGCTTCTTGTAGCGGGTGTCGTCGCCCAGCCGGATGTCGACCCAGTCCCCCGACGCCAGCATCTGCGCCGAGGCCTGCGCAAACCGCGCCTCGTCGCGGTCGACCGGGGGCAGGGTAAAGAACCCCGGCATCGCGACCAGCAGCGTCAACGCCAGCGCGAGCCACAGACCAGGCAGCCGCAGGATGACTGTGTCGATCCGCCCGATCATGGTCTCAGCCGTTCTCGCGCAGCACGGAACCCGCCAGATAAAGCGATCCGCAGATCAGGACCCGTGCGGTCGGCGATGTGCCCGCGATCTCGGCCAGCGCATCGGCGACCGAACCGGCCGTCACGGCGTCCAGCCCGACCGACCGAGCGGCGTCGCGCGTGACCTCGGCGGGCAGGGTGTTCTTCTCGCCCGGGATGGTCACGGCATGCAGCCGCACCGCGTGCCCGGCCAGCGGCTGCATGTAGCCGCGCACGTCCTTGGTGTTGAGCATGCCGCAGATCAGATGCGTCTCACGCGCGGGCATCGCCGCCAGGGTCGCCGCGATCGCGGCGCCTCCAGCCGGGTTGTGCCCGCCGTCCAGCCACAACTCGACCGACGGGGCCGATGCGACCAACGGGCCGACCCGCAGCCGCTGCATCCGCGCGGGCCATTCCGCGCGGGTCACCGCCGCTTCGCACACCGCCTCGCCCATGCCCAGATGCCGCAACGCGGCCAGCGCGGCCCCGGCGTTGTCGATCTGGTGCGGGCCGGGCAGGTTGGGCAGCGGCAGGTCCAGAAGCCCCGTTTCGTCCTGAAAGATCAGCCGCCCCCGGTCGGCAAAGGCATGCCAGTGCTGGCCATGCGCCAGCAACGGCACGCCCAGTCGCGCCGCCCGTGCCTCGATCACCGCAAGGCCCGCCAGATCCTGCGGGCCGACGACGCACGGCACGCCGCGTTTCAGAATGCCCGCCTTTTCTGCGGCAATCTCGGACAGCGTGTCGCCCAGATACTGCTGGTGGTCGATCGACACCGGCGTGATGATCGTCAGGCGCGGCACCTCGACAACGTTGGTCGCATCCAGACGGCCGCCAAGGCCCACTTCCAGCAGCGTCCAGTCCGCCGGCACCCGCGCAAAGGCCAGCAGCGCGGCGCAGGTGGTGATCTCGAAAAAAGTGATCTCGTCCGGCCCGTTCATCCGCACGCATTCATCCAGCAGCGCGGTCAGCGCAGGTTCGCTGATCAACGCGCCTGCCAGCCGGATACGTTCGTGAAACCGCGCCAGATGCGGCGAAGTATAGGCGTGCACCGCCGCCCCGCCCGCCTCCAGCCCGGCACGGATCATCGCCTGCGTCGATCCCTTGCCGTTCGTGCCGGCGATGTGGATCACGGGGGGCAAGCGCTGTTCGGGGTTGCCCAACGACTCCAGCAACCGGTGCACCCGGTTCAGGGTCAGGTCGATGACCTTGGGGTGCAAGGTCATCATCCGGTCCAGAACGGCGTCCGACGTCATGCGGAAACGACGGGTGCCGGCTCGGGC
>JANNNU010000220.1:0-5925 GCA_031398695.1 Paracoccaceae bacterium | reverse complement strand
AACTGGCGCAAGAACCGCCAGCCGACCCCGGGTTCCAGCGCTGTCGGGACCGACCTCAATCGCAACTACTCCTACAGGTGGGGCTGTTGTGGTGGGTCCAGCGTGACGCCGTCGAGCTCGCGCTATCGCGGGCCCCGGGCTCTGTCCGCACCGGAGACCCGCGCCTTCAGCGACTTCGTGAAGAGCCGTGTCGTGGGCGGTCGGCAGCAGATCCGGGCGGCGATCAGTTTCCACACGACGGGTCGTCTGGTCCTGTACCCGTACGGCCACACCCTTGCAAACGTGCCGCCGGGCATGACCCGTGATGACCACGCACCGCGCCCGTTGCAGAGCCGCTCAGCGCGGCCTCGACATCGCCGTCATCGCGGTTGCGGCTGTCCTGCCGGTCGGGGTGGAACGCGGCGGCGGTTTCGGCAAGCTGCGCCGCGGTGTCGGCCGGATAGGGCGCCGGAGCCCAGTCGAACACGATCGCCTCGGCCGCCCGCATCGCGGTCCAGGTGTTGGTCGCGATCACGGCGACGCCGCCCGCGACCGGCACCACCCGCTCGACGCCCGGCATCGCCAGGGCCGCCGTCGCGTCATGACCGTGCATCGCGCCACCGAGGCCGGGGTTGGTCTTGACGGTCGCGAACTTCATCCCCGGCAAGCGCATGTCGATGGCAAAGGTTTCGGTGCCGGTCACCTTGGCGCGCATGTCGGTGCGCGGCAGCGAGGTACCGAGCAGCGTCCAGGCCTCGCGCGGTTTCAGCGCGGGCACGTCGGGCAGATCGACCGAGGCTGCCTCCACCGCCAGATCGGCATAGGGCAGTCGCGTGCCGTCCGGAGCGATCACCGCGCCGGCGTTCGTCGTCAGGCCTTGCTCGTCGACCCCCAACCGCCGCGCCGCCGCCCGGACCAGTGCCGCCCGCGCCACCGCCCCGGCCCGCCGCATCTTGTCGAACGCGTCGGGGGTCGAGGACGATCCACCGGTGATCTGGAAGCCGAGGAACTTGGCCGGCACATGCATGGCGCTGCGCGCCGTTTCGGCCAGCCAGCCGGTGTCGGTCGGGGCAAAGGGCACGCCCTCTTCCAGAATACCTGCGTTGTGATAGGCGGCCGACGCGGGACCATGCGCCACGCGCACCTGATCCCATGGCACGTCCATCTCTTCGGCGACGAGAGCGGCCAGCGTGGTGTGCACCCCCTGCCCCATCTCGGCGCGCGGGGCGATGATGGTCACGCCGTCGGCGTCGATCAGCACATAGGGCGTCAAGGCCGTGCCGCCGTCCCGTTCGGCATCGCCGTCCAGCGGGTTGGCATAGGGTCTGGCGTAGCTGTACCAGCCAAAGGCGACGCCACCGGCGATGGCGGCGGACCCGATCAGGAATGTGCGGCGGGCGATGGTTCCGAAACGCGACATGTCAGACCCCCTGCAGGCGGCGGGCGGCGTCGTGGACGGCGGCCCGGATGCGCGGATAGGTGCCGCAACGGCACAGGTTGCCGGACATCGCGGCATCGATATCGGCATCGGTCGGGCTCGGCGTCTGCGCCAGCAGGGACGCGGCCTGCATGATCTGGCCCGATTGGCAGTACCCGCATTGCGCCACCTGCGCGGTTTCCCATGCGGCCTGCACCGCGTGCAGTGCGTCGGGGGTGCCGAGGCCCTCGATCGTGGTGACCGACAGACCCGCCACATCGCCCAGTGCTGTCTGGCAAGACCGAACGGCGACACCGTCAAGATGCACGGTGCACGCCCCGCACGCAGCGACCCCGCAGCCATACTTGGTGCCCGTCAGGTTGAGCCCGTCGCGCAAGGCCCACAGCAGCGGCATTTCGGGCGGCAGATCGACGGATGCCGGGCTCCCGTTCAGGGTGAAGGATATCGACATGCGGCCTCCATGGGTGTTTGTGACAAAATGCACGCCCAACGTCATACTGTCAATTGACGATCGCGTCTGGCTATGCAAAACAGGGGCATGATCGACCAGGGCCCACAAAACGACCGGCAGGACGCAATCCTCGACGCGGCCTTTCATGCCTTTGCGACCTACGGATTTCGCCGCACCACGATGGACGACATCTCGCAGGGTGCCGGCCTGTCGCGCACGGCGCTGTACCAGCATTTCCGCAACAAGGAGGATTTGTTCCGCCAATTGACACGCCGCTATTTCACGGAGGTCATCGAAGAGTTGGACCGGATTCTTATTGCCCCGTCCGACGACCCGGCAGCGACGCTCTTGGCCGCGTTCAAGGCCAAGGATGGCAAGTTCATGGAGGTGGTGCTGGGCACGCCCCACGGCGCCGAACTGATGGATGCGGGCTTTGCCATCGGGGGCGACATTGCCGCCGAAGGCGAGGCGGCGATGCAGGCACAGCTTGCGCGCTGGATCGGGACGCGCCCGACCCCGCCCGACCTCGGCTCGCCCGACCAGATCGCGCATATCGTAATGGCGGCGCTGAAAGGACTGAAGGCAGCAAGCGCCAGCATTGCGGACTATCGCGCCGGGCAGGCCCGCCTCGCGGCAGTGTTCGGCCGCTCCCTGGCGGTCTGAGCGGAAAAACCCCTAAAATCCATAACTTTAAGCCCGCTTTTACCCCGATTGCCTACATCTGGTGGCGGGTGTGAAACATGGGTGTGTGATGGCAGGGCAGTCAAATGTCGCGCCAGTCATCATCAAGCGAAAGAAGATCATTCAGGGCGGCGGGCACCACGGCGGGGCGTGGAAAGTGGCCTATGCCGACTTTGTGACGGCCATGATGGCCTTCTTCATGCTGATGTGGCTGCTGAACGCGACGACGGACAAACAACGCAAGGGGATTGCGGACTATTTCAGTCCCAGCATCCCGATCAGCCGCATTTCTGGTGGCGGTGACGGGGCGTTCGGCGGCGACACGATGCTGTCCGAAAATGTGCTGACCCATAACAACATGGGGGCCAGCGTGCAGAACCCGACCGAGTCGGACAAGGCGCGCGGCGACAGTACCGGCGGGCCCCAGACGGCGGAACAGGAAAAACAGGCGCTCGAGTCGGTGGAAAAGAAGCTGACCGCGCTGGGCGGGGAAAGCATGACCATGCAGCAGTTGATGCGGCATGTGACCACGCGGGTGACCGACGAAGGTCTGGTGATCGAGATTTTCGACATCCCCGATGCGCCGCTGTTCCTCGACGACACGGCCGAACCAACCGCCGCGCTGACAAGCATCAGCAAACTGCTGGCGGAAGTGCTCCCCTTGGCGCAAAACGAGATCGCGGTGAACGGGCACGTGCGATCCTATCCCATCACGCTGATCGACAATCCGTCGTGGACGCTGTCCGCCGAACGGGCGCAGTCAATGCGGCATCTTCTGGCGGCGGACGGGCTGGCAGAACAGCGCATCGCCCGCATTTCCGGTCACGCCGACCGCAAACCGGTGACCGCCGACGCGAGCGCGCCGCGCAACAACCGGCTGGAGGTGATCCTGCTGCGCCGCTACCGCTGACCAAGGCCGCGCCCCCGGCACAACTGGATCGAATTTTATTCGTTAGGCCGATCTTAAGCCGCCACAGGCAACGTTGCCGCATCAGGTGCAACGGCTGCAGAAAGGCGCTTTCATGACAATTTCCTCTTCTCTGGCGGCGGGGGTCTCCGGTCTGTCGGCAAACGCCAGCAAGCTGTCGACGATTTCGGACAACATCGCGAATTCCTCCACCTACGGCTACAAGCGCGCGACGACGGATTTCAATGCGATCGTCATCAGCGGCAGCTCGACCTCGTCCTATTCGGCCGGGGGTGTCGCGGTCACCAGCATGCGCTTGATCGACGACCGCGGCCCGCTGATCGGCACCTCGAACCCGACCGACATCGCGGTGGACGGACGCGGCTTCATCGCGGTGACCAGCATCGAATCGGTCGAAGCCGGCGCAGACGACTATCCGATCGCGTTGGCCACTACCGGATCGTTCCGCCCGGATGAAAACGGCGTCCTGCGCACGGCAACGGGCGAGGTTCTGATGGGGTGGCCCGCGAACCAGGACGGCACCATGCCCGAATACCCTCGCGATTCGATGTCGGGGCTGGAACCCGTGATCATCAACAGCAATCAGTATGTGGCGAACCCCACGACCGAGATGCGCGTGGCGGTCAATCTGCCGGCAACCTCGACGACCGCAGGCGCCACCGACGGCCCGCAGGACGTCACGGTCGAATACTTCACCAGCCTCGGCACGACGGAAACGCTGGAATTCGTCTTTACCCCGACAGTCCCGGTTGCCGGGTCGTCCAACGAATGGACGATGACGGTCAACGACTCGGCAACCGGGGGGCAGGTCGCCGAGATTACCCTGACCTTTGACGCCAGCCAGGATGCCGGCGGTACCCTCGCGTCGATCGACGTGGTCAGCGGCGGCGTCTACGACCCGGTGACAGGAAAGATCGACCTGACCGTCGGGGGCGGCACCGTTGCGCTGGAACTCGGGCGCGTCGGCGAACCCAACGGCATGACGCAACTGTCGGACAGCTTCATTCCGGTCGGCATCAGCAAGAACGGCTCGTCCGTGGCCACGCTGACCACGGTGGAGATCGATTCCGCCGGCAACATGTTCGCGATCTATGATCAGGGCTTTTCCAAGCTGATCTACCAGTTGCCGGTGATTGACGTCCCCAACCCCAATGGCCTGATCGCGCTGTCGAACCAGACCTACCAGCTGTCGCCTTCTTCGGGTGCTTTCTATTTGTGGGACGCCGGCGACGGCCCGACCGGATCCGTCGCTGGCTATGCGCGCGAGGAATCAGCGACCGACGTCGCGCAGGAACTGACGCAGCTGATCCAGACCCAGCGCGCCTATTCGTCGAATGCCAAGATCATCCAGACCGTGGATGAGATGTGGCAGGAAACCACCAACATCAAGCGCTGACGCAAGGAGGCAGGAATGAGCATTTCAGGCAGTTTGTCGTCTGCGCTTTCGGGTCTGACCGCGAACGCGCGCGCCGCCGAAATCGTGGCGTCGAACATCGCGAATGCGATGACCCAGGGCTATGGCCGGCGCGAGATCGTGCTGACCGCGCGGCAGGTCGGCGCGGTCGGTCAGGGCGTCACCGTGGCGGGGGTGCAGCGTCACACCGACCCGGTGCTGATCGGCGATCGTCGTCTGGCCGATTCGGCCGCGGGGTTCCACCGCGTCCAGTCGGACTTTCTGCGGCGGCTTGAAAACGTTCTCGGCTCGCCCGAGCAGGAGCAGTCGCTGAACGGGCGAATCGCCGCCTTCGACACGGCCCTGATCGAAGCCTCGTCCCGGCCGGAAAGCGAACCCCGCCTGTCGCGCGTCGCCGACACCGCACGGGCGCTTGTCGATCAGCTGGCCACGGTGTCGGACGATATCCAGACGGCCCGCGCCAGCGCAGACGACCGGATTGCCGCCAGCGTCGGACAGATGAATTCCGCGTTGCAGCGGGTGGAAGAGCTCAACCGGCTGATCCGCAGCAATGCCGGTTCGGGACGCGATTCGTCGGCGCTGTTCGATCAGCGCCAACAGCTGGTCGATTCGATGTCCGCCATAATCCCGCTGCGGGAGATCGCGCGCGACAACGGGCAGATCGCGCTCGTCACGACCGCCGGAGCCGTCCTGCTGGACGGGAAAGCGGCAACTTTCGGCTTTTCACCGGTCGGCCTGATTACGCCCGGCATGACACAGGCTAGCGGGGCATTGTCGGGTCTGACCCTGAACGGCCAACCCGTCGCGACGGCCGGCAACAGAAGCCCGGTCGCCGGCGGGACCCTTGCCGCGGATTTTCTGGTGCGCGACCAGCTTGGCACCGACGCACAGGCCCAGGTCGACGCGATCGCCCGCGAGGTGGTGGAGCGCTTTGCGGCACCGGGCCTCGATGCCTCGCGCGCGCCGGGGGACCCTGGCCTGTTCACCGACTTGGGCGCCGTGTTCGATCCGCTGAACGAGCCGGGCCTGTCGCA
>JANNNU010000216.1:0-33467 GCA_031398695.1 Paracoccaceae bacterium | reverse complement strand
ATCCAGGGCCGCGCCTCGGTGGCCACGTGAAACTGCGTGTCGGCCAGCCCCAGATCCCCCGAAACATCGTCGCACAGCGTCGGCGGAATGACCTGGCGGCTTAGCGCGAAGGCCATTTTGATGATCGCCGCAGACCCGGATGCCGGAATGCAATGCCCTATCATCGACTTGACCGACCCGATCGGAATGGTTGCCAGCTTGCCGTCCCGCGCGCCGAACACCGTACGCAGCGCCTCTACCTCGGTGCGGTCGCCCAGCGGAATGCCGGTGCCATGCGCCTCGACCAGACCGATCGTCGCCGGATCGACACGGGTCTGGGCGTACGCGCGCCGCACCGCAAGCACTTCGCCTTCCAGCCTGGGCGCCATCAGGCCCGAGGATTTGCCGTCCGAGGATTGCCCGACGCCCTTGATCACGGCATGGATGCGGTCGCCGTCGCGCAACGCATCGGCAAGACGCTTCAGTGCCACGATCCCGGCCCCTTCGCCCAGAACCGTGCCGTTCGCATTCGCATCGAACGGACGGATCCGCCCGTTGCGCGACAATGCGTCGACCGAGCAGAACACCACGTAGACCAGCGGCGACGTCGTCGTGTTGACCCCGCCGGCCAGCATCATGTCGGCCCGCCCCGCCCGCAGTTCGGAAATTGCCAGATCGACCGCGATGATCGACGATGAACACGCCGCGTCGATGATGTAGTTCGGTCCCATCAGATCCAGCCGGTTGCAGATCCGCCCCGTCATGATGTTCGGCACAAGGCCGGGCACTGCGTCTTTCGACAGTTTGGGCAGCGTCAGCTGCATGATCCGCACCGCCTCGTCGATCCGTTCCGGCGGCGTGTCGGGCAACAGCGCCCGCAGCATGTGGCGCGTCTGATCCGCGATCCACGTCTGCTGGATGCCGTTCGAATTGGCGCGATGCATGTGCACGGAATGGCCAAGGATCACCCCGGTGGCCGTATGATCATGCTGCCCGGCCGGATAGCCCGCATCCTCGAGCGCGTCCTGCGCGATCTTGAGAGCCAGAAACTGATCAGGCTGCGCCCCGGTGACCGACAGCGGCATCGTGCCGAAACGGCGCGGATCAAAGCGTGACAGATCTCCCAGAAATCCGCCGCGACGGGTGTAGATCCGGCTCAGATCGGTGGTGTCGGGGTCGAAGATGCCGCTGCCGTTCAGCCAATCCTGCGGCGACTCCGTCACGGCGTCCTTGCGCGCCAGAATGTTGGCCCACAGCACGTCGATGTCGTCCGCCTGCGGATACACACCCGCCATGCCGATGATGGCGATATCGGCGGTGTCATGCGACGCGCCAAGCGCGGGCGACGCGCCGGCCCCCCGGAAGGTTGTCGTCATTGCGCGGCCTCCATCAGATCGCCGGGACGGCGCACTCCGCCCTGCCAGCCACCGCCCAACCGGTTGAGCTTGTAGGACGCCTGACCCTCGAACTGGTCGAGCCAGTAACACAGCCGCCCGGTGGCATCGAAGACCCGGATGTCATTGCTGCTCCACAGATCGTCGATCGACGACAGGCGGACGGTCAACACCCGCAACGGGCCGTTCATCGGATCGCCGTCATAGCGGCGCACCGCCTTGGCTGCGGTTGGCAGGGCCGTGGCATTCTGCAGGGCCCGCGACCAGATCGCGGCCGATTGCAGCACGCCATCCAGCAGCGCCGGGTCGAAGTCCCAGACGGAATCGGGCGCGGCGGGCAGGAATGCGTCCGGTCGCGTGCCGCGGGCCTCGGCGATCACGCCTTTCAGATCAAGCTCGATCACCCGGGTCATGGTCTGGAACCGCGGTCCATGGCTCAGCCATTCGGCATAGATCCGGCCCAGGGACGGGCCATCGGTCCAGACCTTTGCAGGCGAAATGTCGCGCAGCGCGTCCGGTGCGACGAACGGCCCTTCGGGCAGACGGTCGGCCTGCACGATCTGCGCCGAATAGCGCAGCCGGGTGTCGCCGTCGGCGAACAGGCGAACCCGCCGCGGACCGCCCGGAATTTCGGGCGGGTCCAACTCGAGCCGTACGTCCAACGCGCCGTCCGCAAGGGTCAAGCCTTTGAGCAACCGCAGATTTTCGATCGCGACGACCGGGCGCGGATCACCCAGCGCGCGCGGCAGTTCCGCCATGATCTGCATCACGCCGGTGATGGGCAAAACCCCGACACCGTCGAACCGGTGGTCATCGACATAAGGCGCGTTCACCATGTCGAACCGCCAGATCACGGTGTCGGGCCGGTTGGCCGACCGCCGCGCCTTGCGCAACAGGATCAACCCATCGGCGACGGGTTCATGCCCCGGGGCGGGCGGCAGGCTGCATTCCCGCTCTTCCATGGCCTCGCCGTCCGCCACCCAGCCGACGGTTTCGACCTCGTCGCTGTCGGACCAGAACATCTCCTTGAAGAACAGCTCGCGTCCCGGCGTCGCCGGCACAAGGCCGATGCCGCGGGCCTCGAACTGGGGACGCATCGCGTCGGTCACCATGCCGGCGCCGGTCGTGGTCCGGTCCCACGGACCCCAGTTGATCGCCTTCACCCGCACGGTCGGCCCCATGCGGCGGCGCAGCTCCCACGCGAGACGGTTCAGCGTTTCGTTTGCCGCCGAATAATCGGTCTGCCCGCGGTTTCCATAGCGCCCCGCGACCGAGGTGAAGAAACACAGACCCTTCAACCCTTCGGGACGCAGAAGCCGGGCGATCTGGAAGGCGCTATCGGCCTTGGTGTCGAACACCCGGTCGAAACTTTCGACGGTCTTCTTTTCGACGAACGCGTCTTCGATCAAGCCGACCCCGTGCACGAAAAGGTCGATGCGCCCGTGCCGCGCGTAGATGTCGGGAATGATGCGGTCGATCTCGGCCATGTCGGCCACCACCAGCTCGACCTTCGCCCCCATCGCTGCAAAATCGTCGAGGTTCTGGCGCATGTCACGGTCCGCCATCACGCGGTCAATCTGACGCTCGATCTCGACCAGACGCGGCTTTTCGCCCACAGCCCGCGCGGCCGCCAGGAAATGTGTCCGCATCCCTGCGCGATCCAGCGGCACGGTGGCCGGATCTTCGGCGGCCGGACGTGCTGATCGGCCGATCAGCACCAACGTCGGCTTGAACGGGGCCACGCTGCGCAGGCATTCTGCGGTGATGCCGCGCGCGCCACCGGTGGCGACGATAACCCAGTCAGAACCTGGCAGGACCGTGCCGTGCCAGGACGGGCTGAGAGAGGCGGGTTCCGTGCGAAAGATCGTGCGTTTGCCGCCCGGATAGCCGACTTCGCGACGCCCGCGCAGGAACGACAATTCCTTGACCAGATCAGATGCCTGCGACACGACGGGCTGGTCAGGATCCAGGTCGACGATCTTGCAACTGCAGGTGCGCCATTCCAGCTGCAACGACCGCAGGATCCCGATCGCGCCCGCGACGCTCGACACGCCCCGGTCCGTGGGTGCCGTGTCGCGACCGAAATGCCCGCCGGTCGCCATCGCGGCGACGATCCGCCCGCCCTGGTGCAGATGCGGGGCCAGCGTCTGCAGCAGCGCATAGAACCGCTTGGTGCCCGCCTTCTGCACGGCGCGCCATGCCGGAAGATCCATCGTGTCGAGCGGCGGCAACGCCGCGCGGCCATCAAGGTAGATCAGCGCCTGTGGCACCTGGTCGGGCGTCAGACCGGTGACCCACGCCGCAAGGCCGCCAGCATCGTCGGCGTCGAGCACCGAGCGCGGCACAATCACCGGCACGGCCCCGCTGGCCTGCAACGCCGCGACCACCGCAAGATGAAAGGCGTCGCGGCTTTCGGTCACCGCGACGCGCAGCCCGACCGGCAGGGTTTCGGTCAGATGATCGACCGGCTCGTGAAACGGAAGCTGAATGAACCGGGGAAGGACGGCCGTTACCGTTTGATCTTCCCCGGTTGGCTCAAAAGGGCGCGCGTCCGCCGGGATGGCCCCCCCTGTGGCTGCCGGTGCCCCGGGTTCCATCCGCGCGCTGATGAAATCGACGATCTTGCGGATGGTCGACAGTTCTGCGACGGCATCCATTTCCGACCGCATGGCGGCGGCGGCGCTGTCGGGGACGATCTTCTGGATGCCGCCCAGGATTTCCATCCGCTTGATCGAGTCGATCCCCAGATCGGCCTCCATGCTTTGGTCCGGGTCCAGCGCGTCCTCGGGATAGCCGGTCTTTTCGGCCACGATCGACAGGACGGCGCCCATTAGGTCCAGCGTCTTCGGCACCGCCTTGACGGCCGGGGCAACTGCTGCGACCGGAGCCGCGGCCACTACCGGCGCGGGCGGTGCCGCGACCGGCGCAGGGCTGGGCATTGCGGCGGCCACGGCGGCTTGCGGCGGCGCTGCCGGCATCGGCATCGCGACCGGGGCCGCCAGCGGAACGGCGGGCACGCGGGCGACGGGTGCCGCGAACTGCAACTGCGGGGCAGGCGCTGCATAGGGCATGGCCGAAACCGGCATCCGATCGGTATCGGCACCCAGATAGGCCAGCATCACGTTTTCCTGCACGCGCAGGAACTCGACCATCATCGCATGATAATCGCCCAGTACCGACGGCGTGCCGGAACTGTGTTCGCTCCTGTGGCCGAGATCTCTCGGACTGATCTCCATGAACTGCAACTCCTCTCGTGAAACATGTACAGGGGCACCGGCCGACGGGGCCGGGGCCGAAATCGGGTGTGCCGGGTAACCGGCGGGCAGGCTTTCCGGCAGACTGGCGGGCGCGGCCACCGGAGGCATCACGTCTTGCGGAAACGTCAGGTCGCGCCGGGGCGCGTCCGATTTGCGGAAATAGCCGCCGTTCAGATACCAGATGTTGCGCTCGCCCTCGCGCATCGGGCGGGGTTGCGGATCGGCCAGACCCGCATTCAGGCCCGCCAGATCGACGCTCGCGCCTTCGACGAACAATTGCGCCAGACCGTCCATGAAGGCTGCGGCATCGCCGGATGCGCGATCGAGCGCGATGGACCGCGCAGCCCCGGGCCCGAGGATTTCAGGCACCCGACCGGCCAGCACCGATTTCGGCCCCACCTCGACAAAGACCGTGGCGCCATCTGCGGCCATCCGGCGGACCATCCCGTCGAAATCGACCGGGCTGACCAGATGCGCCGCCATCGTGCGCCGCTGGGCGTCCGGGTTGGCGGCGTGCGGCGAGGCGGTGGTGTTGCTGTAGACGGGCACCGTCGTGGTCCGCCAGTCGGTGGCGAGCAGCGTCGCCTCGAACGCCGCGCGCGCCGGTTCCATCAGCGGCGAATGGAAGGCCTGGCTGACCGGCACCGTCACGACCTGCAGGCCGGTCGCACCCAGACGTTCCGCCGCATGCGCGACAGCAGCGTGCGGACCCGCGATCACCGTCTGGCGCGGGCTGTTGCGGTTGGCGATCACCACGTCCGGATGATCGCCACCCAGTGCCGCCGCCACCGCAGCCGCATCCGCCGCCACGGCCGCCATGCCACCGGGCCGAGCGGGATCGCCATGATCGACCATCGCGCGACCGCGCGCTTCGGACAGGGCGATCAATTCGGCAATTCCGAACGCCCCTGCGGCATGAAGCGCGGTGAACTCGCCATAGCTGTGTCCGGCCACCATGTCAGGCTTCACCCCCAGCGCGGCCAAAATGGCCGCCATCCCCGACGACACAGCGCCCAATGCGGGCTGGGCCACCTCGGTCGCTGTCAGGGCGGTCGCCTGTGCCTTGCGTGCCTCGGGGGTAAAGGCGTCGGCGGGCCAGATCATCCGCGACAGCCGCCGCCCCGTGCCGCCCAAGGTGGGCGTGTCGGCCGCGGCGGCCTCTGCCGCGCTCAGCGCCTCCAGCATGGCCGGATGCAACAGTGCGGTGGTGCGCGCCATGCCAGGATACTGCGAGCCCTGCCCCGAAAACAGGAAGGCCAGCGCACCGCCCGACAACAACCGGGGTGCCGCGCTGTAATGCAGGCCAGCCGGCACATCACCCCCGGCGCCCGCGTCGACAAAGCCCTGCGCCAGGGCGATCCGGGCCCGCGCCTCGTCCAGCGAGGTCGCGGTGAACGCCAGCCGGACCGTGCCGGCCGTCGCGCCGGCCAGAACCTGCGCCGCCAGATTGCGCAGCGTCACCCCGTCGATCGCCGCGGCCTTGGCCAGCTTGCGGCCCAACGCCTCGGGGCTGTCGGCGGCAAAGGCCAGGACCGCCAGATCCGTGCCGGGATCGGCCAGTGCCGCAGGTGCCAAGGCATCGGCGTGTTCTTCAAGCACCACATGGAAGTTCGTACCGCCAAAGCCAAAGGCGCTGATCCCCGCGCGACGCGGCTGTGACGGGGCCTTGACCCAAGGCCGTGCGACACGGCTAAGGTGCAACGGCACCTCGGGGTCGTCGAACACCGGGTTGGGATCGTCCACTCCGATGTGGGGCGGAAGCACCTTGTGGTGCAGGGCCAGCACCACCTTGGCCAGGCCGGCAAGTCCCGCCGCGGCCTTGGTGTGCCCGATCAGCGTCTTGACCGACCCGATCGCGGCGGCACCGGGCGCCGCTCCGGCATCGCGCAGAACCTCGCTGACCGTTTCAAGTTCGGCCTTGTCGCCCACCACCGTGCCGGTGCCGTGCGCCTCGAACAGATCGACGGTCGCCGGTGAAAATCCGGCCTGCGCAAAGGCGCGGTGCAGCGCACGCTGCTGACCCGCCGGAAGCGGCGCGGTCAGCCCGCGCGCCCGACCGTCCGACGACGAGCCGATGCCCTTGATCACGGCCAGTACGCGGTCGCCGTCCCGTTCGGCATCGCTGAGCCGCTTGAGCATCAGGACCGCCATCCCTTCGGAGATCACGATCCCGTCGGCCTTGCGATCGAAGGTGCTGCATTGCGACCGCGGGCTCAGCGCCTGCGCCTTGGAGAATCCCAGATAGCCGAAGGGCGATTGCAGCGTGTCGATCCCGCCGACGATCGACAGGTCGGCCCGCCCGCTTTCCAGCTCCATCACCGACAGATACAGCGCCGCCAGCGACGAGGCGCAGGCCGCATCGACCGTCGCATTGGTGCCCCCCAGATCGAAGCGATTGGCGACCCGGCCCGAAATCACGTTCGCAAGCAATCCCGCGAGGCTGTCTTCCGACCATTCGGGAAGCCGCGCGAGCACCTCTTCGGGCACCTGCCCCAGCAGGCGCGGCAGTTCGGCACGGGCCGCATAGTGGGCACCCTTCTCGCCGACCCCGCCCGAGAACCCGAAGATCACCGACGTGCGCAGGCGGGTGGCCGCGTCAATGCCGCCACCGGGTGCGGCGCGAAGCAGGTCGGACACCAGCTCCAACGCCAGCAGCTGCATCGGATCGACCGAGTCGAGCGTCGTCGGCGGAATTCCGTAGTCCAGCGGGTTGAAGGCCACGTCGGACAGGAACCCGCCGCGGTTGGAATAGATCTTGTCGCGAGCCTGACGATCCGCGTCGAAAAAGCCCTGCTCGGACCACCTGTCGGCCGGGATCGGGCCGATCGCGATGTTGCCGGCCAGGATGTTGCGCCAATACCGCCCCGCCGTGTCAGACCCGGGCACCAGCGTTGCAAGCGCGACGATGGCGATGTCGGCCGGACGCGGGGCGGATCGCGGCGCCTTGGGTGCCGCCGCGCCGAATTCCGCCCGCAGATGGGCCACCGATCCGGCAGACACGTCGTCGTGCAACGCGGCGATGGTCTGCACGCTGTCGCGCAGGGCCGCCACTTGCCCGATCATGTACATGCCCCTTTCGCGCCGCTCGTCGGGCCCGACCTCGGTCAGTACCTTTTCGGGCCCGCTTCGCACCAGACCCTTGGTCGCGATCCGCAACCGCCCGATCGAGAATTCTTCCAGCGTCCGGCGCACCGTGCTGGCGTCAGCGCCCGACGACTCGAGCCCCGTGCGCGCCTCGGCGAATTCGGTCACGATGGGGGTGATGGCGCAGCGGTTGCCGAACCCCGGCCCTTCCCACAAACAGCGGGTTTCACGGCACTCCAGCGCGACCTGCTGGTAATCGGGCACGATGGCTCCGGCCTCGACGATCTCGCGGGTGAAGAGATAGCCGGTGCCCATCAGCACCCCGACCTGCACGCCCAGTTGCGCCAACGGCTCGACCACGGTCATCGCCATCGCCGCGGACGCCGCATCGTGGATGCCGCCCGCCAGAACGATCTGCACCTGGCTTGCGTCGCGCTTCAACACCGGATGGTCGCGCAACACATCGACCACCGCCGACCAAAGCACAAAGCTCGACATCGGCCCGACATGGCCACCACATTCGCGGCCTTCCAGGATGAACCGGCGCACGCCTTCGTCCAAATAGTGGGTCACGATCCCGGCCGCGGCCGCATGCACGAACGTCGCGATGCCTTTCTGCTCGAACTCCAGAACCTGGTTGATCCGCGCCCCGGCGATGATGGCAAAGCGCGGCCGCAGCCGGTCAACCTCTTCCATCTGCGGACGCAGGATGCTGGTATCGGCAAACCCAAGCATGCCCACGCCCCAGGGACGGTCGCCCAGCAGGTCGCGGGTCTGTTCCAACAGTTTGCGCGTCGCATCGCCCGTCAGCAGCGACAGCGCAGCAAACGGCAGCGCCCCGCCTTCGGCCACGCGCAAAAAGAATTCGGACACGTCGCTAACGCGGGTCATCGGACCCTGCAAGATCGGATAGCGCGTGCCAAGATGCCGTGCGAGTGGGCCGCCTTCGGCTAAAGCCGCCCGTGCGGCGGTGCTGGCGGGAAGGTCGCGCATCGCGGTGCGGATTGCACCCACCAGACGCCCGACCGTGCGCCACCGCCTGGCCAACCCGCGCGCCAAGGCGAGCCCCTGCCCGCCCGGCGCGACGCCGCCCGGGGCCCAGGTCAGCCCGGCGGCAAGATCCGCCGCAGCGTCGCCCGCCTTCAGCCGTTCGGCCAACCGCGCGCTGGCCGCGCCGCCCGGCACATCGAGCCCGCGCAGATATAGACCGCTGTCGGGCAGATCGATCTGCAAGGTTTCGTTGCCGGAAAACACCTCGATCCGCCGCTTGCGTGCCGGATCGGTCAACGGGCTTTCTTCCAGCAGCATGATCTGGTCGTCCAGAACCACCCCGGTGGCGCCGCCCACGACCGCAGCCGCAGCCGTTTCCGGCGCTATGCCGCCCCGCACAAACAGCGGCAGGCCCGTCGCGCGGCGAAACTGCTGCAAAAGAACGAAGGTCGTCTGTTCGGAAACCAGACCGCCGCATTCATGCCCTTTCAGCACCAGCCCGTCTGCCGCGACCCCCAGCGCATCGGCGTCGCAACGGATCGCCTCGGCCAGCAGACGCACGCCCGCTGCCCGCAGGGTGCGGGCGGCCTTTGGCGCAGCGGCGATGATCGCGACCGGCGCCATGACGACGACCAACCCCTGCGGAGGCGCGGCCGCCAGCGATTTGAGATCGGCCACGCGGCTGATCACAAGCCCCGCGACGTCTGCCTGCGCAGCCTTGCCGTGCTGCAGCGCAGCAGCAAGGCCGCCCTCGGCCATCACCGGAACCAGACAGGTCGCCCCCGCACGGCCTGCCGCAACGATCAGGCGGGCTGCGGGCAGGCCGGGCGGCGCGATGATCAGGCAATCAGCAATCGGCGACATGGGCATCTTGGTCATCCATCAGTCAATCGGCCGGCAAATCATGACCCGAAAGACATGAAGCTATAATGTTCGTTGGGCATGATGCCGTGTCAAAAAGGCATAAATCAGGCATCCGGCATCGTTCCAGCACTGTCGGCATCCGCGCAAACTTGCCGCGACACCGCACCAAAAAGGCCACTAGCAGAACGACACCACACGCGACCAAGAAAAAAAAGGAATCGCACTTGCAAGAGTAGCAAGGGCATACATGCTAGAAAAGGTTAGCAAGCGTTCCGGAACGGGGCAAGTTGCATAACGCGCCGCTTGCGCAGTTGCAGCATTCCGTGTCACGTTTGCACATGAAACACAGGCCCGATACCGGGTCCCTTCGCCTGTCGGCAGGGGCCGACGACGACCCGGAAATGTGGACCTCCGCGCCGCCGGCCGGTTCGTGGCGCGGTCGCCCGCCCCTGTCGCTGCGCTTTGGCGATCCTGCGGGTCTGTTCGCCTCGCTCGCCGCATTCTTCGCGCCCTTGGCCTTCCTCCGCCACACGGTGGTGCCTCTCGCCGCTCTGGCGGCGGTGTCGGCCAGCTTCAATGGGCTCGAGATGGAGCGTCATCTGGCCGAAATCGCGCTGACGCGCTCGTTCCTGCAAAGTTTTCTGTTGGGCCTGTTGGTGACGAACCTGATTGCGAAAGTGGTTCAAGGCATGACGATGGCGCATTGCGACGCGCCGTGCGACGAAATCGGGATGCGGCTGGCATTCGGGATCTTGCCCAAGTTCTACATCGCGAAGGGTGCCGTGCGGCAACTGGACTTTCGCGGTCAGAAATTCTGCTACGCCGCGCCATTGCTGTTCCGGCTGGCGGTCTATGGCACAGGGACGCTGGTCTGGGCGATGTTCTTTCGCTCGGGCTCGGGTCTGGCCGAGGCCGCGCTGGCGCTGGGCGTGGCCGGTCTGGGGTCGTTCCTGTTCACCGCCAACCCACTGTTGCCCGCCGACGGGTATCGCCTGCTGGCCGCCACGCTGGAGCGTCCCAACCTGCGCACCCATTCGTTCCGGCTGATCGGGATGCTGGTGCGGTTTCGCCCCATCCCGCCCGAACTGCCGCGCAGCGAGTTCTGGCTGCTGGTGTTCTACGGGGTCGGGTCACTGGCCTTCACCGCCTTCGTCCTGTTCTGGCTGGTGACGACCGTTGCGACGGTGCTGGAAGAAGAGTTGCGCGGCGTCGG
Source organism: Paracoccaceae bacterium (assembly GCA_031398695.1). Classification (GTDB taxonomy): domain Bacteria; phylum Pseudomonadota; class Alphaproteobacteria; order Rhodobacterales; family Rhodobacteraceae; genus JAIYDJ01. The sequence goes on along the minus strand of JANNNU010000216.1, from coordinate 22,686 downwards.
CGTCGTCATCTTCTGCCTTATGATTGCCGCGGTCATGGTGTTCTTTGCCAGCCACGCGGAACGCAAGCGGTCGCGAAAGAAACCGGCCGGGCGGCGGAGGGCGGCCGGGCCTGCCGGAAGGTAGGCGCAGGCCGGGAACGTTCGGCCACGGCAGGCCGGGCCCGATGGAAGCGTGATCCGGCTGCAAGACGGCCGAACGAAAGAAAGCGTTCAAGCTGCAAAGCCTTTCTTGGCTTGGCGGAGTGTGTCAAAATAGACGTGCGGGGGTGTTGCGGCCGCATCTAGCGAGGCAGAGACGTGCCGAAGAACTTTGGATTAGTGAAGAAAAACCAGCGGCGCGACGATCTCTCTCTCGTTCAAGAAGAAACGCCACTTACCGTCGTCTCGTCGGACCCGCCGCCTGCCGATCTGCCGGAAAGCGACCTCGACGACATACTCTCCGCGGTGGCCGAGACGATCCCGACCCCCCGGGCCCGCCTGAACCGAAACCGCCGGGGGACACCAGCCTTCGGCAAACCCGACACCGCCGGCGCGGATGGATCGGCGCCCAGCGACTTCGACGGGATCTTCGACGACGATCCCGCCCCGGATTTCGATGACAGCCTGGCCGAGGTGTTGCTGAGCGACGATCCCGCCGACGCCGAAACGCCCGATGCCGCCCCCGCCCTGCCGGCCACGGGGGCAGGGGCGGACCGCGACCTGCTGGACCAGATCTTTGCCATAACCGAGCCAACGGTCGCGCCTGCGGCAACCCTCGATCCTGCACCGCCTTTGGCCATCCCGCCTGCAGACGTTCAGAACGATCGACCGCCCCGGTCCGACCGCGGGCCGCGGGTGGCCCCCGCTCCCGCCGATCTGGACGAGATCTTTGAACTCGATGCGCCAATCCCGATGCCGTCGCGGGTCGACCGTCCGGAACGCCCGATGGCGATGAACGATCTGGACCGTATCCTGCATGTCGGAAACGCGCGTCCCACCACCACCTCGGTCTGGCGCCGCCGCCTGATCTGGGCCGTCATTCTGGGCGGCTTGGTCTGGGTCGCCTTCCTGCCCTATGCTTACGAGGTTGGCGGCGATTTCATCGTTCAGCCGATCGAACGGGCAGAGGCGCGCGCGCGTACCGATGGCGAGATCATTTCGCTGAACGTTGCCAAGGGCGACTGGGTCGAGGGCGACCAGATCCTCGCCGTCATCTCGAACTGGGACGAAAAGCGCGACGTGATCCTGAACGAGGCCGATGACGCGCGGCTGCGGGCGGAATTCGAAACGATGATGGCAGGCGCGCGGCCCGAACAGATCGCCGTCTCGGAGGAATTGCTGCGCACCGCCGAAATCCAGGTCGACATCACCGCCCGTGATCTTGCCAAGAAAGAGGCACTGTTCGCGAACGGCACCATCGCCGAGCGCGAACTGCTGGATGCGCGCGATGCGCATGACCTTTCGATCTCGCGCCGCAACGAGGCCAAGGCCAATCTGGATCTGATCAGCTCCAAGGCCTTGCAGACCGAGATCGACGCCCAACTGGCCGCCATCGCCCGCAACGACGAGGAAACCGCATTTGCGCGGCTGATGCTGGAATACACCAACGTCCGGGCGCCAGCCGAAGGGCAGATCGTCAGCGACCTGACCGACGTCCCGATCGGCACCTATCTGGCGACCGGCGCCCTGTTCGCCGAGATCGAGGACAACCGGACGGTGATCGCCGAGATCGACCTGCCCGAGGTCAACGTGACCGAAATCGCGCCCGGCGCCACGGCGGAACTGCGGCTGTGGAGCGCGCCGAACGAAAGCATTTTCGGCACGGTGCGGGCCATCGCGCCGCGCGCCGACCCCAGCGACTTCGGCCCGGTGGTCCGCGTTCAGGTCGAGGTGCCGAACGTCGACGGCCGGATCGCCGCGAACATGACCGGCTACGGCAAGATCAGCGTCGGAGAGCTGCCGGTCTGGGACGTGTTTTCGCGCGCGATCCTGCGCTTCTTCACGATCGAGCTGTGGTCCTGGATCCCCTGATGCCGCGTCGTGCGGTCTGACCGGGCCGCGCCCCGGCGGCCGTGCCATTGCGGCGGCGCCGGCGACCCTTCCGCTGTCCGTGGCTTGCCGGTAGACTGCGCGGCAGAGATCACCTAGAACCACTTTGGTATTGACGCTGCCGTAGGAAAACCGGCCGCATGGCATTTGAAACCACGGATCGCATGGCATTTGCGCGATTGCGAAACACAAAGTAACGCCCGACTACGCAACGGACGGACGACGGACAAGGGAAGACCGGGGATGGCGAAGTCGGATAAGGTGACGGGCTTGGGCGGCGCGACGGTCACCAAACCCGGGAAGGCGGCAGCGTCGGGCCTGATGTCCAGTGCCGCCGCGACCCCGGCTCCACGCGCCAGATCGGCCAGCGGCACCGCCACCCCGCGTCCCTCGCGGCAGGCGGTCGTGGTGCTGGCGATGCACCGCACCGGGTCCAGCGCGCTCAGCCGCATGTTGAATCTTGCGGGATGCGACCTGCCCCGGACTTTGATGGGGGGCGACGCCTCGAACCAGACCGGGCACTGGGAATCCACAGTGATCCGGGCGCTCGACGACGACATTCTGGCGTCCGGCGGATCGAACTGGCAGGATTGGACCGCCTTCAATCCCCAGTGGTACCAGACCGCACGCCCGCGGGAATTCATGCCGCGCGGCTTGCAGGTGCTGCAAGACGAATACGGCGCGACCGGTCTGATGGTCATCAAGGATCCACGCATGTGCCGGATCTTTCCGTTCTGGCGCGATCTGCTGGCGCAGGCCGATATCGCGCCTTCGGTCCTGTTGCCTCTGCGCCACCCGGCCGAGGTTGCGGCCTCGCTGAACGGTCGCAACGCCCTGCCCGAGGTGCACGGCGCCCTGCTGTGGCTGCGCCACGTCCTCGACGCCGAACATGCCTCGCGCGGCCTGCCCCGCGCGGTCGTGCTTTATGATCGCCTGCTTGCACGCCCGGCCGAAACGCTGCGCGGGTTGCAAGAGCCGCTTGGCCTGATCTGGCCGCGCCTGTCGGAAATGGTCAGCGCCGAAATCGGAAGCTTCGTGTCGCCCGAATTGCGCCATCATAAGGCCGACCCGCAGGCGATGTCCGCACTCGCCTTTCGCGACTGGCTGTCACAGACCTACGCCATCTTCGAACGGTGGAGCGAGACCGCCGAGACCCCCGCGGACCACGCCACGCTGGACGGCATCCGCGCAGCGCTGGATCGTCTGGCGACCCCGCTGTCGACCGTCGTGGCCACGCTGACGCGCCAGTCCACCGAAATTGCCGCGATGGACAAGGACATCCGGTATCTGCGGTTCGAGGCGGGCAAGCGCGGCGATGCCCTGACCGCCCTGACGGCCGAAAAGGATGCCCTGATCACCAGCCATCGGGCCGAACAGCAGGCGCTGCAGGGCCGCCTGTCCGAAACGACAAGCGCCCTGCGCCAGCGCCAGCTTGAGGCCGAACAGACCGCCACCGCCCTGGCTGAGGCAAAGAAAGACCTCGAACGCGCCATGACCGAACTGGACACGATGCGCGCCGCGCAGGCCGAGCAGAAGAAGCGCGAGGATGCCCTGATCGAGGCGCAAAACGCCCTGCGCCAGCGCCACCACGAGGCCGAAGGACGCGCCGCCGCGCTGACGGCGAACCTGCTGAAACAGGAAGCGGCCGAGACCGCCCGCTATGACGAGATTGCCGACCTGACGCAGGCCCTGCTGGAACGCGAAGCTGTCATCGCGGCGAATGTCGCCGTCATCGAACGCGCCATCGATGCCACGCTGAAACAGGCCCGGCGTCCGTGGCTGATCGGGCCGTTGCGCGTGGCGCGCCAGGCGGCCCTGTTGACGGCATCAGGTCTGTTCGATGCCGACTTCTATCGGCAGACCAATCCCGACGTCGCAGAATCCGGGATGAACCCCGCACGGCATTTCATCCGGTTCGGCCGCGCCGAAGGGCGCCACCCGCTGCCCGACATTGCCCACAACGGCCGTCCTGGCAAGGCGGGTCAGCCGCACTGACCGTTCCGCCCTCGCCCTGCCCAACACCCTGCCGCCAGCCATTCGCCCGGACACCCGCCATGCTTACCCCCAAAACCCTTGCAGACGAAGTTGCCGCCTCGGGTCTGTTCGACGGCGAATGGTACCGCAGCACCTACCGCGACGTCGAACGCAGCGGGATGGACCCGCTTGACCACTTCACGCGCGTCGGCCTTTTGATGAAGCGCAGCCCCGGTCCGGGGTTCGACAGCCGCGCCTATTTGGCGCGAAACCCCGATGTCGAGACTTCGGGCCTTCCGGCGCTGATCCATTTCCTGCGCTTTGGCAAACGCGAGGGGCGTTATGCCGTGGCGGCTGGCGGGTCGGGGCAAAGCGCGGTCCCTGCGCAAGCAGAAGCGCCGGTCAATCCGGAGCGACCGGCCTACCCGGCCTCCGCCCCGGCGCGACCGCACTGGACATGGCGCATCGCGCACGATGCGTTCATGCAACGCGGACTGGAACCGAAGGCCCCCGTTGCGGTGCTGATCAACGCGGCCGACCCCGCTGCGTGGAGCGGCGGGCTGCAGGCCCTGACCGCACTTGGCGAGGCTGCGTGCGACCTGTTCTTGTACGGGCCCGACACGCTCGACTTTTCGGCGCTGCCCGCTTGCGTCCGATCGGTGACGCGGCTTGGCGCCGCCGACCCGCAGGGCAGCGCCCTTGGGATGGTGCGCGCGGCAACCTCGGGGGTGTTTGCGCCCTATGACGCCCTGCTGTGGATTTCGCCTGCGGATCGGGCGGCCGGTTCTTTGGCCGAGGTCGCGGCGCAGGCCACCGCCCTGCGCGCGGATGCAGACTGGGGCTGTGCCGCCGGTGCGGCAGAGCCGGTCGACCCGACATCGGCGGACCCGGCCACCAAGCGTCTGTTCGACGTGGTGCGTACGGCGCTGTTGCGCTTGGGCATGGGCCTGGACGATGCGCCGTTGAACGTGCCGGCTGGTGCGGCGGTCTGGTTGCGCCCGTTCCTGCTGGGCATGGTCAAGTCGGGCGTGCAGCCGCAAGACATGACACCTGCGGCGCTGGAAGATTACTCCGGTCGCGACCTGGTGCTGGCAACGCTCGCCTGTGCAGCCGCCGCCGCAGGGTTGGCCGTGCGCAAGGGCCCCCGGCCGCCGTCCGCACCGGCCCAGGCGGCCGAACGCACCGTCAAGGCCGTGGCCTTCTACCTGCCGCAGTTTCATCCGATCCCGGAAAACGACACGTGGTGGGGCAAGGGCTTTACCGAATGGAACAACGTCGCCCGCGGTCGGCCGCTGTTCCGGTACCACTACCAACCTCGACTGCCCGCCGACCTCGGCTTTTATGATCTGCGGCTCGAGGAAACCCAGGTCGCCCAGGCCGATCTGGCTCGGAAGTTCGGGATCCACGGCTTTTGCTACTACTACTACTGGTTCAACGGCAAAAAGCTGCTGAACCAGCCGATCGAGCAGATGGCCCGATCGACCCGCACCGATGCGGCCTTCTGCGTGTGCTGGGCCAACGAAAACTGGTCGCGCAACTGGGACGGCCAGAACCGCCACGTCCTGATGAAGCAGGACTACTCGCTGGACAGCAATCTTGCGCTGATCCGCGAACTGATCCCGATGATGAAGGACCCGCGCTGGGTCCGGTACAACGGCAAGCCGGTCATGCTGGTCTACCGTATCTCGATCATCCCGAACTGGGCCGAAACCGCGCAGGCCTGGCGCCAGGAATGCCGGGCGGCGGGGCTTGGCGAGATCCATCTGTGCGCGGTGCGGTTCGGCCTTGAAACGCTGCAAGGCCAGCCCCAGGACTTCGGGCTCGACAGTTTCGTGCTGTTCCCGCCGCACGAGGCCGCGCGCAAGAACCTGCGCGACACGGTGCAGGACCTGACGAAGAATTTTGGTGGCGAAATCTTTGACTACACCGCGGTGGTGGAGGGCGATCTTGCCAAATACGCGCAAGGCTATGAATGGCCCGTGCATCGCGGGGCCATGCTGGGGTGGGACAACACCGCCCGCCGCCTGACCGACGCCCGCATCTTCCACGGGGCGACACCCTACAGCTTTCGCCGGTGGATCAAGGGCATCCTGGATCAGGAGGCGCGGCACAACCCCGCGCCCGAAAGCCTGTTGTTCATCAACGCCTGGAACGAGTGGGCCGAAGGTACCTATCTGGAGCCGGACCAGCGGTGGGGCACCGCCTATCTCGAGGCATTCGTGTCGGGGGCAAGGGCGGTTTCGGGCGTCACGCTGGCCGTGACGGCAAAGGGCACGGCGGGCAAAGGCAGGCCGCAACCGGCACGTCCGTCACAGAGCGTGCCCGCGACCCTGACCCCCGCCGACATGGCGGCCCCGGTCTGGCACGCCGGGGTGCGGGCACAGGACCCCGCGCTGCCCACGGTGTTGCTGTGTGCCCACATCTCGGGCCATCAGCTTTTTGGCGGAGAGCGCAGCTTGCTCGACGTGCTCGAGGCGCTGTCGCGGATGCCGCTGAACGTGGTGATGACGCTGCCATCGGGCAACAACAAGGCCTACATCGACGAAATCGCCAAACGGTGCGTCGGCACCTATGTGTTCCGCTATCCGCAGTGGCTGGACAACCGTGACACGTATGGCTGGCTGGCGAACACCTTCGCCGACATCATCGCGCGGCACGCGGTCGACATCGTCCACGCCAACACGATCGTTCTGTCCGAACCCGTGGTCGCGGCCCGGCGCATGGGCCGGCTGTCGCTGATCCACGCGCGCGAGCTGATTGCGCTGGACGAACCCCTGCGCGAACGCATGGCCTTGCCTGTCGGCGACATCGTGGCCGAAGTCTTTCGGCGGGCCGACTGGATCGTGGGCAACTCGAAAGCCACCTGCACGCTGTTTGCCAAGGGCGAGCGGACGCTTTATGTGCCCAATGCCGTCGCGCCATCCGACCTCGACATGGCCAACAAGTTCGGCGACACAATCAAGTTCGGCATCGTCAGCTCCAACTTTCCGAAAAAGGGCGTGGCCGATTTCGTCGAGGTCGCCCGCCGCGCCGCCCTGCGCGCCCCGCGTGCGCGCTTTGTCGTGGCGGGTCCGATCAACGACCAGGTCGCGGCTTGGCAGACCGAGGTCAAGCAGGGCCAGCGTCCCGGCAACCTCGCGTTCCTCGGGTATCGCGACACCCCCCGGATGGCGATGTCGGAACTGAACGTGCTGCTGAACCTGTCGCATTTCGCCGAATCCTTCGGTCGCACCGTCGCAGAAGGTCTGGCCGCCCGTCGTCCCGTGATCGCCTATGACTGGGGGGCCCTGCCCGAACTGGTGCAGCACGGCGAGACCGGCTTTCTGGTGCCCTACCGCGACATCGAAGGTGTGGTCGATGCCGTCGTCGCGCTGTGCGATAATCCCGACCGGATCACCCGCATGGGCGAGGCCGGGCGCGCCTTCATCGCGGCCAACTTCGCGCAGGACAGCCTGCAAGGTGCCTTGGCGCACGGGTATGAAAAGATCCTCGGCCAGCCGATGCGCGGCCAGCCCGCACCCGCGCCCACACTCGCCTCCGACGCGCCGCGCAGCGCGCGCCTTGTCCTGGCGGCGGCACGGATCGGTCAGGCGCCCCGGTGCACCGTCGTGATCCCGGTCTACAACGCGCCAGACGAGGTGCGCGACTGCATCGCCTCGGTGATCCGCCACACCGACCTGACGCGGGACCGGCTGCTGGTCATCGACGATGCCAGCCCCGATCCCGCGATCGGCCGGATCCTGGGCGAGTTCAAGGACACGCCCGGCGTGACCCTGCGCCGCAACGCCCCCAACCTCGGCTACACCCGCACCATCAACCACGGCATCACCGAAGCCGGGACGGACGACGTGGTGCTGCTGAACTCCGACACCATCGTGACGCCGAAATGGCTCGAAGGCCTGCGGGCCGCCGCCTACAGCCGCGAAAAGGTCGGGTCCGTCACCGCGATGAGCGACAACGCCGGCGCGTTTTCGTTCCCGACCTTCAATCAGGCCTGCCCAAAGCCAGACCACCTCAGCCACGATGCCTATGCGATGGCGATGATCCAGGCAACGCAAGACTGCCTTCCGCCCGAAGTGCCGACCGGATCGGGGTTCTGCATGTTCATCCGCCGCGCCCTGTTTGACGCCTGCGGCGTCTTCGATGCCGAAGCGTTTCCGCGCGGTTATGGCGAAGAGAACGATTTCTGCATGCGGGCGCTCAAGGCCGGTTGGGTCAACCTCGTCTCGCCCTGGTCATTCGTCTATCACATCCGGACCGCCAGTTTTCAGGGCGAAAAGGGCGGGCTGGTGAAGGCGGGCGTCGACGTGGTGACGACGCGCTATCCAGACTACGCCGGTCTGGTGAAAACCGCCTTCGCCGCGCCACAGATGACGACCTTGCGCACTGCCGCGGCACGCCCGCAACACGCGGACGGCTAGTTCGGTCCCACGCCAAGAAACCCTGCACATCGAGTCGGAGACATCCAGATGAAGACGGAAGACATCACCAGCTACCTTGGCCTTCTGGGAAAGGATTCGCTCGTCGCCGCCCTGATGGACGGGTCCGGGTTGCCGGAGGCATTCCGCCACGCCATCCCCGGCATGCCATCCGATGCCGTGCAGATGTCGACCACCGGCAAAGTCGGCCAGCGCAACATCGTCGAGGCGGTGGATTTCTGTCAGGCGGTGATGCAGCGCTATCGCCAGCACACGGGCAGCGGGCAGCCGGCGGTTCTCGATTTCGGCTGCGGTTGGGGGCGCATCACACGGACGTTTCTTAGCGTGACGCCAGCGCAGCGTATCACCGGCGCGGATGTGCGGTCCGATGCGGTAGAGATGGCGCGCACCCTGGCACCGTCGCTCAACTTCACCCTGATCGACCCGCGTCCCCCGGCCCCGGTGCTCGGCACGGGGGCCTTCGACTTGGTGGTCGGCTATTCGGTGTTCTCGCATCTGTCCGAAGATGTGGCACAGGGCTGGATCGACGAATTTGCCCGCATCGTCGCCCCCGGCGGGCTGGTATGCATCACCACGCGGGCGCGGGTCCATCTGTTGAACGCCGCAGGTCAGGCAAAGAACGCGGCCTCGCTCAGTGGCCACCTCAAGCAATACGCAACCATGCTGGACGACTTCGACGCCTCGATCGCGCGCTACGATGCAGGCGAGTTCATCTATGTGCCGACGGGCGGCGGCGGCACACTGACCTCGGATTTCTTCGGAGAGGCGATCGTCCCGCGCAGCTATGTCGAAAAGCACTGGCAGGACCATTTCGAGCTGGTGGAATGGGTGGACAAGTTTTCCGACGTCGGCACGCAGCCGATCATCGTGCTCAAGCGCAAGGGCGCCTGATCCGACGGGAACACGGGCCCACCGGGCCGGACCGCGCGGGCTGGCCCCGGTGTCGAAAGGGAACTGCACATGCCCACGAACTGGACGATCAAGCTGGTCGAATACCGCAACCTTTCGACGATCGTCGGCTGGAACCTCGAAAGCCCGCAGCCCGGAGCCGAGCCGGACGCCGAAACCGGGCCCGAGGTGCGATTTCGCGGCTGGTTTCTGGCACCGGGCGGGCCGGGTCGCATCGTCGTATCGCAGGGCGGCACGGTGCTGGCAGATGTCCCGGCCGATGTGCCGCGCCCTGACGTTGCCCGCGCCCGCGTGGCCGACCCTGCCGATCGCCCGGCCATGCAGACGTGCGGCTTCGATTTGACGTTGCCGCGCCGGCTGGGCCCCTACCGGCTGGAGGTTTCCAGCGCCGGGGCCGACGGGGCGCCCGACGGGGATGGAGCCGTCATGATCTTCGACATCCTCGATCAGAACGGCGGCCCCTATGCCGTGGTGGGCCGCAACCGCCATCTGTTCCTGGGCGGCGACACCAACGACAGCGTCGGCCAGTTTACCGAGGAACGGCGCCTGTCCGACTCGTCGTTCGTGTCGTGGCAGGCGAACTTTGCCGCCATGCGCGGCTGGGAAACGGCCGGTGGCCTGACGATGGCCTTCCTCATCGCACCCTCGAAGGAAGAGATCTTTGCGGACTTCTATCCGTTCTCCCGCGCGCGGCGTACGGTGCTGGATGACTTCCGCATCCGCTTTGCCGACAGCGGCGCGGTCATTCCGACCAACGAACTGCGTGCCCAGCGTACGTTTGCGTTTTGCGAGACCGACACGCACTGGACCGACTACGGCGCAACACTCGCGGCCAAGGCGGTGATGAAGGCGTGGGGCATGGACGACGCGGTGGTCGATGCCTTGCCATACGAATTCTGCGTGCGCCAGCGGCAGGGCGACCTTGGCATCAAGCTGGAACCGCGCCGCGCCAGTTACGAGCTGACCTTCGCGCACAGCCCGGACCCCTATCTGATGTTCGACAACGGCGTGCGGAACCAAGGCTGCCTGCGCATCTGGGAAAACCCGCAGGCGCCGGTCCAGCGGGGCTGCGTGATCTTCGGCGACAGCTTTGGCACCAATCTGGCCCAAAGCCTTACGGGCGTCTTCAGCCGGGTGACGTATGCCTATCGTCCGGCAGGCTACGACCCCGTTCTGGTCGCGATGGCCCAACCCGGCCACGTTATCCTGCAGATCACCCAACGCTTTCTGCATGGCTCGCCAGACCGCCGCGGCACGCTCTTTGACACGGCTGCAAACAAGATCGCGGCGCTGCCGCCTGCCGAACGGCAAGAGGTGACCGACCAGCTTGCATCGCATGTCGGTGGACGCTTTTCCGCCTTTGCCGCCGCACACCTGGACCGACTGTAGCCTGCGGCCATCCCGCGCCCGCGCGGCACGGGGCCGCGCGGGCGGTCAGGCGTTCTTTTCCATCGCCATCTGCATGTTTGCCTCGTGGCAGGCGATAGCGTCTTCGATGTCCTTGAAATAGGTCAGCTTGCCGCCTTCCAGCACGGCACCGGCCTTGCACATCTTGCGGATCTGATCCTCGGAATGGCTGACGACGATCGACCCCGCCACTTCCATCCGTGCGTCGAACATCATCTGCGCCTTCTTGCGGAACGCGGTGTCGCCGACGCTGGTCACCTCGTCCACCAGGTAGGTATCGAACGGAATCCCCACCGAGATGCCAAAGGCCAGCCGCGATTTCATGCCCGAGGAATAGGTCTTGAACGGCAGATACAGATGCGATCCCAGATCGGCGAAATCGGCCACGAAATCCACCAGCGAATCCGTGTCGACCCCATAGACGCGCGCGATGAAGCGAATGTTCTGCACGCCGGTCATGTCGCCGTTGAAACTGCCGGCAAAGCCGACCGGCCATGAAATCGTGCCTTTGGTCACGATCCGCCCCGAATCCATCGCCATGCGGCCACCGATGATTTCCAGCAGTGTGGTCTTGCCCGCCCCGTTGCGACCCAGCAGGGCCACCGAAGTTCCGCTGGGGATCGTCAGATTGATGTTGTCGGCAATCACCTTGCGATTGCCGTCCATCGTGACGAAAGACTTCGACACCCCTTCGAAACGGATCATACTGATCTCTACCGGCGGTCGCGAAGCGAATAGTAGACGAGGCTGAGGATCGACCAGCTCAGAAAACTGAACAGCGCGACCAATCCCACGATCACCTCGCGCTGCGGAAACTCGGATTTCTGCGCCAGTGTCGGGCGGATGTAGGCGGCCAGATAGCGGCTTTGCCGGTTCGCCTCGGCGCGCGCGGAATCATAGGCGGCCAGCGACACGGTATAGGCGCGCTCGGCAAACTGGGTTTCCACCATCAGCCGTTCGAAATCACCCACGATGACCGCATAATTCTCGCCGCCCGGGCCCTGGCCATCGGGGCCGAACTTGCGCCGCTCGTCGTCGATGCGGCTTTCGATCACCGCGATGCGGCGCTGCGCCTGAACGATCCGCGGGTCTTCGGCGGGGGTCGTGCCGATCAGCAGATCCAGCTCGATCAGGGTGCTGGCAAGCTGTTCCTGCAGGGTGTTCATCAACCCCATCTGCCCCTGGATGTCGGCCACCGGATCGACGATCCGGTGCTGGATGCGAAACGCCGTCAGGCCCTCGCGCGCGGTTTTCAGCCGGGCCATCGACTCTTCCAGCTCTTCGCGGGCATACCGGGTCGCATCCTCGCGCGCGATGGCCGACAGCGCGTTGATCATCTTCGAGCTTTCGTCATACACCGTTTCCGCGATGGTCTTGGCCTCGACCGGATCGAAGGCCAGCACGCGCAATTCGACCAGACCCGACCCCGCGTCATAAGACAGCCGCAGCATGCGCTGCCAGTAGTCCACCAGATCCTCGATCGTGCCATCGGGATCGAAGCTCATCAGCGGGTCCTGATCGATATGGCGCGAATACATGCCCCGCAGGTCCAGCCGCTGGTCGACCAGCGATACCATCTCCTGACTGCGCAGGAACTCATAAAGAACGTCGCTGTCGCGCGAAGCGCTGCCACCCAGACTGCCGGTCAGCCCGCCCAGAAGATCGGTGGCGCTGCTGACATCCTCGCTGCGCACGGTAAAGCCCAGCGTCGAGGCATACTGGTCCACCGCGCGGCCATAAAGATACCCCGCAGACGCCAGAACCGGCAGAAGGACGATGACGGCAAACGTGATCAGAAGCCCGCGGTGGCGCGGCATCAGCTTGGCCGGCACCGCCACGGCGCGGACGGCGGGCTTGGCGGTCACGGGCTTGGCCGGAGCAGGCTTGGGGGGCGCAGGGTTGGGGTCGGGCACCTTTGCGACGCCGGGCATCAGCGACGGACCCGGAACGACCGACGGACCAGGCACCTTGGACGGGCCCGGCACGATCGACGGACCCGGCACGACGGACGGCCCGGGCCGGGTGATCGGAGGGGCGAGTTTCGGGGCTTCGGCGCTGATCGCGGCAAGGGCAGGGGGGGCTTTGCGCAGATCCGCAGAACTGTTGGTCATCAGAACAGGCCTTCCTTTGTCGAAACTGCCTGCAGGCAGGGCGACGTACCGTTTCTTGCGGCCCCACCCCATGACGGCTGGCAACCTTGTTGTCGTGCAGGCCCTGCGCGATCCGGCAGTCGCGCCGGTGCCGGTTCAAAGCGACCGTCCGGCGAACGACGACGACGGGCCTTACACCATCGACCCATGATATACCACAAAATTGCCGCCGAGTAGAGCAGCCACGCCTGCGATGCGGCCTATGGCCAAGGAGATACACCTTCTGCACGCTTCGCCATCCATCCGACGCGCCACATGCCGCAATCGTGTCCGTGGCGCTGCAACACAGCGGGCATCGCAGGGCGCTGTCACCCGCGCTGCAATATCCCGCGCATGGTTCCTGAACAGCGGCTGGCCGCCCGACCGCCATCGCATATCTGGCGTATTTCCGCCCTTGTGTGCCCCACGGGTTGTGCCGACCTTGCGGCAACGCAACAAAATCGTCACCCGCCGTCGAAAACCCGTCAAAGCCGCGCGCAGAGATTGACCCTGCCCACCGCCGCAGTATGTTCGCCGTTATGGATTTCCCGCGATCACGCACTCATGGTCGTGTCGGGAAGCCCGCAGTTTTCGCGAGCCTGGGGGGCTTCATGGCCAACGTACATCGCCACGTCACGGCGTTTGTTCTGTGTGTGATGGTTGCCGGGTGTGCAGTGCCGCGGGGCGCCGGGTTTCAGACCGAGGTGCTCGCCGCCACGAAAACGACCGGCGAAGACCCCCTCGACGGCACCCGTGTCGTCACGCCGTCGGATTTCTCGGTGCATGTGGTGACCCGCGACTCGCTGTCGCTGCTGTCGACGTGGCCGACCTCGGGAAAGGAAAAAAGCTATTCCTGGATCGGTCGACAGGCGCAGACGCCCTCGATGATCATCGCGGCGGGCGACATGCTCGACATCACGGTCTACGACACCGAGGAAAACTCGCTTCTCGGGGCCAAGGGCCAGGGGGCGGCACAACTGTTGAACGTACCCGTGTCGGCAACGGGGACGGTGTTCCTGCCCTTCGTCGGGGAAATGAAGCTGTCAGGGATGACCCCTGCCGCCGCACGCGCCGCGGTGGAAGAGCGGTTCAGCACTTCAATCCCTTCGGCGCAGGTGCAACTCTTCGTCAAGCAGGGACGCGCCAACACCGCCAATCTGGTGGCGGGCGTGACCAAGCCCGGCCCCTATCCGCTGCCCGACCGGGATTTCACGCTTCTGGGGCTGCTCGCGGCGGGCGGCGGCGTGCAGCCTGATCTGGAAAATCCGCAGGTCCGCCTGTTGCGGGGCGGGGCCGTCTATGGGATCGCGCTGTCGCGGCTCTACGAGGATCCGTCGCTGGACACCACTTTGCGGGGCGGGGACCGTGTTGTCGTCGAAGAGGACAAGCGCTATTTCCTGTCGCTGGGCGCGGCGAGCGAGCAGGCCATCCATCCGTTCACCAAGGAAGACATCTCTGCGCTGGATGCCGTGTCGATCATCGGCGGGCTGGATGCGAACCGCGCCAATCCCCAAGGGATCCTGCTGCTGCGCGAATACCCGTCCGGCGCGGTGCGTGGCGACGCGTCGGGCCCGCCACAGGAACGCATGATTTTCGTGATCGACCTGACGACGGCCGACGGCCTGTTCAGCGCCGGCAAGTTCAAGGTGATGGATGGTGACCTCGTCTATGCCACCGAAAGCGCCGTGACGTCGACCCGCACCGTGCTTGGGCTGATAGGCACCGTGTTCGGCATCGCCAACCAGACCCGCTAGCATCGCGACGGAGGCCAGACCGCGCGTTTGCCCGTTGGCGGTCGTGAGTTCAGTTCTGAAACGCCGCCAGATAGCCGCGCCGCAGCAGCGCCAGCGACAGTGCCATCAGCACCATCGGCACGCCGAACGCATAGGTCAGCGACACGTAATCGGGATGGTAGGTCGGATAGAATCCTGACCGCACCATCGACACGCCGTGCAGGACCGGGTTCCACCACAGGATGTCCTGCACCGCCGCCGGCATGCTGTCATAGATGAACAATACTCCCGACAGCAGCACCAGCGGTCGGCTCAGGATGTTCCAGATGCGGTCCCAGGTCGGGAAATAGCCGGTCAGCAGGCAGTTGATCAGCCCGACCCCCAACCCGTTCGCGATGACGACCGCGAAACCGACAAGGATCGGCCAGATCGACAGCACCGAGTGCGTCTCGACGAACAGCATGATGGCAAAGATCACGATGCAGAATACCATCGCACCCGTCAGCGTGTTCAGGATCAGTCGGGCGATGGCGGCATCCATCCACGTCACCCTGGGATACGCCAGCAACACGCGGGAATACCGCACCGCCGCGCCGATCTTGCTGGAAAGCTGGGTGAACATCTCGAACGGCAGATAACCCGTCGCGTAGAACAGCACGAAGCTGGTGCCCAGCGGCGGCGCCGTTAGCATCAGCGAAAATCCCAGCACCATGATGGCCAACGCCCCAACTGGCGACAGGATGGCCCACAGATAGCCGCCCGGCGAGTTGCCGTAGGTCGACCCCATTTCGCGCAGGACAAGCGCGGTGATGACCCGGATGGTCTGAAACGGCGGTGGCGGCAGCGACGGCGCCGCCGGGTCGATCCGCATTGTGTGTGTGTCGCTGCTCATCTGCTTTGCAAACCACGCTGGTGCGGTCGGTGGCAAGCCCCCCATGCCCCCAAGACCGGGATGGACCCCTACATTAGCTGAATTAATACCACGATCTACTGGTTGGCGCGACGCGTCTTTGCGCCGCGCGCACCCATCTAACGCCGCGCGCCCGATGCAGGCGCCCCTGATCTGGCCAGCAGCGCCGGTAGGAAGATTTCGGTCACCAGCAACGGGGCGTCGAACATCTCGAATAGGGTCCGCCGTGCCCAGATGTCGCCACCGCGGTTGTCGTGACGCCAATAAACCAACGGCGTCAGCGGCGCGTCCGGGCCGACCTTGCAAAACTGGCGCGCGGAGAAGGGGCAGGGCCGCTCTCCGGCGAACAGAAGCGAGCCGAGCGGGCGATTGCCAAGGCCCAGGATGCTGGGATGGGTTTTCAGGATTTCGGACGTGAACACCGTTCGGGCCAGCAAAAGCGGCTCGTCCGCATGGGACAGGCACACCTCGCGCAGCGTGGCGGGATCGCCCGCGGGGAAAAAACCCATCTCGTCGGGATGCAGCGCCCCGGTTTCCTGACGGCGGACCGTGACCGTGATCGCCCCGTCGGCCGCGTCGCCCACGGCTTCGGTCATCGACGTCTCGAGACCCACCCAGTGCCGGACCCGCATCGGGATGCCCTGGTCAGATCGCGGGTCATAGTCCCGCCAGTCGGCTGTCGTCAACGGAACGTTCCTTCAACACGTGGCATGCACCGCCAGAGGCTTAGTGCACCACGGAAAGTTAGACCATGGGCCAACCGCGCCAAGGCGCCGAATTGCCACGCCTGCCTCCCACGACCGCGGCTGATGCAACCGTGGCAGACCTGAGGTCGCCGAAATGGGACGTTACAGCAGGAAATCGCCCGCCGACACCATGGACGTGCCGGTCACGAAAATCTGCATGTCGGCCACGCCGTCGCCATCGGTGTCCATCTCAAGCAGGGTGAAATTGCGATCGTTCCACTTCGTGTCGCGCAACTCGCCCGCCGAAAACACGCCCTGACCGCTGAACTCGTCGGTTCCGATGAAGGCGAAGGCCTGATTGCCGGGCAGCAGCGTGTTTGCGTCGATCGCATGCAGGTCGATCGCATCGGTCTGCGGCTCGAACCCGTGGATCACGTCGCGGTCGACCCAGCCTGGCGCACTTTCACCGGTCGCGAGGTAGACGAACGTATCGGCCCCTGCGGCACCGGTCAGCCAATCCCATCCCGCGCCGCCGTGCAGCACATCGTCGCCCGCCTTGCCGTGCAGCCCGTCGTCGCCGCCCCAGCCGGACAGATAATTGTCGGCCCCGTTGCCGATCACGCCATCGGGCGCCACCTTGCGGCCCGCGCCGGCAATTTCGGCGTCACCGGTCAGCACAAGCATTTCCGTGCCGGTGGCCAGGTTCGCACTGACCGAGCTCTCCACCCGGTCGAACCCGCCGCCGTCCTGCTTCTTCATCTCGTTCTCGATGCTGTCGTCCGCGTGATCCACCACATAGGTGTCGCGGCCCTGTTCGCCGCTCATCACATCGGCATCGGTGCCCCCGTCGAGCCGGTCGTTGCCCGCGCCGCCCGCCAGCGAATCCAGGCCGATGCCCCCCGACAGAACATCGTTCCCGACATCGCCCGACACCACATCGTCGCCGTCCCCGCCATTGAGGACATCATTCCCGCGCATGCCATAAATCACGTTGTCGCCGTTGTTGCCGGTCAGCGTGTCATCGCCGTCCCCGGCCACGATATTTTCAAAACTGCTGCCCGCCGACAGACTGCCCCACACCGCGCCATCGACCGAGAAGGTCTGACCCGCCACCAGCGACAGGTTGACCGATCCCGCGACGGCGGCAAAGTTCAGCCAGTCGGTCCCGCCATTCGTGTCGGTCACGACCGCGCGCGACGCGTCGAAGTCGACCATGACGAGAAACTCGTCGGTGATGTGGTGCACGTCGTCGGTGGTGGGGGTGGACCCGTAAACCTCCAGCGACGCGCTGGACACGGTGCTGGTGCGGTTTTCGCGCATGTCGGTGATCTCGACCGTCCAGGTGCCCGCCGAAAGTTCGCCGCGCAGGCCTTCGATCCCGTACACCCACTCGCCGTCCGCCGACGTGCGCACCTGATTGGAATTCAGCACGACATCGACCTCGGTCCCTTCGGGCGAGATCAGAACGACGCGCAGGTCGCCGATGCGCTGGCTGTCGATATCGAGCGTCAGCGCCACATGTTCGATCGAGATCGATTCCTCGATCGTCAGGGTGAAGCTGACGGTCGATGCCGACGAGTCGGGAATGGCCAGACCACCTGCGCCGCCCAGCGTCCGCGTGCCGGAACTGACCACCTGCTCGTTCTCGCTGGTCGCCGCGATCGGATAGAACAGCGACCAGACTTCGGCCATCCGCACGGCGTTGTAGGCGTTGACCATGCCGAAGCCATAGCTGGTGTGCACGTGCATCCCGCCGCCATTCCAGTTGTCGTCCCCGTTCACATACCAGGCCCCGTCCTCGAATCCGGTCGCAGGGCCGCCAAGGTCGCTGCCCGTCAGGCTGGCCGACGCGGCAAGAATGTTCTGCACGTCGCGCCAGCCCAGATCGGGATTTGCCTCGAGCATCAGCGCCACCACGCCCGACACCACCGGGGTCGCCGCCGAAGTGCCGCCGAAGTCGTCCATGTAATCGCCGTCCGACGTGCCGGCCACACCGGCCAGATCGGTCGTCACCGCCGCTGCGGGTGCGGCAACGAGGATCGACGAGCCGTAGTTCGAATAGCTTTGCACGTTGCCCTGTTCGTCCGTCGCGGCGACGGTGATGGTGTAGCGCGAGGCATTGATGCCGTCGCGGTTGGCATCCAGCCCATCATTGCCCGCAGCCTGGGTGATGACCGTGCCAAGCCCGCCGCGACCGTCCGACGACAGCACGGCATAGGCGTCTTCCAGATCCGCGGCAAACCCGTTGCCGGCAAGGCTGGCGTCCGCCGTCTGGAACGGGGTCGCGCCCCAGCTGTTTTGCGAGATGTCGAAGGCGACCCCCTGCAGCACGACCGCGATGAACTCGTCCGTCGCGCCGTTCACATTGCCATACACATCGGTGCCAAAGATGTTCACCCCGGTGACGGACGCCCCATAGGACACCCCGGTCCCGCCCACGCCGTTCGCTTCGCCGGCGATGATGCCCGCGACGGCGGTGCCATGCGCGTCGCTGCGCGGAAACGGCGCCGGAATGTAGTTGACCGGAAACGGATCGACCTCCTGCCCCTGGTCATCCTCGACCTGCAGCGACGAGTCATAGTTGTCGTCCAGATCCTCGTGCGTGTAATCCACGCCGTCGTCATAGACGCCGACCTGAACGCCCGCCCCGGTGTAGTCGTCCCAGATGCGTTCGATGTCGCCGATCAGGGTCAGGTGCCACTGGTCTGCGTAAAGCGGGTCGGTCGGGGTGGTCATCGCAGGCTCCGTCTTGAAAAGCGTTGGGGTCAGGGCGTGGATCGCGGAAAGGTCTGGTGGTCTGTCGTCTTATTCATCTTCGAAAAGGGGCGGTGTATCGATCTGACTTACGACAAAACCGCGCCCCTGCATACATCGCGAAACGCGGATAAACTGTCCGCTCAGACGCAATCTGTCGCCGGGTTTCAGGTCCGGCACACCGGCGGGCAGCGCCTCGATGCTGATGTCCTCGCCCGTGTCGGTGCGGAACTGCGGGCAAAGCACCCCGTCCGCGATCACTTCGCCCGTTATGGTTTCGTCGTGCATCAAGTCAGCCGCCGATCGGGTGGGTGGCGCGGGCGTGTCGGCGCTAATCTGTTGCGGCATCAGCGCGCCGAAAATCCCGGCCGCGAGCATCAGGGCGCAGGTCCGCTGCCGCATTCAAAACACACCCTCGCACGCCGCCCGGGGCCGATGGTCGGCCCTGTCACCTCACCGCGTCGCTATACCCCAAAATCGCGATCAAAAAAAGGGCGTTGCGAAAACTGGCGGCGTCTTGGCATCGCGTGCGCAGTCGGCAGTCGGGGCTGGCGTCACAAGATGACGTCGCCGGGATCGATCGCGTCGGGCAGGGCAAACATCAGATCGAAGGGCAGATGTGCTGCCGCATGGCCATCCCGCAGGTCGGCGCCCGCAGCAGGATGATCGGCGTGATCGGCAGCGGGATCGTGCCCCCACCAATTCACAAAAGGCTGCGCATGAGTCGGCAACGCCGTGTCGGTCGGATCGGCCGCGTGTGCCGGGCTGCGAAAGGCGAACATGTCCGCCGCGATGCCGTGCGAAAGCCACGTCCCGTCTGCGGTCCGGCCAATCGACGCGGGGGGGCTGTCAGATGGCAAGCCCTGCAGCTCTGCCATGGACACAAGGATCGTGGTTCCGCCTGGCACCGGCAAAACGGTCGGGCCGACGACCGGCGCGGTGCTGGTGCCCGTAACCTTCTCGGCCGTCGCATCGCCGTCAGCCGTCGATAGACTCGGCATGGGGCTTGCGGTCAGAACGTCAGGCTCGAAGACACCGGCACGGCTCTGGCTGCCGAAGGTGCCGTCGAGGGTATCGTTGCCGCTGTCGCCCGTCAGAACCTCGGGCGCAGCGGTGCCGGTCACCAGGCGCGGGGGCGGTGTGATCACCGGATTCACGACCTGAACTCGCGTCAGGTTCAGCAGATCCGTCTCGGTCAGCGAAGCCGGATTGATCGGCCCGCCGGTGCCGCTGTTGACGATCAGCAGTTCGGTGCCGTAGCGGATCGTCATGCCAGTCGTTGTCGAGGCCATGGTCAGTTGCGAGGCCCCACGCAGCATGGCCCAGCCCGACAGATCCAGGGTGTCGGTGCCGGGGGTGAAGTCGCTGATCGTGTCGGTCACCCCGTCTGCGGTCAGCACGAACACATCCGCCCCCGTGCCGCCGGTCAGCGTGTCCGACCCCGCCCCGTCCATCACGATGTCATTGCCGCCCGATCCAGACAGCCGGTCGCTTTCCACGGAGCCGACCAGCACATCGTTGGTGTTGCCGCCCGTCAGCGTGCTGCCCGTAGACACCGCCAGCAGCGTCTGCCCGGCCGGGCCGGGGTCATAGCGCAGCTGTGTGATGCCCGTTTCACTGGCGGACCCTACAAAGATTTCGATCCCCGACGCGGTGCTTTGCGCGGCGATCGCGCTGACGTCGGACAGCCCCATGGCGGCGGTGTCCGCCAGATGCGCGAGGGCCAGAAACGTTCCACCCGGCAGGATCTGGTACAGGCTGATGCCGTCGTCCCCGCCGCCTGCCACGACATAGCTTTGTCCGCCGTGCACCACGACGGCCATCGCCGTCGCCCCGCCGAACCGGCTGTTCAGATCGTCCATCACGTGGTCAGTGACCCGCATCGACCCGTCCGAGGCCACGGCGATCAAGCTCAGGGTGTTCGATCCGGCCGCCGCCAGCACCAGATAGGGCTGCCCCGCCACGACGACCACGTTCAGGACCGTAGGCGTGCCGACCCACAAGCCGCCGGCGGGGGTCAGCGTGGCGCGGGCTGTCAGCGCGCCGGTCGACGACACGGCCCAACTCGTGACACCCACATCCAGCGCGCTGGCGGTGAACAGGTATTGCTGCGCACCGATGCCGGTCGCGGCAAGGGCCACGACCCGCCCTGCGGCGGTAGTGGCGGTATCGGCGGTGACCCCGCTGCCGGTCAGGCTTCCCGTGGCGCTGAAGCGCAGATGGCCGACGCCCGACGTCCCGGCGATCCCGCCATAGACCATCTGCGTTCCGTCGCCCAACGTCACGGTTATCGTGGCGATCAGATCGCCTGCCAGCGCGGGCACCGTGCCCAGACTGGTCTGCGCGCCAAGCCCGCCGTCGGCATTCAGGTCGCGCAGCACGAGCGGCCCGTCAGACCCGCCCCCGGTCAGCACCGCCAGCCCCTGTGCCGTCTCGACGAAGCCGAGGCAGGCCGTGGTTCCGGGCACATCCGTGCGGGTGTGGCGCGCGCTGTTGATCTGGCGCGGCCCGGTGGCGGTCAGGTCCCATGCGCTGACCGACCCGTTGTAGCCGGTTGTGACATACAGCGTCGCGCCCGCGCCGCCGCCGGGATCGACGATCTCTAGATCCGTGACCATGGCGCCCGACAATCCGGACGCGCTGCTCACATAACTCGTCAACGTCAAAGCTGGCATTCCGAATGGCCCCCACGCCTCAGTCATCCAACGGGCGAGGTGTGACGCAGCGCCGCGACGGCGCGCGGGACGCAAATGCGGCAGGACGGCGGAGTTTGCCGCAACATCAATGCAACTTTGTCTCTAACCCCGGGCGCGGCTGCGGCGGGCGGGCCGCGCCGTAGTGACAGCGCCCGGACGACTTGTTAAAGCACGGGCGCAGTCAAGGGTCAGGAACGTTGCACGTGCAGGTTGAAGAAACACAGATCCCCGGCGTCATGATCCTTACGCCCCGCCGGTTCGGCGACGCGCGGGGGTTCTTTTCGGAAAGCTGGAGCCGCAAGGCGCTGGCCGACCACGGGCTGGACCATGATTTCGTGCAGGACAACCATTCGGTGTCGGCAAAGGTCGACACGGTGCGCGGCTTGCACTTTCAGGCCCCGCCCCATGCGCAGGCCAAACTGGTGCGCTGCGGGCGCGGGTGCCTGTTCGACGTGGCGGTCGACATCCGGCGCGGCAGCCCGACCTATGGCCGCTGGGTCGGGGTCGAGTTGAGCTTTGAAAACGGACGGCAGCTGATGATCCCGGCCGGGTTCCTGCACGGCTTTGCCACCCGCGCGCCCGACACCGAGATCGTCTACAAGTGCACCGACTACTATGCACCGTCGGCGGACGGCTCGGTGCGGTTCGACTGCCCCGACATCGGCATCGACTGGGGGCTGACCGGGCCGGCGATCCTGTCCGACAAGGACGCAGCCGCGCCGAGACTGGCCGATTTCGTCTCGCCCTTCACCTACGGAGCCTGACCCCATGAAAATTCTCGTCACCGGCGGGGCCGGATTCATCGGATCGGCCGTGGTGCGCCATGCGGTGCGCGCGGGACATGGCGTGGTGAACCTCGACGCGCTGACCTATGCGGCCTGTCTCGCCAACGTGGCCCCGGTGGCCAACAGCCCGCTTTACGCCTTCGAACAGGCCGACATCCGCGACCGGGCGGCACTCGACCGCATCTTTGCCGCCCATGCACCCGACGCCGTGATGCATCTGGCCGCGGAATCGCATG
>JANNNU010000174.1:0-10479 GCA_031398695.1 Paracoccaceae bacterium | reverse complement strand
CGTCCGGGTTCGACACCTTGTCGCGGATCGCCTCGGGGTTCTGTTTCTTGAACTTGGTGTCCAGCGCCCAGAGTCGTGCCGGCACGCCCAGAAACCCCGCGATGCCATTGAGCACGTCGAGGTCGAGAACATCGACATAATCGACGTAGAACGCGGTTTGCCCGGTGACCTGCAACCGGCGCAGCAGACGAACCTGAAAGTCCTGCACCGCGCGGCTGCGGGACTGGAATTCGGCCAGATCGAAGCGGGGCCGGGGCGTGCGCAGGTGGCGGGTATTGGCCAGCCACCACTGGTCGGCCTCGACCGCGATCTTCCAGCTGATGTAGCTTTCCAGCGGGTTGCGCGTCAGGATGATCTTGGCGCAGGTGGGGTCGTCCATCACCAGATCGGGCAAGCGCGGGTCGTGGTCATGGAAATAGCGAAACCCCGCTATGCCAGCGGTCTGCTCCCGCATCGCCCGCAGAAACCCCTGCGGATCGGCGTCGCGCCCGGCCAGCGAGATGCCGAACGCCTCTTGCTTCTTGTCGCCGCCGATGAAGTAGGGGTTGAACGCCTCGCCATGACAGGTGACCCCCGCCAGTCGGTTCAGGTTCGCCTCGAGAAAGTTGGACCCGGTCCGCATCTCGGCGAAGATCACAAAGCTTTTGAACGCCAAATCACTTCACCAGATAGGGGCGGCCCCGGCGCGAGGTGGCGGGCTTGGGGTCTTCGCCGGCCGGGAAATCGCCCATCAGGACCGGCTGCATGCCCTGGTTGCGCAGGTTCTGCAAAAACTGGCCAAAGCCGGTCAGGTCATGCAGGCGCGGCGCCTCGGTCAGGCGGCGCATCGAGCGGGGGCTGATTTCGTCGATGACGGTCTGCAACGGCTCCATCGGGTTTTCGACGAACTCAGCCAGCGTCCAGATCCGCACGCGCGCCTTGGTCCAGGCGTTGCGCAGGATGCCCAAGTGTTCGGCCTCGATCTTTTGCAGGCGGGCGGCCTCCTTGCGGATGTCGCCGAAATTGCGGTTGGACTGGAACAGCGGTATCGCCCAGGCCCCGGAAATGACCGACACCTGCGCATTCGGGTCGCCGGCGATGAACCAACTGACCGACTGGTTGTCGAGCGGGCCAAACTGGAAGCATTGCCGTTCGCCGCGGGTGTTCCAGATCAGGTTGGACAGGAAGCTTTTCGGATTGTAGTCGCGCATCGACGCGCTGTCGGACATCGCACCGTTGTAGACCGTCTCGCCCCCAGCGAATTCGACCCGGTCGGGCGCAAAGATGTGGCCGTGCGCACGCGTGCCGGTGGCCTTGCCCAGCCAGGTTTCGAACCCGTCGAACAGCTCGGTAAACCCTTCGAACACAGAATACGGGCTGGCGGTTCGGCCGTTTTCCCAGTTTTCGTTTGGATGCCGGCTTTGCATGTAAAGACCGGCGCGGCCCTTCGTGCGGCGTTCGACCGCCTTGGCGAACAGCCGGTCGATCTTGCCGGGATTCGGCTCGCCCACCGCCTGCTGTCCGGCGTCGTCCGACAGGAAGGTGTGATAAAGCTTGTCCGCATGCGGCCAGATCTTGCGCGCCACGAAACAGTCGGACCGGCGCAACAGTTGCAGGTGGTCGTCGTAAAAGATATGCGGCTTGCCCTGGAAATCGAACTTCGACAGCGTCAGTGACCGGCTTTCGACATCGGACGACACTTGGCGCACCAGCGTCTGGAAATAGCTTTCGTCCGGGATCCAGACCCGTTTGAAATACCGGTCGATCTCGCCCCGCTCGGGGTTGTCGAGGATCGCCGACAGGGTCTGCCGCGTCAGGCACCACCACTGGCTGCCCAGATGCGGCACGATCCCCGGCGGAATCCGCCGCCGGAAATGCACGTGTCGTTGCAAGTGCACGTACATGTCGAACAGCCGGCGCTGTTTGCGCCAGCTGAACGGAAAGCGCAGGGTGAACCGTTCGAGGTCGAGCCCGCCCACCGTCCAGCCCACATCCTCGGTGGTCACCGACTCGATGAAATCGGTGCGCGGGCGGGCGTCGAGGTAGGCCACCATCTCTTCGACCGGACGGAGCGGCAGGCAAGAGCCGGATGCGAGATAGACATGGCGGATCTGTGGAAAGTCCCGCAGCATGATCGCGGCCGCCTCCTGCGTTGCCCCCACGATGCCCCAGGTGCCCCATTCGCAGGCATGGCGGCCCGAAAAGCGGATGTTCGTCAGGTCGGCCAGATCCGACTTCAGCTTGACATAGCGCCGTCGCCCGACCCGCGCGTCCACATGCACCACGACCGGGCAGCCCCGGATGGCCCAATGCCGGGCAACCTGCGCCGCGCGGTCGAAGGCGGTGTGGCACAGCATGACGAACCCGACAGTCACGACGCCATCCTCATGCCCAGTTGCCCTTGGACATCAAACCAAGAATCTCCAGCTGGCGCCAGTTGATATACTTCTCGCTCCACTTGCACCACAGATCGGGCTCCGACCCCAAGGTGGCCTGATAGGCCCGATATTCGTGGCTGTTGGCATAATGCTGCTTGCGGTCCATCTCTTCCTGCGCCTTCAGCGGGAAGGTGTCGAGGAACTTGGCGTGCAGCAGGCAACCCGAGGCTTTCTCGCCGCCCCACTCGTCGTAGACCTGGTTCAGACCGCGCGGCAACAGCATGTGGGTCGACGAGACATAGGCATAGTGCCGGTTCCATTTGACCAGCGGGATCTTGTTCAGCGCCGGGGCACGTTCCGGGTTGTCGGGAAAGAACATGCGGGCGCGCGGACCGCCCTGGATCCACAGGTTTCCGAACCGGTGATTGCGGTTGATCGTGTAGTTGCCACTGTCGAAATACTGGGCAATCTCGATCGGGTCCTGGCCCTCGCGATAGGGTTTCGTGTCGAACGGGCCCTTGGGATACATGTCGAGCAGCATGGCCGAAAACGACTTGATCGACGAGGCATCCAGCCAGTCGGTCAGCGCGCGCATCGGGCGGGTATCGCAGAACGGATAGACAAAGAATTCGTCCGGGTCGACAACCAGCGTCCAGTGCCCGTGGGCATAGCGCATCTGCAACCCGTTCAGCCAATCGACCCCGAACCGCGACCGTTTGTAGCTGTGCCGGGTGGTCCACAGCGACACATCGGGCTGTTCTGACAGATACTCGCGGCTGCCGTCGTCGCTGTTGTTGTCGACGATCAGAAAATGGTTGACCCCCAGCCTGCGGTAATACTGCAAGAAGAATGGCAGGCGGATGCGTTCGTTGCGCAGGGTCGAAAACACCAGAATGTCGTTCGACCGGATCCGCTGCGTGCGGTTGAACACCGGTTGCAATTCCCGCCGCTTGCGCCAGGCGCGGATGCGCAGGCGTTTTCGAGACAGTCGCAATATGTAGCGCGAAAAAATGCTCAACCGTCAGGCTTTCAGTTCGGGTGCAGGCAAGGGGTCAAATATCATAGAAGGTTTAAGACGGTGTTGAAATGATCGTCCCACGACGGGGGGGTGATCGCAGTTTGTTCGCGCGTAGAAACATCACTGGTGTTTAGCCGGTTTATTGTTTCCAACCAAGAATAACTGTCAGTCGGATCAAGGTAAATCGGGTAGTCCCCCAACAGCTCGCGGATCACCGGCAGATCAGACGCGATGACGGGTGTGCCTAGCGCAGCCGCCTCGATCGGGGGAAGGCCGAAGCCTTCGGCCAGACTGGGAAACAGCAGGGCCGACGCCCCCTCCAGCAGGGTTGTCACCGCCCCGTCGGCAAGGCCCGACACCAGCCGCACGCCGTGCGTCGCGGCCAGCTGATCGAACAGGTCAGGCCGGGCCCAGCCGCGCACGCCGATCACCCACAGCGCAGGCGGCGATCCGGTGAAGGCCATCTCATTCCAGACCCGCAGCAGCAGGGCATGGTTCTTGCGCGGCTCGACCGTGCCGAGGGCGACGAAATACGGGGCCACCGGTTGCAGGTCCACCGGCAGCGCGGCGCGCTGCACCGGCGGCACACCCAGATGGGCGACGACCCCGGGTGGCACGCGCCCGGCCCGGTGCAGGTGCGGCTCGGTCAGGGCCCGGGTGGCCTTGGCGGTGTGGATCACCAGATCGGCATGGGCCGACACCGCGGCGATCTTGCGGCGAAAGCTGGCTACGGTATCCGGGCGGCTGTAGTCCCGATGATCGAGCGGGATCGTGTCGTGCAGCAGAACGCCGATGCGGACGTGCCGGGGCAGGGCGGACAGCGTGCGGTCGGACAGATTGGCATGACCGGTGTTCAGATAGCTGGTGCCGGCCGGAAGGCGGCGCAGCAGATGCCCCAGAAACGGGCCCGGCGCGCGGGCGATGGCCAGCCGCCGCACCGTCGCCTCGGCCCGGCCGCGCTGCGGGTCGCGCCGGTTGGTCATGCGCGACAACAGGTCGATCGGACCCAGCGGCGCACCTGCGACCATTGCAGCCACCGCCTGCGCGCCCGCACGGTCCAACAGCAGATGGCCCGCCGCCGTGCGCACCAGCGCGAACAGCGGCGTCTCTCGACCGAGAAGTTCCTGCAAATACGCCGCTTCGACCCGGTCGACCCCGGTCAACGGCCCCCGGCCCAGACGCGACACCAGCCGCGTCAAGTCCAGTAGGCGGGCCGTTACCCCGGGTCGGTCCACGCGGTTACTGTGCGGCCTTCTGCTGGGCCAGCATGTCGTGCAGATAGGCGTTGAACTCGACGTTCAGGTCGGGACGGGCAAGCCCGAACGCCACGGTGGCCTGCAGGAACCCGGCTTTGGACCCGCAATCGTACCGTTGCCCGCGGAACCGGAAGCCGAACACCTTGCCGGATTCGGCGGTTTCCTCGGCGATGGCGTCGGTCAACTGGATCTCGCCGCCCGCGCCCTGTTTCATCCGGTTCAGGTTCTGCATTATCTTCGGCGTCAGGATATAGCGCCCGATCACCGCAAGGTTCGACGGCGCGGTGCCAAGCGGCGGCTTTTCGACCATGCCCTTGACCGACACGACCGACCCCATATCTTGGTCGATGTCGAGAACGCCGTAGCTCTTGGTTCGCTCGGGCGCCACTTCCATCGCCGCGACCATGTTGCCGCCGGTTTCTTCGTAGGCTTCGACCATCTGTTGCAGACAGGGCTTGTCAGACGCGATCACGTCATCGGGCAGCAGCACGGCAAACGGTTCGTCCCCGATCAGGCGACGCGCGCACCACACCGCGTGCCCAAGACCCATCGGCCGGTTTTGCCGGACATAGGCGATGGCACCCGAATCCATGTTGGTTTCCTTGAGGATTTCCAGAAGGTCATCCTTGCCGGACCGGCGCAGGCTCGCTTCCAGTTCGGGGGCGTGGTCAAAGTAGTCCTCCAGCGCCGACTTGCCGCGCGAGGTGACGAAGATGAACTCCTTGATCCCGGCAGCGCGGGCTTCGTCGATGCAGTATTGGATCAGCGGGCGGTCAACGAGAGTCATGATCTCTTTCGGGATCGACTTGGTCGCGGGCAGGAACCGGGTGCCCATCCCCGCGACGGGAAACACCGCTTTGGTGACGCGGGGTGTTTTTGTTTTGCTGACTTTGTTCATGTCTAAACCTTTTGGTATCGTCGGGCCGGGCCCGATTTAAACGTGGAGTCTGTATTCCCTCTGACCATGACAGGTCTATATCACAAGACATTTCTAGGTCTGTGCAATTCGATTTATCTGCCGGGTTATTGCCACTTTGTCACCCCGCGCGCAAACAAAGGGCGAAATGCCGCCCAGCGTGCACTTTCTTCTGCAAGCCGCGTGGCAAATCCGTTCAGCCGAATGCGTGGCCCGCTGCGGTCCGACCAGCCGAACACCCCGCCTTCATGCAGCCAGAATCCGTCGGAATGAAACCGCGCCCGGTGCGCGCGCGGTGAAAGCGACAGGCAGATGACCGTTGTGATGGCCCCGCCGGCAACGGCCGCCCGCGCCGCCTGAAACAGCCGCCGCCGCCGCCAGCGCCGCCCCGCCACCCGGTGGCCGGGGCGCGGACCGGTGCCGGCCAGCCGTTGAAACGGTGCCCCGCCGGGATAGGCCAGCCGGCGCGGCGCCACCACGGGGCGGTGCAGCCCGGCAGCCCATCCGGCGTCCAGGGTGGACATCACCCGGTCCGCCTCGGCCTGCGGGATCCGCCGCGTGGCCACATGGGTCGACAGCCGCAGCCGTTCGCGGTGGCGCAGCGTCGCAAGCCCCGGCTCCAGCGCCGTGGGCATATGACGCCGCAGGAACACGGCCGTGCTGGCGGCAATCTCGGTCAGGTCCGTGGGAACCCGGTCCTGCCGCCGCCGGTCGCTGGCGAGATAAGCATGATGCACCTGCGCCAAAGGCACCACGGCCGTCAGCCCGGCCATGCGCAGGTTCAGGTCCGCCTCGTCCAGATAGAACCGGAATGCGGGGTCGAACCCGCCTGCGGCACACAGCGCCCGTCGCCGGAAGGCACAGTTGGTGCCGGTGGTCTTGACCGCGCGCCGGTGGGTCCCTGCA
Source organism: Paracoccaceae bacterium (assembly GCA_031398695.1). Taxonomy (GTDB): domain Bacteria; phylum Pseudomonadota; class Alphaproteobacteria; order Rhodobacterales; family Rhodobacteraceae; genus JAIYDJ01. The sequence goes on along the minus strand of JANNNU010000174.1, from coordinate 4,026 downwards.
CGTAGCGTGATGCCCGCCTGCGGCACGACGATGGCGTGATCCTGCCCTTGCGCATCCACCTCGCAGGCCTGCCACTGCAACGAGATCCCGTTGCGCCCTCGCACAAAGCCGGTGGCGGCGACCACGCCGGGCTCTGCGAACCCGGCGCACAGGCGCGACAGCCACGTCGGCTCTGCCACCGCATCGTCATCGATGAACGCAACGATCTCGCCCGCCGCCAGCGCCAGCCCCGCGTTCCGCGCGCCCGAGATGTTGGGCTCGTCGAACGTAACCCGCTTGACCCCAAGCCCCGTCGCCTCGACGGCGGCGATCGCCTCGGGGTCGGCCACGACGATCACCTCCATGGCCGGGTGGTCCTGCTGGGCAAGGCCGGTCAGACACAGGACCAGCGCCTGTGGTCGATGGCGGCTGACCACGATGACGCTTGCCGTCGGAGGTGCGGCGGGCAAGGTCATGTGCGCGTCACGCCTTCAGGTCCACTCCGGGGGCGTAGGCGATGAAGAACGGGTTATCCCAGCCGGGTTTGCCATAGGTCAGGGGCGTGTGATCGTCGAACCGCACCACGTGCCCGCCCGCCCCGCGCAGCACGGCGTCGCCCGCTGCGGTGTCCCACTCCATCGTGCGCCCCAGACGGGGATACAGATCGGCCTCGCCACAGGCCACCAGACAGAATTTCAGGCTGCTGCCCGCGCTCGTCATGTCGCGCACGGCATATTTGCCGATATAGGCGTCGGTCGCGGCATCGCGGTGGCTTTTGGACGCCACCACCATCAGCGCGGCATTGTCGGGCCGCGACACCCGGATCGGCCGGCGCGGACCGGTCTGGTCGGCGTTCAGCGGTCCTGTCTCTTCGACGGCGGTGCCATCGGCGAGGGTGTAGAACAGCCGCCGCTGGGCGGGCGCATAGACCACGCCACGCAGTGGCACACCGTTTTCGACATAGGCGATGTTCACCGTGAAATCGCCGCGCCGCTGCACAAATTCCTTGGTGCCGTCCAGCGGATCGACGATCAGAAAGGTCTGCGCCGCCAAGGCGTGGCTTGCCGCCTGTTCTTCGGTGATCAGCGCCACGTGCGGAAACGCGGCTCGCAACCCGGCCGAGATCAGCGCATCCGCCGCCTCGTCCGCTTCGGTCACCGGCGAGGCGTCGGACTTCGTCTTCACCTCGAAATCGGGACTGTTGTAGACCTGCATGATCCGCGCGCCCGCCTCCAGCGCAAGGCGTCTCAGAATGGTGATCAGATGGTCGTGGTCCATGGCTGCCCCGTCGATCCCGCGGGCCGGTCCCGAAGACCGAACCCATTGATTGATAACTCGTCTGATTTCCCTTATCCTTCGGTTGCAAGGGAACAGCAAGATTTCCCGCAGTATATAAGGTCATCCCAGACCAGAGGTTCGCGCGATGTTTCAACCCACCCTGCGCAAGACGCCGATCAGCTCGGCCTTCTCGATGCTTGAACTGATCTTCCACGCATCGGTGCGCAACATTCGCAAATCGCACGGCAACGCGGTGGTGGGCCTGATCATCAGCATCATCCAGTCCCTGCTGATGGTTCTGATCTTCTACACGATGCTGACCCTGCTCGGCGGGCGCCAGTCCGCGATCCGCGGTGATTTTCTGCTTTACGTGATGTCGGGTGTGTTCATGTTCATGACGCACACCAAGACGCTGCAGGCCGTGCAAAGCTCGGACGGGCCGACCTCGGCCATGATGAAGCACGCGCCGATGAACACGCTCGTGTCGATCGCGTCCGCGGCCCTCAGCGCGCTATATCAGCAAGTGCTGTCGGCCGGGGTCATCCTGTTTTTTTACAACACGCTGTTCGCCCGGATCACGATCGACGACCCGATCGGCACGCTCGCCATGTTCATGCTGTCGTGGCTGTCGGGCATTTCGGTGGGCATGGTGTTCAAGGCGGTGACGCCGTGGCAGCCGGAATTCTTCGGCATCGTGACCCTGATCTACGCCCGCGCCAACATGATCGCATCGGGAAAGATGTTCGTCGCCAATGCCATGCCGACGTCGAAGCTGGTCTATTTCGACTGGAACCCGCTGTTTCACACCATCGACCAGGGGCGCGGTTTCATCTTTCTGAACTACTTCCCGCACTACAGCTCGATCAGCTATCCGTTGCAGGTGACGGCGGTGCTGATGGTCATCGGTCTGATGGGCGAACACTACACGCGCAAGCATCAGTCGGTCAGCTGGGGAGCCGGGCGTTAAGGCCGCCAGCGGCGCCTGTGCGGTTTGGACGATTTTCATCACCTAACCCGGTTGCCCCCCGTCCAGACCGCTTGCAGGGCCGCGGACCCCCTCCTATATAGCCACTGATGCCGGACGGGACCTGTTCAAGGTCAGGCCCCCGATGGTTGCACTTGGGATCGGGGCGGGATGCCTTCCTCACAGGGTCCAGCCCCAGTTTATCGCCGTCAGAAAAGGGTGAACATCATGGCTAAGATTATCGGTATTGACCTCGGGACCACCAACTCCTGCGTTGCGATCATGGACGGCTCGCAACCGAGGATAATCGAGAACGCCGAGGGCGCGCGGACCACGCCGTCGATCGTCGCGTTCACGGAAAGCGAGCGTCTGGTCGGACAGGCCGCCAAGCGGCAGGCCGTCACCAACGCCTCGAACACGATCTTTGCCGTCAAACGCCTGATCGGGCGCCGGTTCGACGATCCGATGATCGTCAAAGATCAGAAGAACATGCCCTACAAGGTGATCAACGGCGGCAACGGCGACGCTTGGGTCGAAGTGCGCAACGAGAAATACTCGCCTAGCCAGGTCTCTGCCATCATCCTGCAGAAGATGAAAGAAACGGCCGAATCGTATCTGGGTGAATCCGTCACCCAGGCCGTCATCACCGTGCCCGCCTATTTCAACGACGCCCAGCGTCAGGCGACCAAGGACGCCGGCCGGATCGCCGGTCTGGAAGTTCTGCGGATCATCAACGAACCGACGGCGGCCGCACTGGCTTATGGTCTCGACAAGAAAGAAGCCCGGACGATCGCGGTGTACGACCTTGGCGGCGGCACGTTCGACATCACCATCCTGGAAATCGACGACGGCCTGTTCGAGGTGAAATCGACCAACGGAGACACGTTCCTCGGCGGCGAAGACTTCGACATGCGGATCGTCAACTACCTCGCCGACGAGTTCAAGAAAGAGCATGGCGTCGACCTGACGCTGGACAAGATGGCGCTGCAGCGTCTGAAGGAAGCGGCCGAAAAGGCCAAGATCGAGCTGTCGTCGGCCAGCCAGACCGAAATCAACCAGCCGTTCATCTCGATGGACCGCAACACCGGCCAGCCGCTGCACCTCGTCGTCAAGCTGACCCGCGCCAAGCTGGAAAGCCTCGTCGACGATCTGGTGAAAAAGTCGATGAAGCCCTGTGCCGCCGCGTTGAAGGACGCTGGCCTTTCGGTCGGCGATATCGACGAGGTGGTTCTGGTCGGCGGCATGACCCGCATGCCCCGCGTGATCGAGGAAGTGACCAAGTTCTTTGGCAAGGAACCCCACAAGGGCGTCAACCCGGATGAAGTCGTGGCCGCTGGTGCCGCCATTCAGGCAGGCGTGCTGCAAGGCGACGTCAAGGATGTGGTGCTGCTCGACGTGACTCCGCTGTCCCTGGGCATCGAGACGCTGGGTGGCGTGTTCACTCGATTGATCGATCGCAACACGACGATCCCGACCAAGAAGTCGCAAATCTTCTCGACCGCCGAAGACAACCAGAACGCGGTGACGCTGCGGGTGTTCCAGGGCGAGCGCGAGATGGCCGCCGACAACAAGATGCTGGGCCAGTTCAACCTTGAATCGATCCCCCCGGCCCCGCGTGGGATGCCGCAGATCGAGGTGACCTTCGACATCGACGCCAACGGCATCGTGACGGTCAAGGCCAAGGACAAGGGCACCAACAAGGAACAGGCGATCACCATTCAGGCCTCGGGCGGCCTGTCGGATGAAGACATCGAAAAGATGGTGAAAGACGCCGAAGCCAACGCCGAAGCCGATAAAGACCGTCG
>JANNNU010000173.1:0-1670 GCA_031398695.1 Paracoccaceae bacterium | reverse complement strand
GCCGATGCCGGGCAGTTCGACGCCGCCGTCCGGCGTGCCGTCGGTCCGGAACCGCCGCACTTCGGTATTGGCATCGACAAGGTAGGTCGCAACCAGCCGGTCGCCCAGAAGCACGGCATTGGTCAGCACCGCCGCATCCTCAGCCACGATCTCGACCGGTTCCGGATCGGCTTCGGTAAGGTCGAGCGTCACGATCCGCCGCCGCTCGGCCCCGTCACTCGTCAGAAGGAACAGCCGCTCCCCCTTGTTGCCGATCACCGACCATTCGGCCGTGAACCCCGCGAACAGCCTCCGAGGGGTCCGGTCGGTGCCGGTCAAGTCGATGACGCTGAGTTCGTTGGCCGAGGTGCCGGGCAAGGCGGTGATCGTGAGGAAACGGCCGTCTTCCGTGCGGTCGATGTAATGCATTAGCTGCGGCCGCTCGGGGTCTGCGTAGATCAGCTGGTCGTCGGACTGCGGCTTGCCGAGCGCGTGGAAATAGACCGCGTGATCGGCGACAGGCGAGGGGTCGGTCAGGCCGCCCGCGGGCTCTGGGAAGCGCGCGTAGAAGAAGCCCGACCCGTCCGCTGCCCAGACGATCGGGGTGAACCGCGCCCAATGGACCTCATCCGTCAGCACCGCGCCGGTATCGACATCAAGCACCCGGATCGTGCGCCAGTCGGTGCCGTTTGCCTGCACGGCATAGGCGACGTGGCGGCCGTCATCCGACACCGCCCATTCGGCCAGCGCGTCGGTGGCGTCGTCGGACCAGAGGTTCGGATCGATCACCGCCCGGTCCTGCCCGGAGGCGTCGCGCAGCATCAGCGCCAGCTGTGCCTGTCCGGGCATCTGGCGGGTATAGAAGATGCGCCCGCCCCTCTCAACCGGCAGCCCATAATGCACGTAGTCTAGCATCGCGCCGATCCGCGCGCGGAAGATCTGGCGGCCCGGCAGGTCAGAGAGATACTCCTCCGTCACCACGTTCTGTGCCGCCACCCAGTCTGCCACCTCTGAATCCTGCCGCGGGTCATTCTCCAGCCAGCGAAAGGGGTCGCTGACCTCAACGCCGAACTGCTCGTCGACGACATCGGCTTGTCTGGTCTCGGGATAGATCATCGCTGTCTCCTCGTCGGCATGGACCGGTCCGGCGGCCAAAAGCACTGCCAGTGCAACGCTGCGCGCTTTGAGACGGTTTCGTGCCGACCGGTGCATTGACGGGTCGCGCGTTGCGCAACCGAAAGCGATCCCGTCTTGCCGGGGTACTGGGTGTGTCACTTCGTTTCTCCTTTAGTGTGCCGGACGCACCGGCCAGAAGCGCGCGGACCCGTGGCAGGTCCAACGCCAGTTATGTGACGGGGTCACAGATCGGCAGGATGCTCGCCGCCCGGAATGCTGCCGCGATCCGGTCTGTAATCTGCTCGAGATCCATCCGAACGCCGTCATTGGTCACCGCAGCGCTAACCTCTTCGTCCACGAGGCGTATCGCGGCCGTTATGGCGGCAGCGCACAGCCTGACTTCGAATGCTTCCGCCGGTCGTTGCGCCCGCGCGGCGATGACCCCGACAAGCTGTTGTTCCGCCGCATGGCACGCCATCAACCAGGCCGACCGCAAGGCAGGTTCCCGGTGCAGGATCGACAGGATGCGCGTGGCTGCGATGCCGTCCTCGACCGTGTCCGGGTTCGTCGCAAAG
>JANNNU010000144.1:0-5335 GCA_031398695.1 Paracoccaceae bacterium | reverse complement strand
GCCCGATCCCCGCGTTTCTCCAAACTGAAAGTGCGAAAGTGGAATTGCGACTTTCCGACAGCCAAGATCGGTACCTTCGACACCGAACTGGTGCGCGAGTTCTTTCAGGCGTTCGCAACGCATGGCGGTATCACGCTGCATGTGGACCGCCTGCACGGCATCAACAGCCATCACATTGCCGAGGCGGCCTTCAAGGCCGTGGCGCGCGCGCTTCGCGAAGCGGTCGAACCTGATCCGCGACAGGCGAATGCCGTGCCCTCGACCAAGGGCGTGCTGTGAGCCTGACCGTACTGATCGACTATGACTCGGGCAATCTGCATTCGGCTGAAAAGGCGTTTCAGCGCATGGCAGCCGAAGTCGGCGCGGGCGAGATCCGGGTCACCTCGCGCCCCGAGGATGTGGCGCGGGCCGACCGGATCGTTCTGCCGGGCGACGGGGCCTTTCCGGCGTGCCGGCGGGCGCTGGGGGCGTTCGGCGGGTTGTTCGAGGCGATCGACGAGGCGGTCACCCGCCGTGCGGTGCCGTTTCTCGGGATCTGCGTGGGCATGCAAATGCTGGCCGACCGGGGGATGGAGTACCACGAAACCCCTGGCTTCGGCTGGATCGGAGGAGACGTGGTGCGCATCGAACCAGGAGCGGCGGGGCTGAAGGTGCCGCACATGGGATGGAACGATCTGGTAATCGACCGCCCCCACCCCGTGCTCGACGGGATTGTGACGGGGGATCATGCGTATTTCGTCCACTCCTATCAGCTCCAGGTGACGCATCCGCGCGAACGGCTGGCGCATGTCGATTACGCCGGTGCGGTGACCGCGATCATCGGGCGCGATACGATGGTCGGCACGCAGTTTCACCCGGAAAAGAGCCAGGCGACGGGGTTGCGCCTGATTGGCAACTTCCTGACCTGGCGCCCCTAGGCCCGCCGGGTGCGAAACAGGCGCCCGTCGATCGCCACCAGACCCAGCGCGATAAGGCCAAAACCGGCCAGATGTTCGGGACGCAGCGTTTCCCCCAGCAGACCGACGCCCAGCAGCGTCGCGCTGACCGGGATCAGAAACGTCACGAGCGCGAGGTTCGTCGCCCCTGCGGATGCCAGAACGCGAAAGAAGATCAGGTAGGCCAGCGCGGTGGACAGCACCGCCATGCCCACGACGGCCAGCACGGCCGTCATCCCCGGTGCGGTCAGGGTCCAGGGTCGGTCGATCAGCAGCCAGGCGGGGGCGATCATCACGGACGAGCAGGCAAGTTGACCGAACGCGGTGGTCATTGGCGGGGTCCCCATCCTGCGGAACCTGCGCCCCCAGACCCCGCCCAGACCATAGGACAGCGCGGCACCCAGACAGGCCAGCTTGGCCCAGATGTCGCCGCTGGCATCCGCACCCGACAGCATGACGACCACGCCCCCGAAGCCGAGCAGCAAACCGGCGACCTTGGCAGGCCCCGCGCGTTCATCCAGGGTCGCGACATGCGCCACCATGACCGTGAAAAGCGGCGTCGTGGCGTTCAGGATGGCGGCGAGGCTGCCGGTGATCTGCCCTTGGGCCAGCACGAACAGGGTGAACGGGATGACGTTGTTCAAAAGCCCCATGACCGCCAGCGCCCCCCACACCGCCCGTCCGCGCGGCATGGTGCCCCCGGTCACACGCAACGCGATCCAAAGGACGGCCGCGGCGAGCGCGACGCGACTCCACACGATGCTGAGCACCGGCAAACCCGTCAACGCCAGTTCGATGAAAAAAAACGACCCACCCCACAGGACGGACAGAACGATCAGCAACAGCCAGTTTGCCGACGACATGAAAGAACTCCTCTTCCGAGGGGTTCTCTTGACAGTCTTTCGGTTTTCTTGCGACCCGGATTCTGCGCAAGCGCGCCATCAAGTGCGGGTCAGGAACGCCAGAAGGTCATGGTTCAGTTGATCGGCATGGGTGGCGGTGATGCCGTGCGCGCCGCCTTCATATTCGATCAGGCGTGCCCCGGCGATCATGGTGACTGCCTCGCGCGCCGTTGCGTCGACCGGCACGGTCTTGTCCGCGGTGCCGTGGATCAGCAGGGTCGGCACATGGAACGCCGCCATGTCGGGGCGGAAGTCGGTCGTCGCAAAGGCATCGACGCAATCGAGCGTGGCCTTGGGGCTGGCCTTCATCGCCATCATCAGCGACCACTGCAGCACGCCGTCGCTGACACCACCGCCCAGCAGACTGTTGCCGTAGAACGTCTTGAAGAAGCTTTGCAGAAACGCCGGACGGTCGGCGCGCAGACCCTGCTTGATGTCGTCGATGTCAGATTGGCCGACACCGACGTCACGGTCGGCGATTTTCAGCATGAACGGCGTCACGGCGGACACCAGTACCGCCTGCGAAACGCCCTTGCTGCCGTGGCGCGACATGTAGCGGGCAATCTCGCCGCCGCCCATCGAAAAGCCGATCAGGGCGACGTCGTCGAGTGCCAGTTCTTCTATTACCGATGCCAGATCGTCGGCGAACGTATCGTAATCGTATCCGGCATAGGGCTGATCCGATTGGCCAAAGCCACGACGGTCATAGCTTATGACGCGAAACCCCGCAGCGGCGAGCACGACGGACTGATACTCCCAGCTGTCGGAGTTCAATGGCCAGCCATGGATCAAGATCACCGGGCGGCCCTGGCCCCAGTCGTTCACATGCAGCATCGTGCCGTCTTTGGTTTTCACTTCGGTCATCGGAAAACACTCTCTCAACTGAACCGGGCACTTTGTCCGACTTCGTCAAGGCAACGCGGCACTGGCGGATTTCGTTCCCGCAGATCCGCCCCGAAGCCGGGACGCGCCGTGCGCTCACGGCCCGCCGGGCAGCCGGCTACTTCAGCCGCGACCAGGTCTGCTTCGAGCAGATCAGCCCACCCGCCACGCATCCCGCCAGCGTCATCTGATCGCCTTGCAGCGCAATCGTGCCGTAGTAGATCTTGTCGTTCGAGGGACGCCACACCTGACCCTCGTAGGACCCATCCCCCTGCGCCGCCATGTCGATCACCAGCGTCTTGCCGATGTTTTCGGACGCATATTCCTCGGTGCCCTTGAAGGTCCGCGAGATCACGCCGCAAAAGTTCGCGCCGCACGGGGCCATGGTGACATGCGCATAGGCGCCGTCGTCCTCTTGGGTCTTCCAGATGCCTTCGACAGGATCGGCAGAGGCCGAGCCCGCGGCCAGCAACAGCGCCAAACCGAGTGCGAGTGTCTTCATGATTGATCCCTCCCGTGGATGGCAAACCATTCACGGCGAATCGGCGGTCTGGCAAGCGTGACGTGGGGTTCGCGCGGCGCACGACGGGGCCTTGGCAAGCCCGTGGCCCCGTGCCAAAGACGCGGGCACCCGAATCCGGAGCCGTGCCGATGATCCTGTACCCCGCCATCGATCTGAAGGACGGCGCCTGCGTGCGCCTGCTGCGCGGCGAGATGCAGGCGGCGACCGTGTTCGGCACCGATCCGGCGGCGCAGGCGGCCCAGTTTCAGGCTGCGGGTTGCGCGTGGCTGCATCTGGTCGATCTGAACGGAGCCTTTGCCGGCGCGCCGGTCAATGCCGCCGCGGTGCGCGCGATCCTGTCCGCCGTCACAGTGCCCTGCCAGCTTGGCGGCGGCATCCGTGACATGGCAACGATCGCGATGTGGGTCGAGGCCGGATTGGCCCGCGTGATCCTCGGCACCGTGGCCGTGGAAGACCCGGATCTGGTCCGTCAGGCGGCGCGTGCCTTTCCCGGAATGATCGCCGTCGGGATCGACGCGCGGGCGGGGCGGGTCGCGACCAAAGGCTGGGCCGTGGAAACCGACGTGCAGGCCACCGATCTGGCCCGGCGGTTCGAGGATGCGGGCGTGGCCGCCGTGATCTACACCGACATCGACCGCGACGGAGCGATGGGCGGCCCGAACGTCGAGGCGACCGCGACCCTGGCGCGCACCGTATCCATTCCGGTCATCGCCAGCGGCGGGGTATCGTCGCTCGCCGACCTGATCGCCCTGCGCGACACCGGCGTGATCGACGGGGCAATTTCGGGCCGCGCGCTCTATGACGGCGCGATTGATCTCACCGCCGCGATCAAAGCCCTGACCGGCTGACATCATCTGTTCACAAATATCCTCAGGGGGTGAGCCCGGCACGGGCGAGGGGGGGCGAGCCCCCCCTTTCATCGCCCGCCATCACAGGCTAACCTTGCACCATGCTGAAAATCCGCGTCATTCCCTGTCTGGACGTTGCCGATGGTCGGGTGGTCAAGGGCGTCAATTTCGTGTCCTTGCGCGATGCGGGCGACCCGGTCGAGGCGGCGCGGGCCTATGACGCGGCGGGGGCGGACGAATTGTGCTTTCTCGACATCCACGCCACCCATGAAAACCGCGGCACGATGTTCGATCTGGTCACCCGCACCGCCGAGGCCTGTTTCATGCCGCTGACGGTGGGTGGCGGGGTGCGGTCGCATCTGGATGTGCGGGCGCTGCTGCTGGCGGGGGCGGACAAGGTCAGTTTCAACTCGGCGGCGGTGGCGGACCCCAATGTGGTGGCCGAAGCCGCCGACCGGTTCGGCAGCCAGTGCATCGTGGTGGCGATCGACGCCAAGACCGTGGCCTCCGGCCGGTGGGAAATCTTTACTCATGGCGGTCGACGGGCGACGGGGATCGACGCGGTCGAATTTGCGCGCACCGTCGCCGCGAAAGGTGCGGGCGAGATCCTGCTGACCTCGATGGACCGCGACGGCACGCGTGCCGGGTTCAACCTGCCGCTGACACGGGCGGTCAGCGACGCCGTCGGCATTCCGGTCATCGCCAGCGGCGGGGCCGGCACGCTGGATCATCTGGTCGAGGGCGTGACGCTGGGCGGCGCCTCGGCCGTGCTGGCCGCCTCGATCTTCCATTTCGGCACCTTCACCATCGGGCAGGCAAAAGCCCACATGGCGGCGGCGGGTATCCCCATGAGGTTGACATGACCGCACTCGACCGGTTGGCGGCGACGATTGCATCGCGTCGCGGGGCGGACCCCGACAGTTCGTGGACGGCGAGGCTTCTGGCGCGCGGCCCCGAAAAGTGCGCCGAAAAGTTTGGCGAGGAGGCGGTCGAGGCGATCATTGCGGCGGTCAAGGACGACCGGCCCGCGCTGATCGGCGAGGCAGCGGATGTGATCTATCATCTGCTGGTGATGCTGGCCGCGCGGGATGTTTCACTTGAGGATGTGGTGGCGGAACTGGCGCGGCGGGAAGGTGTTTCGGGGATCGACGAGAAGGCCGCGCGCGGCTGAGAGGGCGGCGGGGGGCTGTCTGCCACCCGGGCGCGTGCCGCGCCTCCCCCCGAGGATATTTGTGAACAGATGAT
>JANNNU010000134.1:0-11794 GCA_031398695.1 Paracoccaceae bacterium | reverse complement strand
TGCCGATCGCGCGGGATATGGCGCAGAAGGTGATCCTGGTCGCCTCGAACGACCTGCAGTCGCTGTATGTGGCCAACAACGTCTGTTCGGCGGTCGAATACTTCCGCCGTCTGGGCGGCAATGTCGGCATCGCGGGGCTGGTGATCAACAAGGATGACGGGTCGGGAGAGGCTGCGGCCTTTGCCAAAGTGGTCGGGATTCCGGTGCTGGCCGCCATCCCGCAGGACGACGACCTGCGCAAGAAATCCGCGAATTATCAGATCGTTGGCAGCTATGAGAGTCAATGGGGGCCGATGTTTGCCGCCCTTGCCGAAGCCGTGGAGATCGCCCCGCCAGTGCGTCCTGCGCCGGTGACTCAGGATGGGTTGCTGAGCCTGTTCGACGCCGAAACGACGGGTGCGAATTTCGTGCTGACCCCCGCCACGGACGCCGACATGCGTGGCAAGAACGCGGTCCTGAAGAAGTCGCTGGAAGTGGTTTACGACAATGTTTGACCTCGAGATGCTGGCCCGTATCGAAGCCGACCTGCAGCGTTTGACCCGCAAGGGTGCCAAATGACTGGGGAAATCGGATATGACAACACGGCGGCGCTGACGGTGCTTCCGGCATCCGACGAGGTGCCGCTGACAGGTGCCGCGACGGATGGCGCCTGTCATTCCGGAGCGACAATGCAGGAAGCGGCGCGGGCTGCTGGCAAATCCGACATCCTCGATCAGTATGCCGCCGACTACCCGCAAGGCCCGCATGACAAGCCGCAGTCGATGTGCCCGGCCTTCGGGTCGCTGCGGGTCGGCTTGCGGATGCGGCGGGTGGCGACGGTGCTGTCAGGTTCGGCCTGCTGCGTCTACGGGCTGACGTTCGTTTCGCACTTCTACGGGGCGCGGCGGTCAGTTGGTTATGTGCCGTTCAACTCGGAATCGCTGGTGACCGGCAAGCTGTTCGAGGATATCCGCGACGCGGTCCACGAACTCGCCGACCCCGAACGGAACGACGCGATCATTGTGACCAACCTCTGCGTGCCGACGGCCTCGGGTGTGCCGCTGAAGCTTTTGCCGAGCGAAATCAACGGGGTGCGGATCATCGGAATCGACGTTCCGGGTTTCGGCATCCCGACCCATGCCGAGGCCAAGGACGTTCTGGCCGGGGCGATGCTGAAATATGCCCGCGCCGAGATCGAGGCAGGGCCGGTGCAGGCTCCGGTCGGCGGCAAGTCGGATCGGCCGACCGTGGCGCTGCTGGGCGAGATGTTTCCGGCTGATCCGATGATGATCGGGGCGATGCTGGCACCCCTAGGGCTAGCGGCGGGGCCGGTTGTGCCGTGTCGGGAGTGGCGGGAGCTTTATGCTGCGCTCGACTGCGACGTGGTCGCGGCGATCCACCCGTTCTACACGGCAGCGGTGCGGGAATTCCAGTCGGCGGGGCGCAAGGTTGTGGGGTCGGCTCCGGTCGGGCTCGACGGCACGGCGGCCTGGCTGGCGGCAATCGGGGATGCCTACAACGTTGATCCAGCTAAGGTTTCTGCCGCGCAGAACGCTTTCCTGCCGGCCATCAAGGCGGCCTTGAGCGGGTCCAGGATCAACGGGACGATCACCCTATCGGGCTATGAAGGGTCCGAGCTGCTGGTGGCGCGGTTGCTGATCGAGTCTGGCGCGGACGTGCCTTACGTTGGAACGGCTTGTGCGAAGACCGCATGGTCCGCGCCGGATCTGGAATGGCTCGAGGCGAAGGGCGTCAAGGTCAAGTTCCGCGCGTCGCTGGAAGACGATCTGAGTGCCATGGAAGCGATCCGGCCTGACCTGGCCGTGGGGACGACTCCGGTGGTGCAGAAGGCGAAAGAGCGGGCGATTCCGGCGCTTTACTTCACCAACCTGATTTCGGCGCGGCCCTTGATGGGGCCGGCCGGGGCGGGGTCGCTGGCTACCGTGGTCAATGCCGCGATGGCGGGCAAGGGCCGGATGGACGATATGAAAGCCTTTTTCGAAGGCGTCGGCCATGGCGACACCGCCGGCATCTGGGAAGGGTCACCCAACCTGCGGCCCGACTTCCGCGCGGCGCATCAGAAGAAGCTCGACAAGGCGGCACGCGCCGCCAAGGCCGAGGAGATGATCTGATGCTAGTGCAGGATCACGACCGGGCGGGCGGATACTGGGGGGCGGTCTATGCCTTCTGCGCCGTCAAGGGGTTGCAGGTGGTCATCGACGGCCCCGTCGGCTGCGAGAATCTGCCAGTGACGTCCGTGCTGCACTACACCGACGGGCTGCCGCCGCACGAGTTGCCCATCGTGGTGACGGGGCTGGGCGAGGAAGAGCTTGGCCGCGACGGGACCGAGGGCGCGATGCGGCGGGCGTGGAAGACACTCGACCCGGCTTTGCCGGCGGTGGTGGTGACAGGGTCGATTGCCGAGATGATCGGCGGTGGTGTCACGCCGATGGGGACGAACATCCAGCGATTCCTTCCGCGCACGATTGATGAGGATCAGTGGCAGACGGCGGACCGGGCGATGACTTGGATCTTTACCGAATTCGGGATGACCAAGGGACGGATGCCGCCCGAGACCAAGCGGGATGCGGGGCAGAAGCCGCGCGTCAACATCCTCGGGCCGATGTACGGCGTGTTCAACATGGCGTCGGACCTGCACGAGATCCGTCGTCTGGTCGAGGGCATCGGGGCGGACGTCAACATGGTGATGCCGCTGGGCGCGCATGTGGCCGAGATGCGGCATCTGGTGAATGCGGATGTGAACATCTGCATGTATCGCGAGTTCGGGCGCGGTTTGGCCGAGGTGCTGGGCAAGCCGTACCTGCAGGCGCCGATCGGAATGGATTCAACGACCAAGTTCCTGCGCAAGCTGGGTGAGATGCTGGGGCTGGACCCCGAGCCGTTCATCGAGCGGGAAAAGCATTCGACGCTGAAGCCGGTGTGGGATCTGTGGCGGTCGGTGACGCAGGATTTCTTTGCGACGGCCAGCTTCGGGATCGTGGCGAACGAAACCTACGCGCGAGGGATCCGCGGGTATCTGGAGGGCGATCTGGGATTGCCCTGCGCCTTTGCGGTGGCCCGGATGCCTGGGCAGAAAACCAACAACGAGGCGGTGCGGGCACTGCTGAAACAGCACCGCCCTCTGGTCGTGATGGGGTCCATCAACGAGAAGATGTATCTGGCCGAATTGAAGGGCGGGTTCGGACCTGCGCCCAGTTTCATCCCTGCCAGCTTTCCGGGCGCTGCGATCCGGCGCCACACGGGCAGCCCGGCCATGGGCTACGGCGGGGCGGTCTGGCTGCTGCAGGAAGTGTGCAACAGCCTGTTCGACGCCCTCTTTCACATTTTGCCGCTGGGCACCGAGATGGACTCGGCCGCGGCAACCCCCACGACCCTGCGGCGCGACTTCCCCTGGGATGTCGATGCGCAGGAGGCGCTTGACCGGATCGTCAACCGCCACCCGATCCTGACCCGGATCAGTGCAGCGCGCAGTTTGCGGGATGCGGCCGAAAAGGCCGCGCTCGACAGCGGCGCCGAGCGGGTCGTGCGTGAAACCGTGGAGGCCCTGCCCGGAGCAGGCGCCGTCCGCAGCGAGGGAGACAAGACATGAGCGACCAGACCGCAAACGGCACCGCGCATCACGCGCACCGCGTGCCCAGAACCGAATTCAAGGTCTATTTCGGCCTGATCCTGATGATCGCTGTGCCGGTGCAGCTGGTCGCCTGGACGGGCGAGACCGTGATCCGCGCCAAGCTGCCGCGCCTCGACCCGCTGACGCGGGCCTGGAAGGACGCCACGGCGATCACGCCGATGATTTTCCGTGGGTAAGCCCACGACCAGAATTCGCCCCCCGTCAGGGGCGATGGATCGGAAAGGCATTCTGCCTGGCCGTGACCCAGCCACAGGGTGTGTGGCGTCAGTCTGACGATCCGGAGGATAGTATGGCTGATAAGAGTGACCTGTCGTTCACAGGTCTTACCGACCAGCAGGCGCAAGAACTGCATTCTGTCTATATGAGCGGGCTTTGGCTCTTCACGGCGATTGCCGTGGTTGCTCACCTGGCAGTTTTCATCTGGCGTCCGTGGTTCTGAGGGGGATCGAAACATGAGCAAGTTTTACAAAATCTGGCTGATCTTCGATCCCCGTCGCGTCTTCGTGGCACAGGGCGTGTTCCTGTTCCTGCTGGCGGCGATGATCCACCTCGTCCTGCTGTCGACCCCCGGTTACAACTGGATCGCAGAAGCGGGAGCCCGGGCGGTTGCCGCGGGCGAAGCCGTTCCTGCACCGTAACCGGACCGACCCCGTTGCGGGCGGCTCCACGTCGCCCGCAACCTACGATTCGACCCATTTCGGCCACCGCCGCGCGCCTGATGCGTGCGCCATGGTTTTGGCCCGATCATAGCGCGGAGAGGGAAGCATGGCACTGCTCAGCTTCGAACGAAAATACCGCGTGCCGGGAGGCACGCTTGTGGGCGGGAACCTGTTCGACTTTTGGGTCGGGCCGTTCTACGTCGGCTTCTTTGGGGTCACGACCTTCTTTTTCGCGGCCCTCGGCACCATCCTGATCTTCTACGGGGCGTCCCAGGGTGACACGTGGAACCCGTGGCTGATCTCGATCGACCCGCCGCCGCTGGAATACGGCTTGGCCGCCGCGCCCCTGATGCAGGGCGGGTTGTGGCAGATCATCACGATCTGCGCGGTCGGCGCGTTCATCAGCTGGGCGCTGCGCGAGGTGGAAATCTGCCGCAAGCTGGGCATCGGGTTCCAGGTGCCGATCGCATTTGGCTTCGCCATTCTGGCCTACGTCACACTGGTGGTGTTTCGCCCGATCCTGATGGGCGCATGGAACCACGGCTTTCCCTACGGCATCTTCAGCCACCTCGATTGGGTCAGCAACGTCGGCTACCAGTACGGAAACTTCCACTACAATCCGGCGCACATGATCGCCATCACCTTCTTCTTCACCAACGCCCTGGCGCTGGCACTGCATGGGGCGCTGGTCCTGTCGGCTGCCAATCCCGGCAAAGGGAAGATCATGAAGTCGCCCGATCACGAGGATACCTTCTTCCGCGATCTGATCGGCTATTCGATCGGCCCTCTGGGCATCCACCGCCTGGGCACGCTGCTGGCGATCAACGCGGGGTTCTGGAGCGCCGTCTGCATCGTCATCTCGGGCACCATCTGGTTCGACCAGTGGTCCGAATGGTGGAACTGGTGGCTTGAGCTGCCGTGGTGGGTGAACATTCCGGGAGGCGTCAATGGCTGAGTATCAGAACATCTTTACCCAGGTCCAGGTCCAGGCCCAGCCCGAAATGGGCATGGTCGAGGGCGTCGATCTGGGGAACCGGAGCAGGGGGGCGACCTTTTCGTCCCTGGCAGGCTGGTTCGGCAACGCGCAGCTGGGGCCGATCTATCTGGGCACCTTCGGCGTAATCTCGATGGCGACCGGGGCGATCTGGTTCTTCATCGTCGGCGCGCATTACTGGGGACAGGCGGGTTACAACCCGGCCGTTTTCCTGCGGGATCTCTTCTGGTTCTCGCTGGAGCCGCCGTCGGCCGAGTGGGGTCTGCGGATTCCGCCGATGAACGAGGGCGGGCTGTTCCTGCTGGCCGGGTTCTTTCTTCTGATCTCGGTCATCACCTGGTGGATCCGCACCTATCTGCGGGCCGAGGCGCTAGGGATGGGCAAGCACGTCGCCTATGCCTTCGCCGGTGCGATCTGGCTGTTCCTGGTGCTGGGCCTGATCCGGCCGGTGCTGATGGGAAGCTGGTCCGAGGCGGTGCCCTACGGCATCTTCAGCCACCTCGACTGGACCAACCTGTTCAGCCTGACCTACGGCAACCTGTTCTACAATCCGTTCCACGCGCTTTCGATCGTCTTCCTCTATGGCTCGGCACTGCTGTTCGCCATGCACGGCGCCACCATCCTGTCCGTCACCCGTCTGGGCGGCGACCGGGAGCTGGAGCAGATCGTGGACCGCGGCACGGCTTCGGAACGCGCTGCGCTGTTCTGGCGCTGGACCATGGGGTTCAACGCCACGATGGAAGGTATTCACCGCTGGGCCTGGTGGTTCGCCGTTCTGGTGGGCATCACAGGTGGCATCGGTATTCTGCTGACGGGGACTGTGGTAGACAACTGGTATGTCTGGGCGCAGGACCACGGCTATGCACCGCTGGATTGAGGGAAAGCCATGAGCGATAGAGAATACTGGGAGCAGGACCATCCGGTGATCCGTCTGCGGATCTGGGTGCTGGGTCAAATGGTCTGGGGCGCGTTTCTGGCGGGGGTCGTCCTCGCGGTGCCGATCCTGATCATGCTCTTTACCTGGGTTGTGGGAGAATTCCTGCCCCCCGAGAGCAAGGAGGCCCCATCGCCGCTGGGCGCCATCGAGGTCGTATCGACCACCACCGTGGTCTGATCGGCATCCCGTTCCGGGCGCATCCCTTGCGCCCGGACTGCAACGATGTTCGGGCCAGAATGCCGGCCTGAACTCTGGGCCTTCCACAGCCCGGTTCCCTTCCTGTTGGCGACAGGGACCTGGTGCCGTGTGGAACCCCACACGGCACTTTTTTCATATCGGAGCACGCGATGACCCGTCCACTGACCCCAACTCTTGACCGTGTTGCCAGTCCTGCCGATCTCAAGGCGCTGTCGGATGCCGACTTGCGACGGGTGGCCGACGAATTGCGCGCCGAGGTGATTTCGGTCGTGTCGGAAACCGGCGGGCATCTGGGGTCGTCGCTGGGGGTCGTGGAACTGACGGTCGCGATCCACGCGGTGTTCAACACGCCGGTGGACAAGCTGATCTGGGACGTCGGCCACCAGTGCTATCCGCACAAGATCCTGACCGGGCGGCGCGACCGGATGCGCAGTCTGCGGCAGGGCGGGGGGCTGTCGGGTTTCACCAAGCGCAGCGAGTCGCAGTATGATCCGTTCGGCGCTGCGCACAGCTCCACCTCGATCTCGGCCGCGCTGGGGTTCACCATGGGGCGCGAGCTGGGGATGCCCACCGGCGATGCGATTGCCGTCATCGGCGACGGCGCGATCACCGCCGGCATGGCCTATGAGGCGATGAATGCCGCCGGGCATCTGGACAAGCGGCTGTTCGTAATCCTGAACGACAACGACATGAGCATCGCGCCACCCGTGGGGGCGCTGAACAAGTATCTGAACGGGCTGTCCGGCGTGGCCCCGTTTGCCGCGCTGAAGGGCATGGCCGAGGGGTTCGAGGCCACCCTGCCTGGCCCCCTGCGCGACGGCGCGCGGCGGGCGCGGCAGCTTGTCACCGGCATGCCGGGCGGTGGCACGCTGTTCGAGGAACTGGGCTTTACCTACATCGGCCCGGTCGATGGGCATGACATGCCGACCCTGCTGACGACGCTGCGGGCGGCCCGGGCGCGGGCCACTGGGCCGGTGCTGATCCATGCGGTGACGGTGAAGGGCAAGGGCTATGCCCCGGCGGAATCCTCGGCAGACAAGTATCACGGGGTGGCGAAGTTCGACGTGGCCTCGGGCACGCAGGCCAAGTCGAAGTCGAACGCGCCTGCCTACACGAACGTCTTCGGCCAGGCACTGACCGACGAGGCGTCGCGGGACGGGCGGATCGTAGGGGTGACGGCGGCGATGCCGTCGGGCACGGGTCTGGACATCATGGCGAAACGCTTTCCGGGGCGGGTGTTCGATGTGGGGATTGCCGAACAGCACGGCGTGACCTTTGCCGCCGGGATGGCAGCGTCGGGGTTGAAGCCGTTCGTGGCGATCTATTCGACCTTCCTGCAGCGCGGCTATGACCAGATCGTGCATGACGTGGCGCTGCAGGGCCTGCCGGTGCGGTTCGCGATCGACCGGGCGGGGCTGGTGGGGGCAGATGGCGCAACGCATGCCGGGTGTTTCGATGTGGGGTATCTTTCGTCGCTGCCGGGGTTTGTCGTGATGGCGGCGGGGGACGAGGCGGAGCTGGTGGACATGGTCGCAACGGCGGCGGGCTATGACGCCGGGCCGATCTCGTTTCGCTATCCGCGCGGCGAAGGCGTAGGGGTGGCGATGCCCGAACGCGGGCGGATGCTGGAGATCGGCAAGGGCCGCGTGGTGCGCGAAGGGAGCCGGGTGGCACTGCTATCATTTGGCGCGCACCTCGCTGAATGTCATCTGGCCGCCGAGGCGCTGGCAGCGCAGGGCGTATCGGTCACCATCGCCGACGCGCGGTTCGCCAAGCCGCTGGACACCGACCTGATCGCGCAACTGGCGCGGCACCACGAGGCGATCATCACGGTCGAACAGGGTGCTGTCGGGGGCTTTGGGGCAATGGTGCTGCACCACCTGGCAAATTCGGGCGGGCTGGACCACGGGTTGAAGCTGCGCACGATGACCCTACCGGACCGGTTCATCGAGCAGGCGAGCCCGGCGGCGATGTATGCCGACGCGGGGTTGGCGGCGGCTGACATTCAGGCGCAGGTCATACGGGTGCTCGGGATCGGTCAGATCGGCCTGAGGGCCTGACCCGCTGCGGCACGTACGAAAAAGGCCCGCCGGTGGCGGGCCTTTTCATGCTGGGCGGGGTGCGCTCAGTTCGTGACGGCCGGAGCGGCAGCATCGGCTGCCGGGGCTGCGCCATCGGCGGGAGCGGCTGCCGGGGCAAGCGACGCGATGTAGGCCACGACATCGGCTGCCTTGACCGGATCCTTGACCTGGAACTGCATCTTTCCGGCGGCGCCCTTGTCGTTCAGCGTCTTTTTCAGGAAGGCCGACGGGTTTTGCACGTACTCGGTCAGCGTCACCTCATCCCAGACGAGGCCGGCGGCACCGGCTGCGATCATGTCGGGTCCGTATTTGAAACCTTCGACCGTGCCGGCGGTGCGACCGACGACGCCGTAAAGGTTGGGGCCGGTCTTGGCAGCCTTGCCGGCCAGAACGGTGCCGGCGGCGTCTGCGACGACGTGGCAGGTCTGGCATTGCTTGAATATCGCTTCACCGGCTACCGGGTCGCCTGCCGCAAAGGCGGGCGCAGCGGTGGCGAGCAGGGCGATCAGGGTCAGTTTGAGTTTCACGATGGTCCTCCGCAGTTTATAGTAGGCAACATAGCCCACGTTGCCGAAATGACGAGTCACATTTCGCTCATGCGACCCCATGGGCAAGGGCACAACGTCGCCAGAGGGCGGAAAGTGCCGTCACCAGATGATCAATGTCGGCATCCGAATGGAACGGCGAGGGCGTGATGCGCAGCCGCTCGGTTCCCTTGGGCACGGTGGGGTAGTTGATCGGCTGCACGTAGATGCCCCAATCCTTCATCAGGATGTCGCTGATCATCCGGCATTTCACCGGGTCGCCGATCATCACCGGAATGATGTGGCTGTCGTTGGCCATGTGCGGGATGCCGGCGCGGTCGAGCTTGGCGCGCAATTTGGCGACCTGCGCCTGCTGGCGGGCCCGTTCGAACGGGCTGTCCTTCAGGTGCCGGATCGAGGCGGTGGCGGCGGCGGCCACCGCAGGCGGCAGCGCGGTTGTGAAGATGAAGCCGCTCGCAAAACTGCGGATGAAATCGCACAGCGCGGCCGATCCGGTGATGTAGCCGCCGACCACGCCGAACGCCTTGCCGAGCGTGCCTTCGATCGGGTCGATCTGGTCCGCCAGCCCTTCGCGTTCCGAAACACCGCCGCCACGCGGGCCGTACATGCCGACCGCGTGCACCTCGTCGATATAGGTCATGGCCCCATGCGCCTTGGCGACCTGCACGATCTCCTTTATCGGAGACACGTCGCCGTCCATCGAATAGACGCTCTCGAATGCGACGATCTTGGGCCTGTCACCGACCGCCTTCAGCTTGCGGTCCAGATCGCGCCAGTCGTTGTGCCGCCAGATCACCTTGTCGGCACGGGAGTGGCGGACGCCTTCGATCATTGAGGCGTGGTTGCCGGCGTCGGATAGGATCACCACGCCGGGAATGCGGCTGCCCAGAGTGGACAGCGCCGCCCAGTTCGACACATAGCCGCTGGTGAACAGCAGTGCCGCATTCTTGCCGTGCAGGTCAGCCAGTTCCGCCTCCAGCAGCAGGTGGTGGTGGTTGTTGCCGCTGATGTTGCGCGTTCCCCCTGCCCCGGTCCCGCAGGCGTGGACGCAATCGACCATCGCCTTGACCACATCGGGATGCTGTCCCATGCCGAGGTAATCGTTGCTGCACCACACGGTAATGTCGGCAACCGCGCCGTCCTTGTAGTTGGCGGCGCGGGGAAATTCGCCGCGTTTGCGTTCCAGCTCGGCAAACGTGCGGTAGTTGCCTTCGGACTTCAAAGTCTCGATCTGGTCGCGGAAAATCTGGTCAAAGTCCATTGGCGTCCTCGTGCAGGCTCGTCGGGCTATGGAGGGGGGTTTTGGCGGCGGGAAGCATCCAGCGCCACAGCTTTTCATCGGGCAGCGGCAGGACCATGAACCAGTGTTCCATAAGGGCCAGCGCGCAAAGGCAGGTCAGCAGGGCGAACCCGGTGGTCTCGCCCGCGGTCGTCGCAGAAAGGGTCCGCTCGAATAGCAGGGCTGTGGCCCCGGTCAGCCCCGTGACTGAAACAGGAAACAACGGGTTCATCCGGGCAAAGCGGAAGTGGCTAGGCAGATGGCGCAGCGGGATCGGAAGGAACTGTGTGTTGATGCGCGGGACGCCGAGGAAGAGATTGAATTTGGCCGAGATACGGGCAAAGAACAGCAGGGCAAAGGTGTAGAAGGCGAACTGGTTGGCGGTATCGCGGCTGACGTAAGCCAAGGCTGCCAGCGTGCTGATCAGCGCCATTTCGTGCCAGGCGATGGTGCCCACCGCGCGCCAGAACCGGTCGGTGGGGGTTGCAAACGTGGGGCAAGGTTCGCGGTTCGGGCCGGTGATCACGCCGGACAGGAAGGCAAGCTCGATCCAGCCCCACAACACGAGCGTGGACACAAAGCCCAGATAGGTGCCGTTGACCGATGCGTCGGAGACCGAGGCAAGCGCCATCGCCATGCCCGCCGCGAACAGCGGAAAGCCCAGCAGGACCGACATGCGGTGCGCGTCGCGGTCGCCCGCGCGCGCCAGATTGTCGGCCACCCGGACCCGCCACAGGATGGCGCCAGTGGCGAACCACCAGGCAAACAACGCCAATCCTGCGGCGAGCCACGGGTTTTCGGTCATGGGCGTGCGCCCCTGATGCGGACTGGCGTCAATACGACGGCTCCATCCGGACGTTTTCGGGGGGCGTGTTGCGGATCACCGGGATCAGGTACAGCGCAGCAAAGGCAAGCCCCGCCTTGGCCGCTGCGACTTTCGCCCCGACCCAGCCGCCCACGCCGCCCTGCTTTTTCGCACGGTCCATTTCGGTGAAGGCATCGCGCATCCGGCGCAGGTTGGGCAACCAGCGCGGATGGTCGATGTCGATCTCGATCGGGAACACCTGGCGGGCGATCTCGCTGGTGATGCGATAGACCCGCTGGTCATACCATTCGATGTCGACGCCTAGCGCCTCGTGGAACACCGGGCGCTGATGGTCGCGCACGAACATCGTCGAGTAAACGGCCGTCAGGAAGAACCGGATCCAAAGGCGGTTGGCCCAGCTGGTCGTCAGCTTGGGGTCGGTACGCATCAGCAGGGCGAACGCCTCGCCATGGCTGAACTCGTCATTGCACCATTCCTTGAACCATTTGAAAATCGGGTGGAAACGCTTGTCGGGGTGACGCTCCAGGTGCCGATAGATGGTGATGTAGCGGGCGTAGCCGATCTTTTCGGACAGATAGGTCGCATAGTAGATGAACTTGGGCCGGAAATACGTGTACTTCTTGGCCCGTGTCAGGAACCCGAGG
>JANNNU010000131.1:0-9436 GCA_031398695.1 Paracoccaceae bacterium | reverse complement strand
CCTGTCGCTGACCCAGCAAAGCTACTTCATGCTGGCGACGATGGTCATCGCGGTGCCCACCGGCATCAAGATCTTCTCGTGGATCGCGACGATGTGGGGCGGCAGCATCGAGTTCAAGACCCCGATGTTGTGGGCCTTCGGCTTCCTGTTCCTGTTTACCGTCGGCGGCGTGACCGGGATCGTGCTGTCGCAAGCCCCGATCGACCGCGCCTATCACGACACCTATTACGTCGTGGCGCACTTCCACTACGTCATGAGCCTCGGCGCCGTGTTCGGCATCTTTGCCGGCATCTACTTCTGGATGGGCAAGATGTCGGGTCGGCAATATCCGGAATGGGCTGGTAAGCTGCACTTCTGGACCATGTTCATCGGCTCTAACCTGACCTTCTTCCCGCAGCACTTCCTCGGCCGCCAAGGCATGCCGCGCCGCTACATCGACTACCCCGAGGCGTTCGCCTACTGGAACTGGTTCTCGTCGATTGGTGCGTTCCTGTCTTTCACCAGCTTCGTGTTCTTCATCGGCGTGGTATTCTGGACCCTGATGTACGGTCGCAAGATCACCCAGAACAACCCGTGGAACGAATACGCCGACACGCTGGAATGGACCCTTCCCTGCCCGCCGCCCGAACACACGTTCGAGCAGCTGCCCAAGCGAGAAGACTGGGACAAGCAACACGCCCACTAACCCGACGGCCCCGGAGCGATCCGGGGCCTTTTTCGTGGGTCGGGGCAGCCCCGGCTTCATCCCCAAAACCGGTGGGTTGCACCCCGCCCTTCCGATGGATCGACGCTGCGATGCGCCAGATGTCCCCCCTGACCGTCCGGCGCGCCGGACCACAGGACGCCGACTCGGTGCGCACAGTGGTGCAGGCCGCCTACGCTAAATGGGTGCCGGTTCTGGGGCGCAAGCCGGTCCCGATGGTGGCCGACTACGACCGGGGAGTACTAGACCACGAGATCGACCTGCTGCATGACGACACCGTCATGGTGGCGCTCATCGAATGCATTCCGCAGCACGATCAGTTGTTCATCGAAAACATCGCCGTCGCCCCCGCGCATCAGGGCCGCGGGCTCGGCCGTTGGCTGCTCGACCATGCCGAAAGACGGGCCAAGGCCGCAGCCCTGCCCAAACTGGGCCTACTCACCGCCGAGGCGATGGCCTCCAACGTGCGCCTGTATCAATCGGCGGGCTTCCAGATCGACGGGACCTCGCCCTTCATGGGCGGCACTACCATCCACATGAGCAAATGGATCGCCCCTGCGCCGGGAACCTGACCGCAGATCCCTGCGTCCATTCGCAGCATCTGCGGTCACGGCCCTGTCGCGGCGGCCGGGTCGCGCTATACTGGTTGCATGCCGCATGAATACGTCAGCAAGTCCCCGACCGAAACCCGGCTCCACCTGTGGCCTCACCGGTCGTTGCCCAAGCGCGGCTTCGTGTGGTTCATCGGGGCGACCGCCGCCCTGATCGCCGTGCCGCTTCTCAGCCTGCTCGGCAACTCGGCGCTGTGGTTCATGCTGCCGTTCCTGGCCGCCGCCGTGGCGGGTGTGTGGTGGGGCCTCCAACGCAGCTATCGTGACGGCGAGATCATCGAAGATCTGACGCTTACCCCTGCAGTCGTCACTCTGACCCGCCACGGCCCGCGCGGCAGACGGCAAGCCTGGCAAGGCAATCCACACTGGCTGCGCATTGCCCTGCATCCCACCGCCGGGCCGGTTCCGAACTACCTGACGCTCAAAGCCGAAGGGCGCGAGGTCGAACTGGGCGCGTTCCTGACCGAGGAGGAGCGACTGGTTCTTCAGGCGGAACTGGGCAAGGTTCTCGCCAGCCTGCCCGTCACACAGACCTGATCCGCAAACCGCAACCGGCTGACGGGGCCGAAGCAAGCGTCCCGCGTAAGCAAAGGCAGCCCCCCATGCAAACGGCGGGCGCCACGATCAGCCCTGGGCAACCGCCTCAGGATGTAACATCACAAGGCTGTTATTTCGAAGACATCGGATTTTGGTTAGTATTCGCGTACAGCACCTCACAGGAGATTTGCATGAAGCTATTCAAACTGCTGCCGGCCGCATTCGGACTGGCACTCGCCCTTCCCGCCTTTGCGCAAGCCACGATCGACTACGAAAAAAGGGTCACCCTGAAGGTGGGTCAATCGGCCGTGATCTATGGCTATCGCGGCGACTGTGGCAAGGCACCCGCCGCAGGTCAGGTTGAACTGCCGGCGACCAATACCGGCACGCTCAGCCTTGGCAAGCTCGGCATGACCAACTCCAACAACTGCGGGGGAAGAACGCCCGCCGTCGAGATCATTTTCACCGCGACAACACCGGGACGGGAGACGTTCGAGCTGAACGGCGATCAGGTCAGCGTCCGGGTCCGATAGGCGCAGATGGCTCGGCGAGTGGCGTGCCCAAGTGCGCGGCGCGCCTCCCGTCAGTTCAGGCGCGCCTTGACCAACGGCCCCACCGCGCCAAAGTCCATCTGGCCGGTATAGCTGCCCTTCAGGACCGCCATCACCCGCCCCATGTCGCGGATACTGGTCGCACCCGCCTGGGCAATGGCCGCCGCGATAGCTGCTTCCACCTCGCCGCCGTCCAGCTGGCGCGGCAGGAATTCCTCGATCACCGCTGCCTCGGCCAGCTCCTTGTCCGCCAGTTCAGGCCGTCCGCCGTCCTGATAGGCGCGCGCCGATTCCTGACGTTGTTTCATCATCTTGCCTAGAATGGCCAGAATGTCGTCCTCGCTCACCTCGCCGTCGGCCCCCTCGGACCGGTTGGCGATCTCGCGGTCCTTGATGGCCGCACTGATCAGCCGCAACGACGACAGCCGGTCGGCCTGTCTGGCCCTCATCGCATCTTTCAGCGCGCCCTGCAGACGGTCACGAAGTGGCATTGGATCGCATCCCCCTTGTTCCTGACTTGCCACCATACAGACCCAAGCCCAGATAGACAATCGGTGCAGTTTCCATCAAACCCCTGTATTCGTTGGTAAACTCATTTGCCAAGCGCGCTTGACCCCACGGGTGCTGCCCCGTAGTTTCGCCCGAGTTTGACTGCAGGGAGTCGCCCTATGCCCACCCCCAGACCTACCGCCTGTCTGGTGCTCGCCGATGGCTCGGTCTTTTACGGGATGGGGTTCGGCGCGGTCGGCGAAACCGTGGCGGAACTGGTGTTCAACACCGCTATGACCGGCTACCAGGAAATCATGACCGACCCCAGCTATGCGGGTCAGGTGGTCACCTTCACCTTCCCCCATATCGGCAACGTCGGCACAACGGCCGAGGATGACGAAACGGCAACCCCCGTCGCCGCCGGCATGGTGGTGAAATGGGACCCGACCGAACCGTCGAACTGGCGTGCGACCGGCGGTCTGCAAAGCTGGCTGCTGTCCAAGGGCCGCATCGGCATTGGCGGCATCGACACCCGCCGCCTGACCCGCGCGATCCGGCAGCAAGGCGCGCCGCATGTGGCGCTGGCCCATGATCCGGCGGGTAATTTCGATCTGGGTGCGATGGTGGCCCGCGCGCGCGGCTGGGCCGGTCTGGTCGGCCTTGATCTGGCCAAGGGCGTGTCCTGCACCCAATCCTACCGCTGGGACGAACAGCGGTGGGCCTGGCCCGAAGGCTACACCCCGCGCACCGGCCCCGGCCTGCGCGTCGTCGCCATCGACTATGGCGCGAAACGCAACATCCTGCGCTGCCTTGCGTCGTCGGGCTGCGAGGTGACCGTCCTGCCCGCCACCGCAACCGCCGCCGACGTGCTGGCGCTGAACCCCGAAGGCGTGTTCCTGTCGAACGGCCCGGGCGATCCGGCGGCGACCGGGGCCTATGCCGTGCCGATGATCCAGGGGGTTCTGGCCGCCGAGCTGCCGGTGTTCGGCATCTGTCTGGGCCATCAGATGCTGGCGCTGGCGCTGGGGGCGACAACGGTCAAGATGAACCACGGCCACCACGGCGCCAACCACCCCGTCAAGGACATCGACACCGGCAAGGTGGAAATAACCTCGATGAACCATGGCTTTACCGTAGACAGCCAGACCCTGCCGCGCGGTGTCAAGGAAACCCATGTGTCGCTGTTCGACGGGTCGAACTGCGGCATCCGGGTCGAAGGCAAGCCGGTGTTTTCGGTGCAATACCACCCCGAAGCTTCGCCCGGCCCGCAGGACAGCTATTACCTGTTCGACCGCTTTGCCGCCGCGATGCAGGCCCGGCGCAGCGCGTGACGCGGCCGCAAGCCTTCTGGTCTTAACGCGCCGTTAACTGAAATGGGGCGATGATGGCGGAACCTGCCGATCGGGGTCCGCATGAACAGTCTGCCATCCAGTCCCGTCCTCTTCGTGCGACGTCGGGTCGCCCCGCCCGCTGTCATAGCCACGAGGCTGCCCCTCGGCGTGCAGATGCTGGCCGATGGCGTGGTGCCCCCCCATGCGATCCTGCAGGCCCTGTCAGGACCGGGGCAATTGACCGACGAGCTGCTAGCGCAAGGCCAGGTCGACCAAACCGAAATCTGGCAAGCCCTGGCCCGCCACCACGACATGGGTCTGGCCGATCTGGCGGCGACGCCACCGGATGCGCGGCTGATCGACCGGCTGGGTGCACTCGATTGCCTGCGGCTCGGGCTTGTACCGTGGCGCAGCGCGGGGGGCCTGACGACGATCGCCACCGCCGATCCCGCGACCTTCGCCAGCAACCGCGCCCGGCTGACCGCCGCGTTCGGCCCCGTTGTGCCCGCGCTCGCCTCGGCCGGTGCGATCGAGACGGCGGTGCTGCACGTGCGCGGCCGCGAGCTTGCCCGCGTCGCCGAAACCACCGTGCCCTTCGGGGAAAGCTGCCGCGCCTGGACACCCCGCACCTCGGCCGGGTTGGCGCGGACGGTGATGCTGCTGGCGGTCGCGCTGGCGCTTTGGCCGCAAACCGGCCTGGGGCTGTTGCTGGGCCTGACGGTCGGCCTGTTCATCGCCACCTTCGCCCTCAAGGCTGCGGCGCTGTGGCATGCCCTGCGCCCCGCGAAGTCCGACGTCGGCCCCGCGCCGGTGATGGCACGCATGCCTACGGTTTCAGTCATCGTGGCGCTGCACCGCGAGGCGGACATCGTGTCGCGGCTCGTGGCGCGTCTGGATCGGCTCGACTATCCGCGCGCGTTGCTGGATGTGGTTCTGGTCGTCGAACAGGGCGATCGGCAAACGTGCACGGCACTGGCCAAAGCGAGGTTGCGCCACTGGATGCGCGTCGTCACCGTTCCCGAGGGTCAGGTCAAGACAAAGCCCCGCGCGCTGAACCACGCGCTGGGGTTCTGCCGGGGGTCGATCGTCGGGGTCTATGATGCCGAAGATGCGCCCGCGCCCGACCAGATCCGCCGGATCGTGGACCGGTTCCACCGGCGCGGACCGAAAGTCGCGTGCCTGCAGGGCATTCTCGACTTTTACAATCCCGCGACCAACTGGCTGTCGCGGTGCTTTACCATCGAATATGCGGGCTGGTTCCGCGTGATGCTGCCCGGGCTGCAACGCCTCGGCATGCCGCTGCCGCTGGGCGGCACGACGCTGTTCTTCCGGCGCGACGTCTTGCAAGCGCTTGGCGGCTGGGACGCGCACAACGTGACCGAGGACGCCGATCTGGGCATCCGCCTTGCGCGCCACGGTTATCGCACCGAAATGATCGAAACCACCACATTCGAAGAGGCGAACTGCCGCGCCATCCCGTGGATCAAGCAACGATCGCGCTGGATCAAGGGGTACATGATGACCTACGCCAGCCACATGCGCGACCCGGTGCTGCTGTGGCGGCAGTTGGGGCCGCGTCAGTTTCTGGGCTTTCAGATTCTGTTTCTGGGCAGCATCATCCAGACCCTGCTGGCACCCTTGACGCTGTCGCTTTGGGCGCTGGCACTGGGTCTCGGCCACCCGGTGGGGATCGTGATGCCATGGGGCGGGGTGGTGGCGATGTCGGTTCTGTTCGCTGCCGGCGAAATGCTGTCGATCCTGGTCGGCGTGGTCGGTTTGACGAAATCGGGCCACAGGATCAGCCGGTTCTGGGTGCCGACGCTGCATCTTTACAACCCGCTGGGCGCTTTGGCCTCGTACAAGGCCTTGTGGGAAATGGTGCACAAACCGTTCTACTGGGACAAGACGAGCCACGGCCACTTCGACCATTCCGGCTGATGGCAGGGCCGGTTCAGCGCACTTTCAGCTCGCCCGCGTCCACCCGAAGCCGCGTCTCGAACGCGGCAGAGATATGCGCCTTCAGTGTCACCGACGCAGCATCGCCGTCCTGGGCCGCGATCGCCTCGACGATGCGGTCATGTTCGGCCAGCGCCGCCGCATCGCGGCCTTCGGCGGCAAAGGACGTGTTGGCCATCAGCGCCATCGACCGGTGCACCAGGTCGAGCTGCTGCACCAGAAACCGGTTGTGCGATGCGAGGTGGATCTGCCGGTGAAACCGCTTGTTGGCGCGGCTCAGCGCCCGCGGATCGCCGCCCTGCAACGCCCGGTCGTCCACCACCATGCGCCGCAACACCCGCACCTCTTCCTCGGTCGCGTGCCGCGCCGCCAGCCGGGCCGCGAGGCCTTCCAGCTCGCTGCGCACGGCGTAAAGTTCGGACAGCTGGTTGTGGTCCAGCGAGGCCACGATCAGGCTGCGCCCGTCGCGCGTCAGCATGCCTTGGGTTTCCAGCCGCTGCAACGCTTCGCGCACCGGGGTGCGCGACACACCCAACCGCTCGGCCAGTTCGGATTCGACCAGCCGGTCGCCAGGAAGGTAGGTTCCGGCCTCGATCGCGTCGAGCATGAGGGAATAGGCGTCTTTCTGCACGGCGACCCTTCTGTTCTGCCCGATATCGTACTGGTTGGACTATCACGCCACAACCCGCGACACCATGCACCGGGGCCGCGCGCGCTTTGTCGCCTCGCCATTCCGGGCCGACGGGTTATGTTCAACACAGAGGTGCATGATGGCCAGACAGACGACAGACATTCTGATTTCAGGCGGCGGCGTGGCCGGGCTGACGGCGGCGGTGGCCTTTGGGGCAGCGGGATTTTCGGTGGTCTGCGTCGATCCGACCCCGCCCGTGACCGACGCCGACGCCGATGGCGCGGACCTGCGCACGACGGCGATCCTGCAACCCTCGGTCCAGGTCCTGCAAGCGGCGGGGGTATGGGCCCGTCTGGCCCCCCATGCGGCGCCCTTGCAGATCATGCGGATCATCGACGCGGGCGGACCGGAGCCGGTGCCCGAACCGCGCCTCGTCAAAAGCTTTGACGCCGCCGACATCTCGGATGCGCCGTTCGGCTGGAACCTGCCCAATTGGCTGTTGCGCCGTGAACTTTTGGCACGGCTGGCCGAATTGCCGAACGTGGATTTCCGCCCCGGCGTGGCGACCGAAAGCCTGCTGACCCGCGAGTCCGAGGCGTTGGTCGGCCTGTCGGACGGCACGCGGATTTCGGCCCGACTGGCCATCGCGGCCGATGGCCGCAACTCCACGCTGCGCCAGGCCCTGGGCATCCCGGTCACCACGCTGCGCTATGGACAAAAGGCGATGGCCTTTGCCGTGACCCATACCGTGCCGCACGCCAACGTCTCGACCGAGATCCATCGGTCCGGCGGTCCGTTCACCCTGGTGCCGCTGCCGGATCGCGAGGGTCGGCCGGCCAGCGCGGTCGTGTGGATGGAAGACGGGCCCGAAGCGATGCGGCTGGCGGCGCTGCCCGTCCCTGCGTTCGAGGCGGCGATGAGCCTGCGGTCGTGCCACGTCCTGGGGCCGCTGACGCTGGTGTCGCGGCGCATGGTCTGGCCGATCATCGCGCAACGCGCAGACCGGATGGCGGGGCAGCGGGTCGCGCTGATGGCCGAGGCGGCGCATGTGGTGCCGCCGATCGGCGCGCAGGGGCTGAACATGAGCCTCGCCGATCTCGCGTGCCTGATCGAACTCGCATCGGCGCAGCCCGACCGGTTGGGCGACGCGGCGATGCTCGATACCTACCATCGCCGCCGTCATGCCGACGTGCTGACCCGCGTGACTGGGATCGATCTGTTGAACCGGGCGTCGATGGTGGGCGGTCAGGGTCTGCGCAACCTGCGGGCCGGCGCGCTGGATGCGCTGTATTCGGTCGAACCATTGCGCAAGACGCTGATGCGAACTGGCCTCGGGCTCAGGTAGGACGGGCAGAATTGCCCATCCTTACAGAACCGCATCCACAGCCCGGCGCAACCGCGCAACAGTGGCGGGCACGTCCGCCAGCTTGTCCAGTCCGAACAGACCCAGCCGGAACGTCTTGAACTCGGCGCCTTCGCCCACCTGCAACGGCACGCCAGCTGCGATCTGCAGACCCAGCGCTCGGAACGCCGCCCCGTTCTGTACCGTTGGATCGGCAGTGTAGCTGACCACCACGCCAGGTGCGGCAAAGCCATCGGCGGCGACCGACATCACGCCCTTTTCCGACAGCATCGCGCGCACTTCGGACCCCAGCGACCACTGTGCCGCCTTGGCCGCCGCAAACCCCATTGCCTTGGTTTCCAGCATCGCGTCGCGAAATGCCACCAGTGCGTCGGTCGGCATGGTAGCGTGATAGGCGTGCCCGCCGTTCTCGTAGGCATGCATGATGCTGCGCCATTTCTTCAGATCGACGGCGAACGAGTTCGAAGTCGTTTCGGCCAAACGTGCCTCGGCCAGCGCCGATAGCATCACCACACCGGCGGCCGGAGAGGCCGACCATCCCTTTTGCGGAGCGGAAATCAGCACATCCACCCCCGTCGCGGCCATGTCGACCCAGACGCAGCCCGATGCGATGCAATCGAGCACCATCAGCGCCCCCACGTCATGCGCGGCCGACGCCATTTTCGCGATGTAGTCGTCGGGAAGGATGATCCCCGCGCTGGTTTCGACATGCGGCGCGAACACCGCCTGCGGGTGCGTGGCATGGATCCGAGCCACCACTTCGTCGATCGGCGGCGGCGGGGCATAGGGCGCCTGCGCGCCGTTGCCGGTCTGGCGCGCCATCACCACCTCGACCGATTTGGCAAACCCGCCCGCGTCGAAGATCTGGCTCCACCGGTAAGAAAACCAGCCGTTGCGCACTACCAGCACGTCGCCTTGGCCGAACTGCCGCGCCACCGCCTCCATCGCATAGGTCCCGCCGCCCGGCACCAGCGCCACGCCCGGAGCGTTGTAAACCTCGCGCAGCAGACCCGACAGGTCGCGCATGACGCCCTGGAATTTTGCCGACATGTGGTTCAGCGACCGGTCGGTGAACACGACCGAGAATTCTTCCAGTCCTTCGGGGTCGATATGGGCGTGCAATCCGGGCATGGCGGGTTCCTTTGCGATTTGGCGACAAGCTAGCGCATTTCCAGCCCCGGAAAACCTCTGATTCCGACAAACCCACGGTGTGGGTGATCGGGATGCCGTTGCATCGCCCCCCAAAATCGTTAGAACCCGCGCG
>JANNNU010000124.1:0-4853 GCA_031398695.1 Paracoccaceae bacterium | reverse complement strand
TCACACCCCCCGGACCCCCCGTGGGATATTTGGGCCAATGAGAAAGAGGCAAGGATGAACGGGCGGGTGTTGTCGGTGGCCTCGGAATGCGTGCCGCTGATCAAGACGGGCGGATTGGCCGATGTGGTGGGCGCGCTGCCGGCGGCACTGGCCGGGCAGGGGTGGGACATGCGGGTGCTGCTGCCGGCCTACCGCAGTCTGCGCGGCCTCGCGTCGGATTGGGCCGAGGTCTGGGTCGAGGAAAACCTGTGGGGCGGCGTGGGGCGCATTCTGGCGGGCGAGGTGGGCGGCGTTTCGGTGATGCTGCTGGATGCGCCGCATCTTTACGACCGCGACGGCACCCCCTATGCCGGGCCCGACGGCGATTGGCCGGACAATCCGCAACGCTTTGCCGCATTGGGCTGGATGGCGGCGCGGATGGCGCGGGACGGCATCGACGGCTGGAAGCCCGACGTGCTGCACGCGCATGATTGGCAGGCGGCCTTGGCACCGGCCTATCTGGCCTACTATGGCTCGGGCGGGTGCGGGTCCGTCCTGACCGTGCATAACATCGCGTTTCAGGGCTGGGCCGCCGCCTGGATGCTGGGCGAACTGCGGCTGCCCGCGAGCCAGTATTACCCCGGCGCGCTTGAGTATCATGGTGGGATTTCCACCCTGAAGGCCGGCCTCGTGACGGCCGACCGGATTACCACGGTTTCGCCGACCTATGCCGCAGAACTGATGCGACCGGAATACGGGATGGGGCTGCAAGGGGTCATCGC
This sequence comes from Paracoccaceae bacterium, assembly GCA_031398695.1. Taxonomy (GTDB): domain Bacteria; phylum Pseudomonadota; class Alphaproteobacteria; order Rhodobacterales; family Rhodobacteraceae; genus JAIYDJ01. The sequence continues at coordinate 4,092 of JANNNU010000124.1, read as the reverse complement.
TGCCCGCGCCGGGGTGGTCAGCGGGATCCTGAACGGGGTGGATACGGGCGTCTGGACGCCGCAGGCAGAGCCCATCGCCTACAGCGCCGACGCGATGGACGGCAAGGCTGCCAACAGGGCTGCGCTGTGCGCCGAATTCGGGCTGGAGGTGCCGGGGCCGCTGGCGATCGTCGTCAGCCGGTTGACCGACCAGAAGGGCATCGACCTGCTGCCCGGTGTGCTGCCGGATTTCATCGAAGCGGGAGGCGGGCTTGCGGTGCTCGGGTCCGGGGCGCCCGAGATGCAGGATGCGATGCTGGCGGCCGCCGCGCGATATCCGGGCCGGGTTTCGGTGCGGATCGGCTATGACGAGACGCTGAGCCACCTGATGTTCGCCGGGGCCGATGCCGTGCTGGTACCGAGCCGGTTCGAGCCGTGCGGGTTGACGCAGATGTACGGTCTGGCCTATGGCACGCTGCCGGTGGTGGCGGCGGTCGGCGGGCTGGCCGATACGGTGATCCATGCAAGCCCGGCCGCGATGGCCGCGGGTGTGGCGACGGGCGTTAGCTTTTATCCGACCGACGGGGTGGCGTTCGGTCAGGCGATGCGGCGGCTGGTGCACCTGTACGCAGACAAGGCGGCCTGGGCACGGGTGCAGGCCAACGCGATGCGCCATCCCGTGGGCTGGTCGGCCTCAGCGGCGGCTTATGCCGCGCTTTACGCCGGGCTGCGCGCATGATTCTGCCCGCGACGCTGCCCGGCCTGCGCGCGGGGCCGGGGCGCGCCGCGCCGATGGGTGCGGTGTGGGACGGGGGCGGCGTCAACTTTGCCGTCTTTTCGGCACATGCGACGGCGCTGGAGCTGTGCCTCTTTTCGCCGGGGGGGCGGGCCGAGCTGGCGCGCATTCCGTTTGCCGACCGCGATGGCGACGTCTGGACGCTCTATGTCGAAGGGATGCAACCCGGTCAGGTCTATGGCTTGCGCGCTCATGGCCCCTATGCGCCCGAAGAGGGGCATCGGTTCAACCCGGCCAAGCTCCTGCTCGACCCCTATGCCAGGGCGCTGGAGGGACGGTTGCGGTGGTCGGATGCACTGATGGGCTACAAGATCGGATCCAACCGTGCTGATCTGTCGTTCGACACCCGCGACAGTGCCTTTGCGGTGCCTAAGGCGGTCGTCGTCGACCCGACATTCGACTGGGGCGGCGACGTGCCGCCGGGGCGCAACTGGTCGGAGACGGTGATCTACGAGGCGCATGTCAAGGGAATGACGGCGCTGCATTCGGGTGTCGAACGGTCGGCACGGGGCACCTATCTGGGCTTGGCCAGCGCACCGGTGATCGAGCATCTGCAACGGCTTGGGGTGACGGCGGTCGAACTGCTGCCGGTGCACGCGTTCTTCGACGACCGGTTTCTGGTGACGCGGGGCTTGCGGAACTATTGGGGCTACAACTCGATGGGCTTCTTTGCGCCGGAGCCGCGGTACGGCCTGCGCCACCCGCTGAACGAGTTTCGCATCATGGTCAAGCGCCTGCACGCGGCAGGCATCGAGGTCATTCTGGACGTGGTTTACAACCACACCGGCGAGGGCGACGAGTTCGGGCCGACGCTGGGCTTTCGCGGGCTCGACAACCGCAGCTACTACCGTCTGCATGGCGGCGGGCGGCACTACGTGAACGATGCGGGCACCGGGAACACGCTGAACCTGATTCAGCCGGCGGTGCTGCGGATGGTGATGGACAGCCTGCGGTACTGGGTCGAAGTGTGCCACGTCGACGGCTTCCGGTTCGATCTGGCCAGTGCGCTGGGGCGCGAGGCGCATGGGTTCGACCCGTCGGGCGGGTTCTTCGACGCGATCCGGCAGGACCCGGTGCTGGCGCGGGTCAAGCTGATCGCCGAGCCCTGGGATCTGGGGCCGGGGGGCTATCAGTTGGGCGGTTATCCGCACCCGTTTGCCGAATGGAACGACAAATACCGCGACGGCGTGCGCCGGTATTGGCGCGGCGATGCCGGCCTGGCACCAGACCTGGCCAAGCGTCTGCTGGGGTCGGCCGAAAACTTCGACCATTCCGGGCGGGCCGCGACCAGCTCAGTCAATTTCCTGACCGCGCATGACGGGTTCACCTTGCAAGACCTCGTCAGCTTTACGGTCAAGCGCAACCTGGCCAATGGCGAGGACAACCGCGATGGGCATCACGACAACCATTCCGACAACCTGGGGGTCGAGGGACCTTCGGCCGATCCGGCCATCGTGGCGGAACGCGGCCTGCGCAAGCGCAACCTGCTGGCGACGCTGATGCTGTCGCAGGGCACGCCGATGCTGCTCGCGGGCGACGAGATCGGCCACACGCAGGGCGGCAACAACAACGCCTACGCGCAGGACAACATGGTGACGTGGATCGACTGGGCCGCGGGCGATGCGGCCATGGCGGCGTTCGTGGCCCGGTTGACCGCGTTGCGCCGTGCGCATCCGGTGTTGCGCCAGCGCCGGTTCCTGCACGGCCGCGCCCGCAGCGGCGACGGATTGCCCGATGTCGTGTGGCGGCGCACCGATGGCGGTCATCCCGGGCCGGGCGACTGGCACGATCCGGCGTTTCGCTGCCTTGGCGTCGAATTGCGGATGGCGGCACAAGGCCCGCATCAAACGCAGGATGTGGTGCTTGCCGTGTTCAACGCCGGGGCTGCCGCTGCGTTTTCGCTGCCCGGCACGGCGCGGTGGCAAATCATCCTTGACACCACACGCCCCGATGCCGCCCCTGAGCCAGCACTGGCGGGCCTGATCGTGCCCGCCCATTCCGTTCTCGTCTTTGCCCCCATGGGAGATCAGCCATGACCGTCCACACTGTCGCCACCCAGCCGATCGCCGGCCAGAAGCCCGGCACCTCGGGCCTGCGCAAGAAGACGCCCGTGTTCATGGGGCCGCACTATCTGGAAAACTTCGTGCAGGTGATCTTCGATGTCGTTGGGGCAGAGGAGAAGACCTTCGTGCTGGGGGGTGACGGGCGATATTTCAACGACCGGGCGGCGCAGGTGATCTTGCGCATGGCGGCGGCAAACGGTGCTGCGCGGGTGATCGTGGGGCAAGGCGCGGTGCTGTCGACCCCGGCGGCGAGCCATCTGATCCGGTCGCACAAGACGGACGGCGGGATCATCATGTCCGCGTCGCACAATCCGGGCGGGCCGACCGAGGATTTCGGGGTCAAGTTCAACATGCCGAATGGCGGTCCGGCCCCCGAAGGCGTGACCGAGGCGATGTATCGGCGCACGACCGAGATCCGCGAATACCGGATCCTCGATGCGCAGGATGTCGACCTGGGACAGGTCGGCCGGGTCATGCTGGGTCAGATGGCGGTCGATGTCGTCGATCCGGTTGCGGACTATGCCGACCTGATGGAAACGCTGTTCGACTTTCCGGCGATCCGCGCGATGTTCGCGAGCGGCTTCCGGATGCGGATGGACAGCATGAATGCCGTGACCGGCCCCTACGCCGTGGAGATCCTGGAGCGTCGTTTGGGGGCGTCGACCGGAACGGTGGTCCATCAGGTGCCGCTGCCGGATTTTGGCGGCATGCACCCCGACCCGAACCCGACCTGGGCCAAGGAGCTGATGGACGAGATGTTCGGCCCCGACGCCCCTGATTTCGGCGCGGCGTCCGATGGCGACGGCGATCGCAACATGGTGGTGGGGGCGGGCATCTATGTCTCGCCGTCCGACAGTCTGGCGGTGCTGGCGGCAAATGCGCATCTGGCGCCGGGCTATGCGGGCGGGCTCAAGGGCGTCGCACGCTCGATGCCGACCTCGGCCGCGGTCGACCGCGTGGCCAAGGCGCTGGGGATCGCCTGTTTCGAGACGCCGACCGGTTGGAAGTTTTTCGGCAACCTGCTGGACGCCGGTCTGGCAACAGTGTGCGGCGAAGAAAGCTTCGGCACCGGCTCGGATCACGTGCGCGAAAAGGACGGGCTTTGGGCGGTGCTGCTGTGGCTGAACATTCTGGCGGTGCGCCAACAACCCGTCGCGACCATACTGGCCGAACATTGGGCGACATACGGGCGCAACTACTACTCGCGCCACGATTTCGAGGCGATCGCGACCGACAAGGCCGATGCGATGATGG
>JANNNU010000122.1:0-24380 GCA_031398695.1 Paracoccaceae bacterium | reverse complement strand
CCCCCCGTGGGGGGGGGCCACCAGACCGGATCATAGGATCACTCGCAGCCGACGACGCCAGCCGCGGCGCCTTCGCAAGCCTGCTCTTTGGTGATGTGGCCCGCGTCGATCGCGACGTTGATGTTGTCCTTGGTCAGCGGGGTCGGGGCCAGCAGGATGGCGTTCATTTCGACGCCCTTTTCACCGTCGGCGAACTTGGTCGCCCCGGCGATGCTGTCAAGAGCCGCGCCACCGGCCAGAGAGGCGGCGATTTCGCCGGCAGCCTTGCCCAGTTGACGCGAGTCCTTCCAGACCGAAACGGTCTGGCTGCCGCGTGCGACGCGGTTGATCGCAGCCAGGTCACCGTCCTGCCCACCGACCGGGATCACCAGGCCTTGCGCGGCCAGCGCGGCCACGACACCACCGGCCATCCCGTCGTTTTGCGCCAGGACGGCGTCGACAGCGTTGCCATTGGCGGTCAGGATCTGCTCCATGTTCTTCTGGGCGTTCTCGGGCTTCCAGCTGTCCGAGAACGATTCGCCGACGATGGTGATGTCGCCCGCGTCGATTGCCGGCTGGATCACCGACATCATGCCCTGCAGCAGGAAGCCGGCGTTCGGATCACCCGGGTCACCCTTGATGATCGCGTAGTTGCCCTTCGGGGTTGCGGCGAACACATTCTCGGCGATTATCCGGCCCACGCCGACGTTGTCGAACGTCAAGTAGAAGGTGCGGTCGTCTTCGATCAGGCGGTCATAGCCCACCACCGGGATGCCTTCAGCGGCGGCGCCTTCGATGGCAGGCCCGATGGCGTCCTTGTCCCAGGCGTTGATGATCAGGGCGTTCGCGCCTTGTGCGATCAGCGCCTCGACGTCGGTCAACTGCTTGGCCGACGACGACTGTGCGTCTGCCGAAATGTAGGTGTCGCCGGCGGCCTCAATCGCGGCCTTCATGGCGGCTTCGTCGATTTTCCAGCGCTCTTCCTGGAAGCTGGCCCAGGACACGCCGATGATTTTGCCTTCGGCCAGTGCGGCGGACGAGAAGCTGGTGGTCGCGAGAAGCGCGACGAGTACTGCATTTCGCATAAGATCCTCCCTATGGATGCGGCCAGCGTATGGCCGACCCGACAGATTCGCCGGGACGGGCAAAAATTGCAGCGAATAATTTCAGTTGTCAAAATAAAAATGCCGCGCAACTCTGTGGCGAGGCAAGCTCGGTGTGGATTTCATGCTGCCATGCAGCATTTTTACGCCCCCTGCGAACGCTTGCCGCCGATTTTTATTTGGAGACCAAAGTAATGGCCGCGAAAGTGCCGGAGGACACGAGGTCGGGCGGGCATCGGGGCGTGGGCCCGCTGATCCCGCCCTTCTCTGATTCCCTGCGTCCGCCGCGCCAGCAGGCGTTCGAAAAGGTCCGCGCCGCCGGGCTGATTCCCCGCGTGCAGCTGGCCAAGGATCTGGGCGTCAGCCCGGCGTCCGTCACCAGTCTGGTGGCCGAACTGATCGACGCGGGCCTGATCGAAGAGGTGGCAGCCCCCCGTGACGGCGATCCGGGGCGCGGGCGGCCAGCGGTGGCCTTGGGGGTCCGGGCGCAGGCGCATTACGTGGCCGGGATGAAGCTGTCGGACCGCGAACACACCGCCGTCATCGTCGATTTCGCGGGTCGGCTGCTGGCGGATGACGTGATCCCGCGCAAGCCGGGGTCGATGTCGGTGACCGGGATCCTCGACGCGGTCGAGGCGCTGCTGGCACGGGTCTGCGCCAAGGCGGGTCTGGCGCGAAGCGACCTGTCAGGCGTGGGTATCGGGGTGCCGGGCTTTGTGGACAGCGCCGAAGGCGTCGTGCTGTGGTCTTCGGTCCTGCTGGACCGCGCCGTGCCGCTGGCCGACGCGGCCCAGACCCGGCTGGGCCTGCCGGTGTTCATCGACAACGATGCCAATCTGGTGGCGCTGGCCGAGCTGTGGTTTGGCGCCGGGCGGGCGCTGTCGGACTTTGCCGTCGTGACCATCGAACATGGCGTGGGCATGGGGTTCGTGATGAACCACCGCATCTACCGCGGCTCGCAGCGGTTGGGGATGGAGCTGGGCCACACCAAGGTGCAGCTGGACGGCGCGCTGTGCCGCTGCGGCCAGCGCGGTTGCCTCGAGGCGTATGTGGCCGACTATGCCCTTGCGCGCGAGGCGACGACGGCGCTGAACTGGGGGCACAAGGAAGGTCAGTCGATCGGGGTGCTGCTGGAAAGCCTTTACGAACATGCCAAGGCGGGCAATGCCACGGCGCGGTCGATCTTCCGCCGGGCGGGGCGCTATCTGGCGGTCGGATTGTCGAACGTGGTCAACCTCTTCGATCCCGCGCTGATCATCCTGTCCGGGGACCGGATGCGGTATGACTACCTTTATGCCGCCGAAACCCTGGCCGAGATGGAGAACCTTGCGATCAACACCGGCCGCCCGCTGCCGCCGATCGAGATCCATGCCTGGGGCGACCTGCTGTGGGCGCATGGCGCGGCGGCGCTTGCCTTGTCGGCAGTGACCGAACGGATTCTGGTCTATCCCAAGGACATCGCGGCGCAATGAGGGAGCATTGTGAAGGGTATGGTACCACGTCCCCGGCTCGAACGGGGGACCCCTAGATCCACAATCTAGTGCTCTAACCAACTGAGCTAACGCGGCACGCAGGGGCGATTTAACCCCCGACCGCGCAGATTGCAAGACCCCGGTTCGGCGGCTACAGCGCGATTTCCCACTGCTGTTCGACCAGATCCTGCCCGAACGATCGCACCGGCACCGACGACATCAGCCGAAATCCGTGCGCGGCATAAAGCGCGCAGGCCGCCTTGTGACTTTCGTGCGTCCACAGGCCCAGCGTCGTAAACCCCTTGTCCCGCGCAAAACCGATGCAGGCGGCCAGAAGCCGCTTGCCCAATCCGCGCCCCCGCATCGCAGGCTCCAGCAGGAACAATCGCAGCTTGGCACGCGTCTCGGTGTCGCGCACGCAGAACACCGACCCCACGCGCTGCCCGCCCGACCACGCGATGAAGGCCCGTTCGCACGACGGGTCATGGTTGCGAATGTAGGCAGCAAGGATTTCGGCCACCAGCGCCTCGAACGTCGCATCGAATCCGTCGTGCTCGGCGTAAAGTTCGCCGTGCCGCTGGATCAGCCAGCCCGCATCGCCAATGGCCAGATCGCGCAGGTCCATGTCGTCGGTCATCGCGCAACCTCGCCACGGTCGGCGCGTTTCGTCAAGTCTTGCCACAGCCGCCAATCGGCGTTAGGCCCGCCACCAATCTGCCGCCTGCCAAGAAACGGAGCGCGCCATGGGCATCGACAAGCAAAGCGACATCGCCGCCAACATCCAGATCGGGCCGACCGACCTTGGCATGGTGCGGATCTACATCGAGGCGGAGGGCGGCATCGAACTGCCGCTGGATTTCGATCCCGAAGAAGCCGACGAGATCGCCGAAGAGCTGCGCGCCGCCGCTGAAGCCGCCCGGGCGCTGGGGGCAAAGGGCGGCGCCAAGGGCGGCCCGGTCAGGCCAAAGCGGCGTTGACCCGCGCCGCCACGCCCGGATCGCGGTAGGCGTGCAGACGCAACGCCGCGTGACGTGCGAATTTCTGGACCACGACCTTGCGACGCGCTGCGGGCAGTGGCGTGTCCGGGCCCATGCGGATGATCTCGGCATCATAGGCGTCGGCAAGGATCAACCCGGTGTCGGCCGGCAGAAGATCCGTCGGAAAATCGGCATCGACCGCCCAGAAGAACCGGTCGCACCACGGCAGATACCCCTGCCACTTGCGGTCGGTCAGATAGTCCGCACGGCCTGACTTGCACTCGATCACCCAGACCTCGCCCTTCGGACCCAGCGCGAGCAGGTCGACGCGCAGACCGGGGGTGGGCACCAGTTCTTCGACCGTCACGAAATCGAGGCTCCACAACGCCCGCGCCACCCCGCGCGCCAGACGCTGGCCGGGCAAAGATGGCAAGGACGGCGCGGGCAAGGGGGGTTGTGGTATCATGGCTTGATTTATGCACAAAAGGTGAACATCTGGCAAGCCTTGCAACGTCCCGTCGGTGCGCCTATCTTTGTTGGTGGCGGGTTCTGCTCGGTTTGTGCGAGACCCTTTTCCAGTGGCCGATAAGCATCTCCGAGGGAGCTGGCTCTGGCAAGATCCTGGTCTTGCTACCTGGCGACCACCTGAACACTCAGGCTCTCGGGAAATTCACGTCTCCACGGCTGCTGCGGTTCCCGCCACCCTGCGCCGACACCGCAAAAGGGGGCAGGTTTCCCCGCCCCCCGGTGCCGTCGGATCAGAACCCGTAGACCAGCGAAACGCCCAGCTTGTTGTCGGTGCGGATTTCGCGGTTGTCGTTGTATTCGGTCAGATAGCTGACCCGGGTCGAAAAGGCATCGGTCATCTTGAAATTGACGCCCAGGTCGTTGTTGACGCGCAGCGCGGTGTCCGAGCTCAGCACGTCGGTGTCGTTGGTCATGAAGATGGTGTCGTTGAACCGGTAATAGAACCGCGATCCGGCGAGGTAGCCAGTTTCCGTGTCGCTGTTGTCCACGCCATCTTCAAGATAGCTGACGCCGACGCCGGCCTGCACGCGCCAGGTCATCGCATCGGTGTTGACGATGCGGTAACCGGGGCCGACGCCGACGAAGCCGTCGCGACGAACCTCCTCTGACGTGTCGGCCAAGGCGTCGGACTCGATCCGGCCCAGGGCGAAGGCATAAAAGTTGTCGTCGAAGTAGTAGTTGGCGTCATAGACACCGAACACGTCTTCCTTGTTGCGGGTGCCGGCATCCTCGGCAAAGTCGAGCGCGACCGAGATGGTTTGCACCAGCTGTCCCTGCGCATAGCGCAGACGCGCGCCGGCCGAAAACTCTTGCGACTCGTTGTTGCCGGTCTTGCCGGAATACCCCAGCGACGCCGAACCCGACAGGCCGGGGCGGAACTCGGGGTTGCCAAAGCGGCTCGCATCCTCGGACCGGGCCAGATCATCGGCCACAGCCTCGTTGATGTCGTCGATCCGGTCGTCGATCGCCTCGGTACCGGTCAGCGTGGCCTGCGCCCAAAGCGGAGCACCCGCCATTACCAGCGCCACAGCTGTCACACGGGCGAACTTCAAGCTCTTGGTCATCTTCTATCCTTTCACAACTTCACACACATCCGCAGCCGCACATCTGGCGGCGGTGTCGGTCAGGTGGGGGTGTCTGCAAGGGCGACAAGATGCGGGGTGAACGGCGTGGAAAACCGGCTTGAAGCCGCCAAAAAACGACACGCGCGGTGGCGGACAGATGCCGAGGCGTGAAACAATTGGGAAAGCTCCGCTACGTCACTTGCGAGTGTGATTTGGCCGCAACGCCTTGATAAGATGGGGCAACCAGGCGGTTTGCCACCTTTGCGCGCAGCCGTACGCGCCGCGCGGTCTCGCCTTCGGCTGAAAACAGACCGTTTGCTGAAGATGCCGAGATCAGAACCCGCGCAGCGGAAAGATCACCAGGAGCGTTGCCGACAGCGCGCGCCGCCCCGTGCCGACTCGCGTCAGAACGCGTCGGGGCGCGCCTCGTGGGCCATATGGTCCAGCACGGCATTGACGAACTTGGGCTCTTTGCCGTCGGGAAAGAAGGCCTTGGCGACATCGACAAATTCGGTGATGACCACTTTCGGCGGGGTTGGCATTTCGGCCATCTCGGCGCCCGCCGCGCGGAACAGCGCACGCAGCACCGGGTCGATCCGGTCGATCGGCCACTTCGCCACTAGCGCGCGGTCGGTCATCTGGTCGATCTTGGCCTGCATGTTGACAGCATGACCGACCAAGGCGCGAAAATGGTCCACATCGCCCTCGGCCATTTCGTCGTCGTCGTAGACCGCGCCAAAGCGGTGCGTCTCGAATTCGCGCGTCACCGCCTCGACGGTCTGGCCCGACGCCTCCATCTGGAACAGCGCCTGCACAGCGTAAAGCCGCGCGGCGGCCTTCATCTGGCGTTTGTCAGGTTTGGGCGTGGTGGTCATGGACGAAAGCCGATCCCCTTGGTCTGGCTCGCCCACTTGCGCGACAACGCCACCAGATGCAAGGCCGCAGCCGCTGCCCCGCCGCCCTTGTTCTGCCCGGCCGGGTCGGCGCGCACCACCGCCTGGTCGCGGTTTTCCACCGTCAGGATGCCGTTGCCGATGCAGGCACCCTGCAACCCCAAAAGCGACAAGGACCGGCTGCTGTCATTGCACACCGTGTCGTAGTGGGTCGTCTCGCCCCGGATCACGCAGCCCAAGGCGACGTAGCCGTCAAACTTTGCCATCCGCTCGGCAATCGCAATCGCCGTCGGCACCTCCAGCGCGCCCGGCACCTCGATCAGGTCGACCTCCGCCCCGCAGGCCGCAGCCACCGCCCGGGCGCCCGCCACCAGATCGTCGGCGATGTCGCGGTAATACGGCGCAACCACGATCAGCACCTTCACCGGCTTGTCGAAAGTCGGCAGCGGCAGGATGTAGTGGGTTTCATGTCCGGCCATGATCTACTCCGCAATCGGATGGGTGCCCGCGATGGACAGCCCGTACGCGTCAAGTCCCACCACCTTGGGGGCTTTCGAATTGGTGACCAGCGTGATCTGCGTCAGCCCGAGCGCCGACAGGATCTGCGCGCCAAGGCCATACTGCCGCAGTGTCTGGGGCGAAACCTCGCCTTCCTGGACCAGTTTCATCGTCGTGTCGCGCAGCAGAACGACGACGCCGCGCCCGGCATCCGCGATGACCCGCATCGCCCCCTGCAGATCGCCGACATGTCCGTCGCCGATGCCAAGCACATCTTCCAGCGGGTTCAGCGAATGCATCCGCACCAGCACCGGGTCGTGGCCCGACAGATCGCCCTTGGTCAGGATGATATGTTCGGCCCCGTGAGTTTCGTCGGCAAAGATGCGCATCAGCCACTCGCCGCCATGCACCGAATGCACCCGTTTGACCGACCGTTCGCGCACGAGGTTGTCGTGACGGCGGCGGTAGGCGATCAGGTCGGAAATCGTGCCGATCTTCAGGTTGTGCTTTTGCGCGAACGACACGAGGTCCGGCAGCCGCGCCATCGTGCCGTCGTCGTTCATGATTTCGCAGATCACGCCGCTGGGGTTCAGCCCGGCCAACCGGCTGATGTCGGTCGCAGCCTCGGTATGTCCGGCCCGCACCAGCACGCCCCCGTCGCGGGCGCGCAGCGGAAACACATGGCCCGGCGTCGCAAGGTCGGCCCCGGTCTTGGTCGGGTCGATCGCCACCTGTACGGTCAGCGCGCGGTCGGCGGCCGAAATGCCGGTGGACACGCCTTCGCGCGCCTCTATCGACACGGTAAAGGCCGTCTCGTGCCGGCTGGAGTTCTTGGACGCCATCAGTGGCAGGCCCAGTTGGTCGATCCGCTCGCCGGTCAGGGTCAGGCAGATCAACCCGCGGCCATGCGTCGCCATGAAGTTCACCGCCTCGGGCGTCGCCTTTTCGGCCGGGATCACCAGATCGCCCTCGTTCTCGCGGTCCTCGTGATCGACCAGAATGAACATCCGGCCGTTGCGGGCATCCTCGATGATCTCTTCGACGCTTGAGATGGCGTCGCTGTAATCGGTCTTCATCTCGGTCATCGCGCACCCCGGATCGTTTCGCAGCCCTTACCGCGAAGGCCGCGCAAAGGCCAGAGGCAGCCATGCAGAGGGACTGTGCGCGCAGGGTCAGACCGGAAAGAACCGCTCTGCCGGAAGATAGGCGGCCAGCCGTCCCGCCGCGCACCAGTCCCGCTCCAGGGCCATGTCTCCGACCAGGATGACCCGGTCCGACGGCAGCTTTTCGGTCGCGGCCCGCAGCGCCGCCGCGATGTCGCGATGCCGCGCCAAGGCGTGCGGCGCCGCATGGGCCTGATCGAGTTCGCTGTTGGCCTGCAGCAGCGCAGGCGCCTGCAATGGCGCCACCACCAGCGCGATGCGTTGGCACGCCGTCATGCTCGCCAGTTTGGCGCGCCGTCCGGCGTCCATGCCGGGCCGCAGCGCCGTCACCCGCAGGGCATTCGACGAAAAGAGAAACGCGACCACGTCATGTCCGGTCGCCGCGCGCACCCCGGCGTAGGTCTTGTAGTCCAGCCCGAGTTCGGCGGCACGCTTGACCCGCAGACGCACCACCTCGATCGGAAGCGTTGGCAACAGGCGCGTGCGGGCGGCCGTCCAGGCGTGCTTGCGCCAACTGAACCCGGCCTCCATCGTCGGCCCGCAGTTGTGCCCGATCACGGCCACGGTCAGCCCCATTCCCGCAGCCGCGCCACATAGCGCGCCATCGTGTCGACCTCCAGGTTGACTGCGTCGCCCACCGCCACCGTGCCCCAGGTCGTCACCTTGCGGGTGTGCGGTATGAAATTGATGCCGAACGTCGCGCCATCGACCTCGTTCACCGTCAGCGAGGTGCCGTTCAGCGCGATCGACCCCTTGGGCGCGATGAACTTCGCCAGATCGTCCGACGCGCGCAGCGTCACGCGCAGGCTGTCGCCGTCTTCCCGCGTGCCGGTGACCCGCGCCACGCCATCGACATGGCCCGACACGATATGCCCGCCCAGCTCGTCGCCGACCTTCAGCGCCCGTTCCAGATTGATCCGGCTTCCGACTGTCCAGCCCTGGATGTTGGTCTTGCTGACGGTTTCAGCGCTGATCTGCACCTCGAACCAGTGGCGTGGCGCGGTGCCTAGCGCCACTACCGTCAGACACACGCCTTCGCAGGCGATCGATGCGCCGATGTCGATGCGGGTCGTGTCGTACTGCGTGCCGATGCGGGCGCGCAGATCGCCCTGCTGATTCAGCGCCAGCACTTCCCCCATGTCGGTGACGATCCCGGTGAACATCGCAAATCCCCTGTGTGTTGCCGCACGCTAGCGCCGCCGCCCCGCAGGAGCAAGGTCGGCCAATTGCCTCAAATTTGCCGAGCTTGTCTTTCAATGAACGCGAAGCGTAAGGAATTTCACTGCATCCTGTCGCCCAACGGGCTATCACGAAGCGCGGGATAAGAGGGCAGAATGGCTGTTTCGGGTAAAAATCGGCGTTTCCTGTTCCTGCAAGGGCCGCATGGGCCGTTCTTTCACCGGCTCGGGCAGATGTTGACCACGGCGGGGGCACAGGTCTGGCGCGTCGGCTTCAACCGCGGCGACCGGGCGTTCTGGCCGGCGAAGACCTTCATCGCCTATCGCGGGCGTCCCGAAGACTGGCCCGACACCGTGGCGACGCTGCTGGCGGAACGCGGGATCACCGATCTTGTCCTTTACGGCGACACCCGGCCCGTCCACGTACAGGCCATAGTCGCGGCACGGGCGGCGGGGCTGACCGTGCATGTGTTCGAAGAGGGGTATTTGCGTCCCTATTGGGTGACCTATGAACGGGGTGGCGTGAACGGCCACTCGCGGCTGATGCAGATGACGGTGCCGCAGATGCAGGCGGCGCTGGCGCAGCTCGACATCGACCTGCCAGATGCCCCGGCCCGCTGGGGCGACATGCGCCAGCACATCTTCTGGGGTGCGCTCTATCACTGGTTCGTGCTGAGCGGGTTTTGGGATTTCCGCCTGTTCCGCCCGCACCGCAGCATTACCGTCGCGCAGGAATTTCTGCTTTACATCAAACGCTTGATCCTGCTGCCGTTTCACCGTTGGGAACGGGTGCTGGCCACCTTGCGCATCAAGCTGGGCGGCTTTCCGTATCATCTTGTCCTGCTGCAACTGGAGCATGACGCCAGCTTTCGCATGCACTCGCCGTTCAAGACGATGACCGAATTTCTGGCGCTGGTCGTCGAAGGGTTCGCGCGCGGCGCGGCGCCGCATCATCACATCGTGTTCAAGGCGCATCCGCTGGAGGATGGCCGCACGGCGATCGCCCGCGAGCTGCGCCGGCTTGCGGCACTGCACGGGGTCAGGGGACGGGTCCATTTCGTGCGCGGCGGCAAACTCGCCGCCCTGATGAACGACGCCCGCAGCGCGATCACCGTCAATTCCACCGCGGCCCAGCAGGCGCTGTGGCGGGGTTTGCCGCTGAAGACCTTCGGAGCGGCGGTCTATGCCAAACCCGAGTTCGTCTCGACGCAAAGCCTGCCCGATTTCTTTGCGCTGCCGACCCGCCCCGACAGCCGGGCCTACCGCGACTACCGCCACTATCTGCTTGAAACCAGCCAGATCGCGGGCGGCTTCTATTCTGCGCGCGGGCGGCGCGAACTGCTGCGGCAGGTCGTCGACATGATGTTGCAAGCCGAAGATCCCTATGACGCGCTGACGGCGGGCAAAGCGGCACCACGGCAACACTTGCGGCTCGTAAACTGATCGCGAAATGCGGCACTTTCATTTTCTGACGCCTTTCTGTAGGGTTGCCAGCAAAACTTGAGGCAAATCCGGCTAAAGGAGCCCGAGCAGTGAACAGGACTTTATCGAGGGGGGCGAAAGCCCTTACCCTTGTTGCGTTGGTGGCTGCCCTGTTGGGTTGTGGCCTGCCACGGTCGGGGCCGAACAAGGCGGAAATATTCAAGGGCTCGGTGCTCAAGGAAGGCGACGCCTACATCGTCTCCGTCAACGCGCGGGTGACGCGGATCACCTCGGTCGCGCCGTCGTTCGGATTCGGGTCGAACTTCCTCAATGCAGGCATCGTCGGGTCGGACCAGATCGCCGCCGGGGATGTTCTGGGGCTGACGATCTTTGAAAACGTGCGGGACGACCCGCTGTTGGGCAATACCGGACAGCGCGTATCGTCGCTGACCGAGATTCAGGTCGACGGTCAGGGCTTCATCTTCGTGCCCTATGCGGGGCGCATCAAGGCGGCGGGGCAGACGCCAGAGGGCCTTCGGCTGGCGATCACCCGCAAGCTGGACACCCAGACACCCGATCCGCAGGTCACGGTGCAACGCCTTGCCGGCGACGGCGCGACGGTCACGGTGTCGGGCTTTGCCGGGGCGCAGGGCGTGCTGCCGATCGAACGGCCGACCCGCACCCTGCTGGCGATGATCGCCAGCGCGGGCGGCGTGGCGATCGAGCCGTCGGTGGCGCTGGTGCGCGTGACGCGCGGCAGCCACACCGGCAAGGTCTGGCTCGAAGATCTGTATGCTAACCCCGCGCTCGACATCGCCCTTCGTGCTGGTGACAAGATCACCATCGAGCGCGACACCCGCGCGTTCACCGCGCTGGGAGCAACGGGCAGTCAAAGCCGCGTGCCGTTCGAAACGCAAACCCTGTCGGCCATCGAGGCGATCGCAACGGTGGGCGGCCTGAACACCGGTTCGGCCGATCCGACCGGGGTGTTCGTGTTCCGCAACGAACCGGCCGAGATTGCAAACGCCGTTCTGGGCCGCAACGACCTGTCCGGTGATCAGCGGTTCGTCTATGTGCTGGACCTGACACAGCCCACCGGCATGTTCGAGGCACGCGATTTCCTCGTGCGCGACGGCGACACCGTTTATGTCACCGAAGCGCCGTTCGTGCAGTGGAACAAGGTTCTGTCGGCGATCACAGGCACGGCAGGCGCGGCCACCACGCTTGGCAGCACCGGCGGCTGAGGCAGCCTTGCCCGCCACCGGTCCGAACGACACGGCCGCCGGGGACATTCCCCGGCGGCTGTTCTTTTACAACGCCGGATTCCTGCGCCAGCCCCGCCTGCGGCGCATCCTGCACCTGTCGGGCCATGCGTTGCACCTCGGCTGGCCGGGGCCGGGGGACGGCGTCGCGGTCTGGGGCCGGTCGCCCTTTGCCGCGCGCGGCGAAGCGGTCGCGCGCCGGCGGCAGGTGCCACTGGTGCGTATCGAGGATGCCTTCCTGCGCTCGGTCCGGCCCGGCCGGATGGGCGACGCACCGCTTGGCCTGATCATCGATCCGATGGGCGTCCATTTCGACAGCGCATCCCCGTCGGTGCTGGAAAATCTGCTGGCACGCCATCCGCTGGACGATCCGGCGTTGATGCTGCGCGCGCGCGATGGCAAGGCGCGGCTGCAAGCGCTTGATCTGTCGAAGTACAACCTGCACGATGAAACGCCCGCTCCGGCACCGGGGTATGTGCTGGTCATCGACCAAACGAGGGGCGATGCCTCAATTCGCCACGGTGGCGCCGATGCGCAGACCTTTGCGCGCATGCTGGCGGCCGCGCGGGCCGATCACCCTGCCGCGCGCGTCGTGATCAAGGCGCATCCCGAAACCACCCACGGCCTGCGCGACGGCCATTTCGGACCCGCCGACGCGGGTGGGCCGGTCACGCTGGTGACCGCCTCCGTGTCCCCCTGGCGGCTGCTGCAAGGGGCCGCCGCAGTCTACACCGTTTCGTCGCAACTGGGGTTCGAGGCGATCCTGGCCGGTCATCGACCGACCGTATTCGGCCAGCCGTTCTATGCGGGCTGGGGTCTGTCCAACGATCAGGCCCCTGTCGCACGCCGCACCCGCCGTCTGACGGCCGATCAGCTGTTCGCCGCCGCGATGCTGCTGGCCCCGACGTGGTATGACCCGTGCCGCGACCGGCTGTGCCGCTTTGAAGAGGCCGTCGATCAACTTGAAGCAGAGGTGCGGGCCTTCCGCGACGACCGGGCCGGGCATGTCGCGGTCGGCATGCGCCTGTGGAAGCGCAGACGGGTTCAGGCAGTCTTCGGGCGGGTGAAGCCGGTCGTGTTCGTGGACGACCCGCTCCGCGCGGTTGCGGTGGCCCGCAAGTCAAGGCGTGGTTTGCTGGTCTGGGCGGGCAACGAAACGGCGGCGCTGACGACCGATCTGCCGCTGCGCCGGGTCGAGGACGGATTTCTACGCTCGCGCGGGCTGGGTGCGCAGCTTGTGCCTCCGCTCAGTCTGGTGACCGACGATCTTGGCATCTACTATGACCCCCGCCGCGAAAGCCGGCTGGAACATCTGATCAAGCAGACGCCCCCGGCCGGGGGGCTTGCCCGCGCCGAGACGCTGGTTGCGCGGCTGGTGGCCGGGGGGGTCAGCAAGTACAATCTGGGCGGAGGCCTGCCCGATCTGCCCAATGGTTACCGCATCCTCGTTCCGGGCCAGGTCGAGGATGACGCCTCGATCCTCGCGGGGGCGGGCGCTGTGCGGACCAATCTCGGGCTGTTGCAGGCGGTGCGGGCCGCCCATCCGCACGCCGTGGTGATCTACAAGCCGCACCCGGATGTCGAGGCGGGCTTGCGGCGCGGGGCTGTCGAGGCGGGCGGGCTGGCGGATGTGGTGGCACGCGAGGCCGATCCGCTGGCCTTGATCGCGGCGGTGGATGCGGTCTGGACCATGACGTCGCTTCTGGGGTTCGAGGCGCTGGTGCGTGGCAAGCCGGTCACCTGCCTTGGCGCACCGTTCTATGCCGGCTGGGGGCTGACGACCGACCTAGCCCCCACGCCCGTCCGGCGACACCAGGTGGTCGACGGCGCCGCATTGCCGCCGCCCAGCCTCGCGCAGTTGTGTCACGCGGCTTTGATCGCCTATCCACGATACTACGATCCGGTCAGCGGCCTGCCCTGCCCACCCGAAGTCGCGCTCGACCGACTTGCCTCCGCCACCCTGCCGCCCACGGGACTGGGCTTGCGTCTGCTGTCCAAGCTGCAAGGCCGGCTGTCCAGTCGCGCCCATTGGTGGCGCTAGCGCGGTTGGTGAAAGCGCCGACGACCGGATCATTGTCCGGCCGACATGGGCGCGCAGCGCGGATCAGTAGATATAGCGGATCTGATCGGTCCAGAACCGTTCCATCCGCTTGAGCGACTGGATAATGTGTTCCATGCCGTCCGCGTCGATCACCCCGCGCTTGCGCAATCCGTCGGCATGGCGTGCGAACAGCTCCGACAGTTGGCCGCGCACCCGGCGGCCCTTTTCGGTCAACCGCACCCGCACCGAACGGCGATCGATCTCCGACCGCTGATGGTGCATGTAGCCAAGTTCGACCAGCTTCTTCAGATTGTAGCTGACGTTCGACCCCTGATAGTAGCCGCGCGATTTCAGCTCGCCCGCCGTCACCTCGTTGTCGCCGACGTTGAACAGCAAGAGCGCCTGCACCGAGTTGATCTCGAGTATTCCCAGACGTTCGAATTCGTCCTTGACGACATCCAGCAGCAACCGATGCAGCCGTTCCAGCAGGGATAGACTGTCAAGATATCCGGACAGGAACGCCTGTTGCGATCCGTCCAGCAAAGGGGCGTGAACTGTCATGCACTGTCTCCGAGAACCGACACCTCGGATCAAACTGCGGACAAAACACAAACATAAAGTAAACTCGCCTCAGATTGGCTGCGATTTTAGGTAGATTGCCCCGCAGTGGCTTGTCCGGCAGCCGGCTGTCCGGCCATCAATCGCGCTCGGGCGAACGAGCCGATCACCGCGATCAAACCCGCCAGCGCCGCTGGAGCCGCGCCCTGCCCCAGAACCCAAGGAAGCAGGTCCTGATCATTTTCCTCGAGCAGAACGTCATAAAGCGCCAGCGTCGGCTCATCCAACTCCGCCAGATGGGCGTCGGCCCAGGGCCCCAGGATCAGGTCCATCTCCTTGGTGCCGCGCCGCCAGCTGCGCATCCGCATCCGCTTCAGCCGCCCCTCTGCCGTCTCGATCATCTGGCCCGCCTTTTGCTTGAACGCCCGCGCGGGCAAGCCTATGACGGACCGCGACATTGTTCCAGCCCAGAACCCCAACCCCGCGAGGACCCGATGGCTTTTCTGTCCGACACCCTTTCCCGCGTGAAAGCCTCTCCGACCATCGCGGTCAGCACGAAGGCCAACGAAATGAAGGCGGCGGGGCGCGACGTGATCGGGCTGGGCGCGGGCGAGCCGGATTTCGACACGCCGCAGAACATCAAGGACGCCGCCAAGCGGGCGATCGACGCGGGCAAGACCAAGTACACCGCCGTCGATGGTATCCCCGAGCTGAAAGCCGCGATCTGCGCGAAGTTCCTGCGCGAGAACGCGCTGACCTACACGCCGGCACAGGTGACGGTCGGAACCGGCGGCAAGCAGATCCTGTACAACGCGCTGATGGCGACCTGCAATCCGGGCGACGAAGTGATCATTCCGGCGCCCTACTGGGTCAGCTATCCCGACATGGTCCTGCTGGCGGGCGGCACCCCCGTTCCGGTCGTGGCCGGAATCGACACCGCCTTCAAGATCACCCCGGCGCAGCTGGACGCGGCGATCACGCCAAAGACCAAGTGGTTCATCTTCAACTCGCCGTCGAACCCGACCGGCGCGGGGTATACCCGCGACGAGCTAAAGGCGCTGTGCGACGTGCTGCTGCGCCACCCGCAGGTCTGGATCATGTCGGACGACATGTACGAACACCTGGTGTTCGACGATTTCGTGTTCACGACCCCCGCGCAGGTCGAACCGGCGCTTTACGACCGCACGCTAACCACAAACGGCGTGTCCAAATCCTATGCGATGACGGGCTGGCGGATCGGCTATGCGGCGGGGCCGGTGGCGTTGATCAAGGCGATGGGCACGATCCAGTCGCAATCCACCTCCAACCCCTCGTCGATCAGCCAGTATGCGGCGCTCGAGGCGCTGACCGGACCGCAAGACTTTCTCGCACCCAACCGCGCCTTGTTCCAGCGCCGCCGCGATCTGGTCGTGTCGATGCTGAACGCGGCAGACGGCATCACCTGCCCGACACCCGAAGGCGCGTTCTACGTCTATCCCGACATTTCGGGCTGCATCGGCAAGGCTACCCCGGCCGGCACCCTCATCATCAATGACGAGGTGTTCGCGACCGCCCTGTTGGAGGAAACCGGCGTGGCCGTGGTGTTCGGGGCCGCCTTCGGGCTATCGCCGAACTTTCGCGTCAGTTACGCTACCTCGGACGCGGTGCTGGCCGAAGCGTGCAAGCGCATCCAGACCTTCTGCGCCGCATTGGTTTAGGGATCTCGCCCCATGCCTGACCGGATCATAGCAAATCTGCCCAGTCGCGACTTTGCCGCGACGGTCGATTTCTACGGTGCGCTCGGCTTTGACGCGGGGTTTCGGAACGAGGGGTGGCTGATCCTCGACCGCGGGCCGCTCGAGATCGAGTTCTTTCCGCACCGAGACCTCGATCCGCGCAGCAGCTGGTTTTCGGCCTGTGTGCGGGTCGATGATCTTGACGGGCTCTTTGCCATGTGGCGCGCGGCGGGGCTGCCAACGGACGGGACCGCGATCCCCCGGCTGACCGACATCGTCGAGTTGCCCAACGCACCGCGCATGTTCGCGCTGGTCGATCCGGACGGGTCGCTCTTGCGCGTTCTGGACAACGGAGACTGACATGGCGGGCGATCTGCCGGACTATTTCTTCCGTATCCGCGAAAATGGCGCGGTGGTGTTTCGGGTCGATACCGAAAACCGCCAGCGCCGTATCGACATGGAAGAAATCGCGACGGTCAACGTCAAGAACGGCAACGTGAAACCGCATGGTGACCGTGCGTTGACCGCCGCCGACAGCGCGGCAATCCGTGATTGGCTGGCGGCGCGGATCGAGCAACTGGCGCGACGCGACATCGACGACATCTTTCGTGCCGTCGATCACATGAACCTGACGACGCAATGGGTGCAGACCAAGGCTTCGGAGGCGCAGCTTGAAGAGGTCACCGACACCCTGCTTCTGGCCATGCACGACCTGCGGTCGGTTCTGGTGCGCAAGAAGGCCGAGCGTTTGATGAAAGGCGAGGCGGCGGAATAGCGCGCCTTGTTCCGTGACCCTTCCATTTGATCAAATTCCACGCGATAACGGGCCAAACCGAGGGAAGCCCTTCATGACCGCTGAAATGATTGCCGGACTGTCGCGCGACCGGCTGGACACCCTCGCCAGCCGAGAATCCGCCCGCTTTTCCGCCAGCCGCCCCGGCTCGTCCGCCGCCATGGCGCGAGGCCAGGGCGTGTTTCTGGACGGCGTGCCGATGCATTGGATGAAAGACTGGCCCATGCCGCACCTGCCCCTGGTGGCAGAGGCTACGGCAGCGACGATCACCGATATCGACGGCTACCGGATCGACGATTTCTGTCTGGGTGACACCGGGTCGATGTTCGGCCATTCGCCGGCGCCCGTGGCCAAGGCCATCCGGCGGCAGGCGCGTGCCGGGTTGACCTACATGCTGCCCACCGAGGCGGCGCTGGAGGCAGGGCGGCTTTTGACTGAAACCTTCGGCGATTTCCGCTGGCAGATCGCGACGACCGCGACCGACGCCAACCGCTTTGCCCTGCGGGTCGCGCGCGCGGTCACCGGACGACCACGCGTATTGGTGTTCAACGGCTGCTACCACGGAACGGTGGACGATATCTTTGTCACGCTGGACGCTGGCGAAACGGTCAACCGGCCCGGCCTTTTGGGTCAGGTGGCCGATCTGTCGCAGGTCGCGGTGTGCTGCGAGTTCAACGACCTCGCGGGCGTCGCGGCGGCGTTGGCCAAAGGCGACGTGGCGGCGATCCTGACCGAACCGGTGATGACCAACTCCTGCATGGTGCTGCCCGATCCGGGTTTTCTCGAGGGTCTGCGGGCCCTCGCGACCGAGGCAGGCGCGCTCTTTATCATCGACGAGACGCACACGATTTCGACCGGCCATGGCGGTTACACCCGCACCCACGGCCTTGACCCCGACCTGTTCGTCGTCGGCAAATGCGTGGCGGGCGGCATGCCCACGGCCGTCTGGGGCATGACCCAATCGCTCGCCGTCCGCTATGCTGCTGCCAATGCGGCGCGCGCACCCGGACATTCCGGCATGGGCACCACGCTGTCGGCCAACCCGATGCAATTCGCCTGCCTGGTGGCGACCCTGAAAGAGGTGGCGACGCCCAAGGCTTATGCCCGGATGGAGGCAGGTGCAGCGCGGCTGGTTGCAGGCCTTGCCGCGTCGATCCGCACGCATGGCCTGCCCTGGCATGTGGTGCGCGTCGGCTGCCGGGTCGAATTCATCTGCGCCCCCGGCCCGTTGCGCAACGGGGCCGAGGCGGCGCTGGCCCATCAGCCGCAGGTCGAACGCGCGCTGCACCTTGCACTGTTGAACCGGGGCAGCCTGATCGCACCGTTCCACAACATGATGCTGGTCAGCCCCGTGACCAAAAAGCACCAGATCGACCGCCTGATCGCCGCCTTCGACGAAATCCTGACCGAGTTGACCCCATGACCTCCCCTTCCGGATCGACCTTGGCCGAGGCCGAAGCGTTTCTCGCCGCCCACCCCGAGATCGAGGCCTTCGACATCGTCCTGCACGATTGCAACGGCATCGGACGCGGCAAGATCGTCCGGCGGCACGAGTTGCTGGGCTTTTACACGTCGGGTCGGCATCTGCCGATCTCGATCCTGGGCCTCGACATCTGCGGCGAGGATGTGCACGAAACCGGCCTGATCTGGGATCAGGGCGACGGCGATCTGCGCGCTTGGCCGATCCCGGGCACGCTGGTGCCGCTGCACGGCACCCACCCGCCGCGCGGCGAGGTGTTCATGTCGATGTATGGGCTCGACGGGTCCAAGATGACCTCGGACCCCCGCCATGCGCTGCAAGCCCAGGTCGATGCGATGGCCGCCGAAGGCCACTATCCCGCCGGTGCGTTCGAATTGGAATTCTTCCTGCTGGAAAACGCGCCCAGCCCGGATGGCAAGATGGTGCCTGCGCGCGACGTCCTTGATGGCCGCGCCAGCCGCAAGACCGAAGTCTATTCGGTCGATCACCTGCACGGGATGCTGCCCCTCTTTTCCGACATCTACGCCGGGGCGGCCAAGGCGGGCATCAAGGCCGAAACGATGATCTCGGAATATGCCCCCGGCCAGTACGAACTGACGCTGCACTACCGCACCGATGTCATGCAGGCCGCCGACGATCTGATGCGGCTGAAACGCATCGTGCGGGCGCAGGCCCGGGCGCATGGGGTGACGGCCTGCTTCATGGCCAAGCCGAACGAGGATTACGCCGGGTCCGGCATGCACTTCCACGTCTCGCTGCTCGACGCCGCGGGCACCAACGTGTTCGTCGAAGCAGTCGAGGGCCAGTGGAACCCCGCCATCCTGCACGCGCTGGGTGGCCTGCGCGCGACGATGGCAGAGTCGATGCTGGTTTTTGCGCCGCACGCCAACAGCTGGCGGCGCTTTGCCGCGCAGTCCTATGCGCCCGTCAGCCCGACGTGGGGCGTCAACAACCGCTCGGTCGCGCTGCGCATCCCGGCAGGTGACCGTGCCGCGCGCCGGATCGAACACCGGCCGGCTGGGGTGGATGCCAATCCGTATCTTGTGGCCGCCACGGTGCTGGCTGGCGTGCGCCACGGCATGGCCAACGCAATCAACCCCGGCCCGGAAACCACCGGCAACGGCTATGTCGACGGCGCGGATGCCCCCGCCATCCCGGTCGACTGGCGCAGCGCGATCGAGTTGGCGAAGGCCTCGGCCTTCCTTAAATCGGCCTTGGGCGCGGACATGCACCGCACCTTCACCGCCGTGAAGGCCGCCGAATACGCCCGCGTACAGCGCACCGTGTCCGAAGTGGACTTCGACCTTTACCTGCACACTGTCTAGAGTTGGTCACGCGACCTTGCGGCAGTCACACAGATCGCTCAACACGCCGGCCGCAATCTCGAACGACCGGATCCGCGCCACGGGGTCGTGGATCATGCCTGTCACCAAAAGCTCGTCCGGCTGATGCGCGTCCAGAATGGCGCGCAACTGCAGCGCCACCGTGGCAGCAGACCCAGTTGCCGAACAGGACAGCGCCTGCGTCACCTGTGCCAGCACCAAAGGCGCAACCTCTGCCGCGACATCCGCCACCGGAACCGGCAGTTTTCCCGGCTTTCCGGTCATCGTCCGCGCGAACGCCAGGATCTGCGACGACCGCAGGAATTGCGCCTCGGCGTCCGTGTCGGCGGCGCAGACCCCGGCGGCCAGCATCACATAGGGTGCCGCAAGCGTGCCGGACGGCCTGAAGCTGGTGCGGTAGACGTGCAGCGCCTCTTGCAACATCGCCGGGGCGAAATGCGCCGCGAACGCATAGGGCAGCCCCAGATAGGCGGCCAGTTGGGCGCCATAAAGGCTTGATCCCAGAATCCACACCGGCACATGCGTGCCGACGCCGGGAATGGCGCGAACCGCCGCCGTGTCGGGCATGTTTCCGAAATAGGCCATCAGCTCTTGCACATCCTGCGGAAAGCGGTCCTCGGGTGCCATGTTGCGTCGCAGAGCGCGCGCTGTGGCCATGTCGCTGCCGGGCGCGCGCCCGACCCCGAGGTCGATGCGGTCCGGGAAAAGGGTTGCCAGCGTCCCGAACTGCTCTGCCACCATCAGCGGGGCGTGGTTCGGCAGCATTATGCCACCCGCGCCGACGCGGATCGTCCGGGTCGCCCCGGCGACATGGCCGATGACCACGGCAGTCGCGGCGCTCGCCACACCGACCATGTTGTGATGCTCGGCCAGCCATAACCGGTTGTAACCCGACTTCTCGGCCGCCCGGGCCAGCGCCACGGTGTTTGCCAGCGCGTCGGCCGTCGTGCGGCCTTCTGGAACGGGCGAAAGATCCAGCAACGAATATTGCTTCAAATGACCTCCGATGGGCGGCGTTCCGCGGCCCGGATCCAGGGTCAGGGTCCAGCCACGCCGGCCCCTGTTGGTCGCAATATGGCCCCGAAGCCCTGCGATTGTAAGGTGTCCGCGAATTGCCCCGATGCCATTCGCCTTGAACCTTCGCCTTGAACCGGCCCAGGGCGGCTTCGGTCTAGTCGTCTGGTGCCCGCGGCCGGCCTCGAATACATGTACATCTAAACACCAAAATGTCCCATCAGTACGATAATCATCGTAAAAATAGCAGTTCTGCTGTTTCAGCTTGGCCCAGACTATTCCATTCTACACCATATCTAGAGGTGGACCAGAGGGTGGGCTGAAATCATGACAGCTCGTCATCTCCTTTCGGCAGCGGCCGTCAAGAACTCGTCAGCAGGAAATACCGCGACGGTGCCGGTCTATGGCTAGTCAAACGGGACGCGAAACACGGCAAGTGGGTACTGCGAGCCACAATCTTCGGGCGGCGTCGGGAAATGGGACTCGGCAGCCTTTCACTGGTTTCGCTTAAGCAAGCGCGAGAACTCGCCGACAGGTGGCGAAACGTGGCCGCTTCTGGAAAGGACCCGATAAAGGAAAGAACTGCGACTGCACGCGCGCAATCGAGAGCTGATTCCAGTTTAAGCATGATCGCTAAGGAAGCCTTTAAAAAACCTAAGGCGTAGCTCAAGGGCGACGGCTTGGCGGGCCGTTGGTTCTCACCACTTCAGCTGCATGTGCTGCCCAAACTTGGGAAGATACCCATAGAAGAGGTCGACCAGCGGGACATCAAGGATGTGCTGGCGCCGATTTGGCACACGAAAGCCGACACCGCCAGAAAGGCCCTGAACCGGATTGGCATCGTCTTCAGACACGCAGCGGCAATGGGTCTGACCGTTGACCTCAAGGCAACCGAGAAGGCGAAGGAATTGCTCGGGGCGACGCGGCATTTCGTAAAACACAGCGAGTCCGTTCCTTCGAGAGACGTTCCAGCCTTTTATGCATCTTTGGCAGTGCCCTCGATCACTCATCTTACCCTTCGACTGTTGATCCTGACCGCGGGCACAAGGTCCAAGCCACTCCGATTCCTCAAGTTGAACCAGATCGAAGATGGCGTGTGGAAGATCGAAGGCCAAGACATGAAGCGTAGGAAGGGCGAGACCCCGGACTTCACAGTTCCCTTAAGCTCCGAGGCCCAGAGGGTCATTGATCTTGCCAGACCCTTTGTCCGGGATGGGTTCCTCTTCCCGAGTGTCAGAAAGGGCGTGATTTCGGATGCGACCATGTCTTGTTTGATGGAGCGGCGCGGCATGGCGGCTCGGCCGCACGGATTTCGGTCGAGTTTTCGCTTTTGGCTGGATGAGGCGACCGAGTATCCATTCGAGCTTAAAGAGGCGTGTCTGGCCCATTCTGTGGGTACGGCCGTGTCGCGCAGCTACATCCGAACCGACAATATCGACAAGCGGCGTGAAATCATGGAGCTGTGGGCCAAGCATGTAACTACCGAAACAGGCGTTACTTCTGCACTCTTAATCTGAAACCAAGTGCGGGTCGACCATGGCTCTGATGTTATCTGACGAGAACGGGCAAGACGCGAATTGAAGAAGAGATTGAATACTTGGCTGGTGTCGACCTAGAGTACCTTCCGGTTCTAGGGTCACATGGTAACTGGATTGATAGGCCCGATCATCTCTTGCGTTCTGTGATGGCGTACGGAAGGCCTCGAATGGAGTGGCAATCGGTTCTTCACTGCTACAGCGTCATGCGGAACGAAGACGAACACCATCAGGGTTCTGCGCTAAGCCAGTTCGCAAAGAATGTAAGAGCGGACCTGGGTCAGGGGATGCTTCAGCGGATCTAGGCCGGACAAGTGGTGCTCGAGCAGGCCAAATTAGCCGCCGCCACACGCCAGCCACCCTTCGTCAATGCTGCAAGGCGGTAAGTCGCCTTCCGGCACAGGGACCATACCGGAAAGGGCAATATCCACAACATACTACGCGCAGTTGAAAGGCCATTCACCGACTACAAGGATACCGCACATCTGCAAGCTGTGATGGTCTTAGAACACGGCCTGCTCGAAGCCGTGGAACATGATGAGGAGAAGCCGCGATAATTCTTGGGATTGGCGCGAGGCTTCGAAGCCTTCATTGACGCTAATGTCCGGTTCAAGAGTTTTTCGTGGAAGCCTTTAAGAATACCAGTGTCGATCCAAAAGTTAACAGAAATTGAATTCTTCCCGCTGACGAAGGAAGAGCTGGACGAAGCAGGAAGAGGGCCGACTGGGGGGTAGAAAAAAACTACCGGCTCCCGGAGCCAGAAATTATCGAATCAATAAGGGGCACCTCGACGCGAATCGGAGTGCCCCATGTTGCTACTACGCTATCTCACCTTCAACGACCTGCGCGCCAAACTGGGCGGACGAGGTCGCATGACAATTTACCGCTATGTGGAAGCAGGTCGTCTGCCGAAGCCGATCCTACTCGGCGGGCGCAATTATTGGGTGGAAAGTGACGTCGACGCCGCGATGGCAAAACTGGGCACCGCGGGCCGGTCTATGCAGGCGGACCAGACATGAAGCCGCCCAGCAAGCTGCAAAGCGAGAAAATTGGCCGTATCTCCGTTGCCCTTGTCTCTGGCCATCAACCTGAGGCCCAATTCCTCCAGCGCCTGAAACTGGTCCGTGACTCCGTGCTTCTGGCCTTCGCCACTGGTATTCGTGGCCGATGCCCCAGCAGTAGCGACAGGCGCCGATGTGGAGGCTGGTCAGCTTACGGGCGTCGGCCATCAGGATCGTCGCAGCGCGCACTAACAGGCCGTCGGCGTCGAGTTTCAGGCGTTCGAAACGGGCCGCGGTCAGGGCTTGGATCTCGGTTCGGATGTTAAGTTTAGTAAGGTTCTGGCTGGCTATTATGCGGGCGGTGCGCTTGGAATAACCGGCGCGAATGGCGGCCTGCGTGCCGTTGAGATCACACAAATATTCCCTAACGAACGCCTGCTCGCGCTTGGTTAACTGCTTTTCCGTCAAGATCGCTCCTCGGTGCGATTGTAAATGAGGTTATCCACGCACGCATGATGCCATATTCTTAGTAAAATACAAACCTTGGGGTTCCATCTGCAAAAACAACCGAAATGTTGTGGGGCATGCCATATTGGATCGAAGCAGCGATCCTGCTAACTTTCTCCAGCTATTTCACCTCGGGGTAATTCCAGCCTTACATCCCAGCAAAAAGACCAAAGTGTTTGGTGCCAAAAACCATCCATTCTGCCCCCGACAGAAACACTTTGGTTTTGTCGGGGCTATCGTCCAGAAGAGCCAACACCGGCCATTCAGGCCGACCGCCACGAGGCAGAACCATTCGCAGGCTCAACAACGTGCCCGGCCCTGAGCGACCGGTCGGGCCTGGGTGGACATCGCGTTGCGCGTCCCCAGACCGGCCGCTCATGCTCATCGCAGCATTTTCTGTGGGGCCACGTCCGCTAAGCGGGACCTTGCTACCGTTCGTTTCGGTTTCTCAGATACCGCTTGCAGTCGCGGCATGACCGACCTTCAGGGCGGAAAGCGGGGTGACTGCAGTGCAGCACGGCCATGCAGCATTGTGCCAAAGCAGCCATGGTTTGGCGTGACCGACAAGGAGCTTTCCTATATTTATGGTTTCCTATCCCATGGAGCCCCCGCGCCAAATCTTGTCGCGTCCTTTCAGGTTTCGGACGTTGCGATCGGCCCCATCTGAGCCGACGCCATGACCACCTGTTGCGCCATCATATCCCCCGGATTCCGCCGTGCTGCCGCGAGCCTGGCCGCTGACCTGACTGCGCCCTTGGCGACCGGCTTTGGCCCCGGTGCGGCGCGCGAGGCCTCCTTGGCGGCCGGGTCGTGACGTTGACTCCTGTTGTCGCGCCGCTATCAACTGCCCGGAG